>JAEUPF010000115.1 GCA_016790425.1 Rubrivivax sp.
GGCAGCGCCGCCGCGGCCCCGGCCTCGAAGAGCACGGCCTCGGCCTGCGCGCCGCTGACCACCATCAGCCACAGCAGATCGGCCTCGCGGGCCGCCTCGGCAGCCGATGCGGCGGCGTGGCCGCCGGCGGCCGCCAGCGCGTCGGCGGCGCCCGGGCGCACGTCGAAGCCGCGCACGTCGTGCCCGGCCTTGACGAGGTTGAGCGCCATCGGTGCGCCCATGGCACCCAGGCCGACGAATGCGATGCGCATGACGCGCCTCCTTGGGGCCGCAGCGGGCGTTGGCGAAAGGCCGCCGCGGTCGCCGCGGCTATTCCTTCACCGAGCCGGTCATGCCCGACACGTAGTGCTCGACGAAGAACGAGTAGACGAAAGCCACCGGCAGCGAGCCGAGCAGCGCCCCGGCCATCAGCGGCCCCCAGTGGTACACGTCGCCTTCGACGAGTTCGGTGACCACGCCCACCGGCACCGTCTTCACTTCGGACGACGAGACGAAGGTGAGGGCGTAGATGAACTCGTTCCAGCTCAGCGTGAAGGCGAAGATGCCCGCCGAGATGAGGCCCGGCACGGCCAGCGGCAGGATGATGCGCACCAGGATCTGCCAGCGGCTGGCACCGTCGATCAGCGCGCATTCCTCCAGTTCGTACGGGATCGAGCGGAAGTAGCCCATCAGCAGCCACGTGCTGAACGGGATCAGGAACGTCGGGTAGGTGAGGATCAGCGCCCAGCGCGTGTCGAACAGCCCCAGCTTCACGACGATGGCCGCCAGCGGGATGAACAGGATCGACGGCGGCACGAGGTAGGCGAGAAAGATCGCCCCGCCGGCCGGCTTGGCACCCTGGAAGCGCAGCCGCTCGATGGCGTAGGCGGCGAAGACCGAGGCGGCGAGCGACAGGAACGTGGCCACCACCGAGACGACGACCGTGTTCCACAGCCACGCCGGGTACTCGGTGTTGAACAGCAGCTTCTCGAAGTGCGCCAGGGTCGGCTTGACGATCCAGAACGGGTTGCCCTCGCGCGACAGCAGTTCCTCGTTGGGCTTGAACGAGGTCGCCACCATCCAGTAGAAGGGGAACAGCAGCACGAAGACGAACGCGCCGATCGGGATGTAGACCGTCACCCAGCGCCGCGGCACCGATTGCAGGTAGTCCATGCCGACGACGTCGTCGGTGGCCTGCGGCGGCGGCTGCTGCTGCGGTTGTTGCTGCTGCGGTTGCGGCAGTGCGGCGCTCACGGGTCGCACCTCACTTGTCGCCCCCTTGCTGCCAGGCGCGCCGCTGCAGCCCGAAGTAGCTGAACATGATCGCCGCCAGCAGGAACGGCACCATCAGCGTGGCGATGGCCGCGCCCTCGGCGAGGGCGCCGCCGGAGATGCCGCGCTGGAACGCGAGCGTGGCCATCAGGTGCGTGGCGTTCAGCGGCCCGCCGCGCGTGAGCACGTAGATGAGCTGGAAGTCGGTGAAGGTGAACAGCACCGAGAACGTCATCACCACGGCGATGATCGGTGTCAGCAGCGGCAGCGTCACGTGGCGGAACTGCTGCCACGGCGTGGCGCCGTCGATCGCCGAGGCCTCGTAGAACGAAGGCGAGATCGTCTGCAGCCCGGCCAGCAGCGAGATGGCGACGAACGGGATGCCGCGCCAGACGTTGGCTGCGATCGTCGACCAGCGTGCGTTCCACGGGTCGCCGAGGAAATCGATGTAGGCGTTGATGAGGCCCAGTTTGGCCAGCACCCAACTGATGATCGAGAACTGCGCGTCGAAGATCCACCAGAAGGCGATCGCCGACAGGGCCGTCGGAACGATCCATGGCAGCAGCACGACGGCGCGGAAGAAGCTCTTGAACGGCAGGTTCTTGTTCAGCAGCAGCGCCAGCCACAGGCCGAGGCCGAACTTCAGCACGCTGGCGACGACCGTGTAGAAGAGCGTGTTGAACAGCGCCAGCCGCGTGACGCTGTCGCCGACGAGGAACGAGAAGTTCTCCAGCCCGATCCACTCGCCGTCGCGGCCGACCTTGGCATCGGTGAAGCCGAGCCAGGTTCCCAGCCCGAGCGGGTAGGTGAGGAACAGCAGCAACAGCACCGTGGCCGGGAGCATGAAGGCCCAGCCCAGTGCGTTGCGGTTGTTCTGCAGCTTCTCCAGCATGAAGTGGCGTGCCGCGGCGGCGCTTCGAGCCCGATCGGCGACGCCGATCGGGCTCCCACGCGGTCGATCAGACCTTGTAGTAGCGCTCGGCGCGCTTCTGCGCCCGCTCGGCGGCTTCCTTGGGCGTCTTCGAGCCGCTGGCGGCCTCGGCCACCATGTTGACGACGATGAAGTCGGCGCCGGCGCCGGCCGACGCGTAGCCGAGCTTGCCGGCGTAACCGGCCGGGCGCATGTTCTTCACGCAGTCGCGGTAGGCGGTGTGCTTGGGGTCGGCAGTCCACACCGCCGCCTTCGAGTAGGCGTCCAGCGGGTGCGCGATGTAGCCGCCGGCGGCGGTGAGCCAGGGTTCGAACTGCTCCTGCTCCATCATGAAGCGCAGGAACTCCTTCGCCGCCTGCGGGTATTTCGTGTACTTCATGATCATCTGGTTGAAGAACAGGTGCGACTCGGTGGGCACACCCACCGGCCCGATCGGGAACGGCGCGTGGTGGATGTCCTCCTTCAGCGCCGCGACCTTCTCGTCCTTCGAGGTCTTGGCCGCGTAGTAGATCGAGATGCCGTTGTTGGTGAGGCTGACCTGCCCGTCGAGGAAGGCCTTGTTGTTGTTCGGGTCCAGCCACGACAGCGTTCCCGGCGCGAAGGTGGCGTACATCTCCTTGCCGTACTCGAGCGCCTTCAGGGTCTCGGGGCTGTCGATGACGACCTTGTTGTTCTTGTCGACGAGCATGCCGCCGTGCGACCAGACGAGCCAGTTGCACCACAGGCCGTCGCCGGTGGCGTTGCCCAGAGCGAAGCCCGACGGCGTGCCCTTGTCCTTCATCGCCTTGAGCAGCGAGAGGAAGCCGGTGGTGTCCTTGGGCACGCCATCGAAGCCGGCCGCCTTCACGTGGCTGGCGCGGTACACGAGCATCGAGCCGGCGGCGCCGAGCGCGATGCCGATCCACTTCTTGCCGTCGGGGCGCAGGTAGGCCTCGCAGGCGGGGTACCAGCCACCGTACTTGCGGCCGAGGTAGGTGGCGAGGTCGGTGACGTCGAGCAGCTTCTCGGGGTAGAGATTGGCGTCGTCGTTGGTCGACAGGATGATGTCGGGCCCGGCGCCGGTGTTGGCGGCCACGGCGGCCTTCGGGCGCACGTCTTCCCAGCCTTCGTTGTCGACGCGCACCTCGACGCCGGTCTTGGCGGTGAAGGCGGCGACGTTCTTCATGTACTGGTCGATGTCGCCCTGCACGAAGCGGCTCCAGCGCAGCACGCGCAGCTTGGCGCCCTTCTCGGGCTTGTAGGCGGGCGCGCCTTGCGCCTGCACGGTGGGCGCCCAGATCGCGCCGGCGCCGAGCGCGCTGCCGGCGGCGGCGCCGGCCGTGCTCTGGATGAAGCGGCGACGGTTGAAGTTGTTCATCGCGGTGGTCTCCTTGCGGGTGGGTTCTGTGCCTCGTCGGCGGGCACCAGGGAGGGACGGTTGAATCCGTGAAGGCGTGGCGCGGCGGGGTCAGGCCGCCAGGCGGGCACCGGTGGCGGCGTCGAAGAGATGCGCGCGCTGCAGGTCGGGCAGCAGGCGGATCGTCGTGCCCGGGGCGAACGCATGCCGCTCGCGGAACACGGCCGACATGTCGGTGCCGTGGTGGCGGCAGGAGATGAACGTGTCGGCGCCGGTGGGCTCGACGGTGACGACTTCGGTCGGGATGCCGCGGTCGGCCGACAACGCCAGGTGCTCGGGGCGGGTGCCGAAGATCACCGGCTGGCCGTCGCTGCCGGCGGCACCGGAGGGGGCCTCCAGCTGTGTGCCGTCGGCGAGTTCGACGCTCGTGCCGCCGCCGCCGCGGCGCAGCGTGCCGGGCAGGAAGTTCATCGCCGGCGATCCGATGAAGCCGGCGACGAAGGTGTTGGCCGGGCGGTCGTAGAGTTCCAGCGGACTGCCGCTTTGCTCGATGCGGCCGTCCCTCATGACGACGATCTGGTCGCCCATCGTCATCGCCTCGATCTGGTCGTGCGTGACGTAGACCGAGGTCGTCTTCAGGCGCTGGTGCAGTTCCTTGATCTCGGTGCGCATCGCCACGCGCAGCTTGGCGTCGAGGTTGGACAGCGGCTCGTCGAAGAGGAACACCTGCGGGTCGCGCACGATGGCCCGGCCCATCGCCACGCGCTGGCGCTGGCCGCCGGAGAGCTGGCGCGGGAAGCGCCCGAGCAGTTGCGTCAGGCCGAGGATCTCGGCCGCGCGGCCGACCTTGGCGTCGATGGTGGCGCGGTCGGCCTTGGCCAGCATCAGCGCGAAGGCCATGTTGTCGCGCACCGTCATGTGCGGGTACAGCGCGTAGTTCTGGAACACCATCGCGATGTCGCGCTGCTTGGGCGGCACGTCGTTGACCACCTTGCCGCCGATGGCGATCTCGCCGCCGCTGATGTGCTCCAGGCCCGCGATCATCCGCAGCAGCGTGCTCTTGCCGCAGCCCGAGGGCCCGACGAGCACGGTGAACGAGCCGTCGGCGATATGGACGTCGATGCCATGCAGCACCTCGACTTCGCCGAAGCGCTTCTTCACCGAGCGGATCGAGACCTGGGCCATGGCTGGGGACGCTGACGAAGGACAACCGGCGCGCGGACCGCGGGCGGTGGCGCGCCGGGGCGAACCATACGCGGCCGGGCG
>JAEUPF010000125.1 GCA_016790425.1 Rubrivivax sp.
CGTGTTCACCTTCGCCAACACCGCCGAGGCGCTGCTGCGCGACGTGGCGCTCACCCGCCGCGTCGCCGTGGCCTTCAGCCAGCCGAGCACGAACCGCACGCTGCAGCTCAAGGGCTGCGACGCCGCCGTGCAGCCCGCGCAGCCCGCCGACGTGGCGCAGGCCCGGCGCTACCTGGCGCTGTTCGCCGCCGAGATCGTGCCGCTCGGCTGGCCGCCCGACTTCGCGCAGGCCGTGCTGTGGCACGAGCCCGCGGGGCTGATGGCGGTGCGCTTCACGCCCGAGGGCGCCTTTCACCAGACGCCGGGGCCGGGCGCCGGCGCCCCGCTGCCGCTGCAAGGAGGGCGCGCGTGAGCGAGCGCGCCGTCTCGCTGGACGAACTGCGCCCTTGCCTGGAGGGAGTGATCCCCGCCACCGTCGCCACCTGCGACGCCCACGGCATGCCCAACGCGACGTTCGTGTCGCAGATGCAGTACGTCGATGCCGGCCACGTGGCGCTGAGCTTCCAGTTCTTCAACAAGACGCGCGAGAACATCCTGGCCAACCCGCAGGCCACGGCGATCCTCATCGACCCGGTCACGGCGGCGTCGTACCGGCTGTCGCTGCTGTACCTGCGAACCGAGACGGCCGGCCCGCTGTTCCAGGCGATGAAGGCCAAGCTCGCGGGCATCGCCTCGCACACGGGCATGGCCGGCGTGTTCCAGCTGCGCGGCGCCGACGTCTACGCTGTCGCCGGCGTGCAGCGGCTGCGCGGCGACCAGCGCCCGCGCGCACCGCGGCGGCACCCGCTGTTGCGTGCGCTGCGCCAGTGCAGCGAGCGGCTGGGTGGATGCACCGACCTCGGCCAGCTGTTCGACCAGGCGATGACGCTGCTGGGGCAGGCGTTCGGCATCGGCCACGCGCTGCTGCTGATGGCCGACCTGCCGGCGCGGCGCCTGTACACGGTGGCCAGCCGCGGCTACGGCGCCACCGGCGTGGGCTCGGAGATCGCGTTCGGCGACGGCGTCATCGGCGTCGCCGCCGAGCAGCGCGTGCCGATCCGCATCAACCACATGACCGTGGAGTACCGCTACGGCACCGCCGCGCGCGAAGGCGCTGCGGGCGCCGCGCCGCTGGAGACGGCGATCCCGTTCCCGGGGCTGAGCGAGCCACACAGCCAGCTCGCGGTGCCCGTGACGGCTGCCGGCCGGCTGCTGGGCGTGCTGTGCGTCGAGAGCGAAGCCGACCTCGCTTTCGACTACGACGACGAGGAGGCGCTGCTGACGCTGGCCAGCCTGCTCGCGGCGCGCATCGCCGTTCTGCCGTTGAGCAGTGAAGGCGGCGATGCCGGCGAGGCGGCCGCGGCGGGGACGCCGCCGCCGGCCGCACCGGCCGCACCGGGCGCAACCACCGCCCCGAGTGCGCCGGCGCCGCTGCCCGGCCCCGCTCTGGAGGTGCGCCACTACCGGGCCCACCACACCGTCTTCGTCGGCAGCGAATACCTCATCAAAGGCGTGGCCGGGGCCATCCTGTGGAAGCTGCTGCAGCTGCACAGCGCCAGCGGCCGCGCCGACTTCAGCAACCGCGAGCTGCGCGCGATGACCGACCTCGGCCTGCCCGACCTCAACGACAACCTCGAGGCGCGGCTGGTGCTGCTGCAGCGCCGCCTGGCCGAGCGCTGCCCGGCCATCGCGCTGGAACGCACGGGGCGCGGGCAGCTGCGCCTGGTGCTGGGCGCCCGCCTGCAGCTGGCCGACGTCGACGGTTGAGTGCCCGAGCGGCGGCGCCGGCGACGGCGCGTGCGCCCTACAGCCCCAGCGCCGAAGCCAGCTTGCGCCAGTCGCGCCCGCCCAGCAGCGGGCGGATCAGCGCCAGCGTCCCCTCGAACACCGGTGCCGGCGCGGCGGCGCGCATGCCGCCCAGCATCTGCGCCCGCTCCTCGGGTGCCAGGTGCGGCAGCATCCAGCGCAGCACGACCTGCATCTCCTCGGGCTGGTGCGAGGCGACGATGCGCGCCTCGACGGCGCGGATCTCGTCGTCGGTGTGCGTGGCCCACAGCGCGGCGTTGAGCTCGGTCTCCTCGCGCTGCATGTGCTCGAAGTTCTCCGCCACGAACACGCTCAGTGCCAGGTACAGCCGGCGCAGCGCGGCGGCGCTGCCGGGCAGTTCGGCCACCAGCGCCTCCAGGGCGTCGATCTCGCGCTCGTGCCCGGCGTGCTCGCGTTCGAAGGCCGCGGTGCGGCCGGCGCTGCGCGCCGCGATGGCCGGGTGCACGAAGGTGTTCTCGCTGTGCACGTGGTCCCGGCATAGCGCCAGCAGCGCCCGCACCTCCTCGCTGACCTCGGCGAGCTCGGCGCGGTCGTTCACGTCGACGCGCCCCAGGCGCACCAGCGTGTGCGACATGAAGGCGCGCAGGCCCTTGTGGATGAAGGCGTAGATGTCGTGGCGAGGGGCGGTGTCCATGCGGGGTCTCCGGCGAGGGGATGCCGATCGGTGTGTCGGTGAGGAGACTGTAGGAACGCCCCGCCCAGCGCGTTCTGAAGAAACGCGCTAGCCGCTTGCTAAGAGTTCCTTAAAGGCCGGCGCGCCGGTCACGCCGCCGGCGGCCCGGCCAGCAGCGCATTCACCCGGCGCACGTAGGCCGCCGGATCCTCGAGCTGCCCGCCCTCGGCCAGCACCGCCTGGTCGAACAGCACCTGCGCCAGGTCGCCGAAGCGCTCGTCGCCTTCGGCCGCGTCGAGCTTCCTGACCAGCGCGTGCTCGGGGTTCACTTCGAGGATGGGCTTGGTCGCCGGCGCGCTCTGGCCGGCCTGCTTCAGCAGGCGTGCCAGATGCCCGCTCACATCGCCCTCGTCGACGACGATGCAGGCCGGCGAGTCCACCAGGCGCGTCGTCGCGCGCACGTCCTTGGCGCGGCTTTCGAGGGTCTTCTTCAGCCGCTCGATCAGCGGCCTGGCCGCTTCGGCCGCGGCATCGGCGGCCTTCTTCTCTTCCTCGTCCTGAAGCTTGCCGAGATCGACAGCGCCCTTGGCCACGCTCGTCAGCGCGTGCCCCTCGAACTCGTACAGGTGCGACAGCATCCACTCGTCGACGCGGTCGGTGAGCAGCAGCACCTCGATGCCTTTCTTGCGGAAGATCTCCAGCTGCGGGCTCGACTTCGCCGCTGCCAGCGAGTCGGCGGTGATGACGTAGATCGCCTCCTGGCCTTCCTTCATCCGCTTCACGTAGTCCTCGAACGACACGCCTTCGTCGGCGTGCGTCGATGCGAAGCGGTACAGCTTGGCCAGCCGCTCGCGGTTGGCGTGGTCCTCGGCGGTGCCGTCCTGCAGCACCGCGCCGAACTGGCGCCAGACCTCGGCGTACATGTCCTTCTGGTTCTCGGCCACCTCGTCCAGCATCGACAGCACGCGCTTGGTGCAGCCCTCGCGGATGGCCTTCACGTCGCGGCTTTCCTGCAGCAGCTCGCGGCTGACGTTCAGCGGCAGGTCGGCCGAGTCGATGACGCCCTTGACGAAGCGCAGGTACACCGGCATCAGCGCCTCGGCATCGTCCATGATGAAGACGCGCTTGACGTACAGCTTCACGCCGCCGCGCTTGTCGCGGTTCCACAGGTCGAACGGCGCCTTGGCCGGCACGTACAGCAGCTGCGTGTACTCGGTGCGCCCCTCGACCCGGTTGTGCGTATAGGCCAGCGGCGGCTCCTGGTCGTAGCTGATCTGCTTGTAGAAGTCCTGGTACTGGGCGTCGGTGATCTCGCTCTTGGGCCGCGTCCACAGCGCCGCGGCCTTGTTCACCGTCTCCCACTCGTCGGTGTCGACCTGCGCCTTCTTCTCCTCGTCCCACTTCTGCTTCCTCATCAGGATGGGCAGCGAGATGTGGTCGGAGTACTTGCCGATGATCGACTTGAGCTTCCAGCCGGAGAGGAACTCCTCCTCGCCCTCGCGCAGGTGCAGGATGACGTCGGTGCCGCGCGCGGCACGGGTGATCGTCTCGACCTCGAACTCGCCGGTGCCTTCGCTGGACCAGCGCACGCCCTCCTCGGCCTTCAGCCCGGCGCGGCGGCTCTCCACGGTGATGCGGTCGGCGACGATGTAGCCCGAGTAGAAGCCGACGCCGAACTGGCCGATCAGGTTGGCGTCCTTTCTCTTCTCGCCTTCGAGCGCGGCCATGAACTCGCGCGTGCCGCTCTTGGCGATGGTGCCCAGGTGCGCGACCGCCTCATCGGCGCTCATCCCCACGCCGTTGTCGCGGATCGTGACGGTCTTCTTCTCGGCGTCGAACAGCACCCGCACTTCGAGGTTCGGCGCATCCTCGAACAGCGCCGGCTTGTCCAGCGCCTCGAAGCGCAGCTTGTCGCAGGCGTCCGAGGCGTTGGAGACCAGCTCGCGCAGGAAGATCTCCTTGTTGCTGTACAGCGAGTGCGTGACGAGGTGCAGGATCTGCTTCACCTCGGCCTGGAAGGAATGGGTCTGCTTGTCCATGGTTGCTTGGGGGTCGGTCGGTTCCGGGGCGGCGCGGTGGCGCCACCCCGCCGGGGCACTTTGAGGGCCGGCCGGGCACTTTCAAGGGCCGCCATTCTGCGGCCTGCGTCGTCGGCAGAGCATGGGACGCGGGCCGGTCAGACCCGCCGCTCCCGCCCCGCCCAGTACGGCTCGCGCAGCCGGCGCTTGAAGATCTTGCCGGTGTCCTCGCGCGGCAGCGCGTCGTGCAGCGTCACCACCTTGGGCACCTTGAAGCCGGCGATGCGCTCGTGCAGCCAGGCGCGCACCGCCTCGCTGCTCAGCGCCGCGCCCGCTGCCCCGGCCGCCGGCTGCACGGCGGCGGCGAGCGCCTCGCCGAACTCGTCGTCGGGGATGCCGAACACGGCGCAGTCGGCCACGCCCGGCATCCCTTGCAGCAGGTTCTCGATCTCGACCGGGTAGATGTTGACGCCGCCGCTGATGACCATGTCGGCGCGCCGGTCGACGATGAACAGGAAGCCGTCGTCGTCGAGGTAGCCGATGTCGCCCATCGTCTTCAGTCCCTTCCAGCCGGGCAGCTCCATCGCGGCGCGCGCCTCGTCGTTGCCGACGTACGTGAAGTCCGGCGTCGCCGGCTGCTCGATGTAGATGAGGCCCGGGCGGCCGCGCGGCAGTTCGCGCCCCTGGTCGTCGAGGATCTTCAGCACGACGCCGGGCATCGGCGGTCCGGCCGAGCCGGGCTTGCGCAGCGCATGCTCGCTGGTGGCCAGCGTCATGTAGCCCAGTTCGCTGGCGCCGTAGCACTCGTTGATCACCGGCCCCCACCACTCGATCATCCGCCGCTTCACCTCCGGCGGGCAGGGGCTGCCGGTGGAGCAGACGAAGCGCATCGAGCGCACGTCGTAGCGCTGGCGCACGGCCGGCGGCAGCGCCAGCAGCCGCACGTACATCGTCGGCACCAGGTAGGCGTGCGTCAGGCGGTGCTCGGCGATCAGCGCCAGCGTCCGCTCGGCGTCGAAGCGCTCCTCGAGGAACAGCGTGGCGCCTTCCTGCACCATGCCCAGCGCGTAGCTGTTGGGCGCGCTGTGATACCAGGGCGCGTTCAACAGCGCCCGCATGCCGGGCTCGACGCCGTAGGAGGCACGCCGCATCGCGATGGCCGCCTGCGCCTGCGCCGGCGTGAACGGCTGGCGCACGATGCCCTTGGGCCGGCCGGTCGTGCCCGAGGTGTAGAACATCGCGCCGCGCGGCGGCACGAGCGGCGTGGCACCCACCGGCGGCGTGGCGTCGCGCAGCGCTTCCCACGCCGGTGCCGCGAAGGTCGCGGCGGCGGCGGTGTCCAGGCCCGGCAGCGCCGCCAGCAGCGCCGCATCGGCGAGGAGCACCTTGGCGCCGCTGTTGCCGACGACGTAGGCCACCTCGTCGGCCTTGAAGTGCCAGTTCACCGGGCACCACTGGGCACCCAGGTGCCGGGTGGCCATCATCAGCTCGATGGCCAGCGGGCTGTTGCGCATCAGGAGCGCGACGACATCGCCTTCGCCGACGCCCGCGGCGCTCAGCGCCGCCGCCGAGCGCAGGCAGCGCTCCTCGAAGGCTTGCGCAGCCAGCGTCTCGCCGCGGAAGACGATGGTCGCGCGCATGATTCGCCGCTCCTGCCGCGCCCGGCGCGGGTGTTGGGGTGGCGCGATTATCACGACGGCCCGCGCCGCTGCCGGCCCGCCCGCGCCTTCCTCCTTGCCCTCCCTCGCAGCGGCAACGGGCGTTGGCCGCCACAATCGCCAGCGCGCATCGACGAAGCCCATGGCCAGCGACGCCTCGCCGCCCGTTGCCATTCCTGCAAGCCCGGCCGGTCGGGCAGGCCTTGCGTCGCACCCGCCGCTGCGCATCGCGCTGCTGGGCGACCTCGCCGTCGTGCGCGGCGGCCGGCGCATGGCGCTGCCCGCCTCGCGCCGCACGCGCGCGCTGCTCGGCTACCTCGTCGCCACCTCGGCGCCGCAGTCGCGCAGCGCGCTGTGCGACCTGCTCTGGGACGGCAGCGACGACCCGCGCGCCTCGCTGCGCTGGAGCCTGACCAAGCTGCGGCCCGTCGTCGACGGCGAAGGCGGCGGGCCTCGGCTCGTGGCCGACCGCGAGCGCGTCGCGTTCGAAGGCGGCGGCTGTGCCGTCGACACCCACGTGCTCGCGCCGTTGATCGAAGCCGGGCCGGCGCTGCGGCACGCGCCGATCGCCCAGCTCGAAGCGGCCGCCGCGGCACTCGCCGGCGAGTTCCTCGACGGCCTCGAGCTGCCCGCCTGCTACCGCTTCCACCACTGGTGCATGGCCGAGCGCGAACGCTACGGCACGCTGCGCCGCGCCGTCCTGCAAGCGCTGACCGAGCGCCTGGCCGGCGAGCCCGAGCGCGCCTTGCCGCACGGCCACGCGATGGTGGCCGCCGAACCGCTGGCTGAAGGTGCGCACGCCACGCTGGTGGCGCTGCTCGCGGCCGCCGGCCGCTACCCCGAGGCCGAGCGCCACTACGCCTGGGCCCGCGACCTGCTGCGGCGCGAAGTGGCCGCCCCCGACGGCGGGCCGCTGGACGAAGCGATCCGCCGCGTCCGGCGCGAACGGCGCGAGGCGGCGGCAGCGGCGGCGGCGGCGCTCGCCGCCACGAGCGCGGCGGCCTCCAGCAGCGACCCGGCAACGCCGGCCGCAGCGCACGGTGAGGAGCCCGCCTTCGAGCGAACGGCCGCGCCGCTGCTGGGGCGCCAGGCCGAACTCGCCGCCATCGCTGCCACGCTGCAAGCGCCGCACGCTGCGCCGCTGCTGCTGTTCACCGGCGAGCCGGGCATCGGCAAGACGCGCCTGCTCGAACAGTTTGCCGCCGACGCCGGGCGCGCCGGCCGGCTCGTCATCCGCACCCGCTGCTTCGAAGCCGAGATGGTGCGCCCCTACGGCATGTGGCTCGATGCGCTGCGCGCCTTGCCCACGGCCGGCATCGACGCCGACACGCTGGCACGCGCCGCGCCGCTGCTGGCCGGCCGCGCCGGCGACAGCGGCGACCGCGCGCGGCTGTTCGAGGCGGCGGCGGCGCTGCTGCGTGCGGCAACGGCGCGGCAGCCGCTGGCGCTGCTGCTGGACGATCTGCAGTGGATCGACGAAGGCTCGGCGGCCTTGCTGCACTACCTCGTGCGCACGCTCGTCGGCGGCGCGCCCGCCTTCGACCGTGCCGCCTGCTTCGCAGGCGCGGCGCGCGCCGGCGAAGTCGACGACAACCCGCCGGCACGCGCGCTGCTGCTCTCGCTGGCGCGCGAAGGGCGGCTCGGCACGGTGCCGCTGGCACCGCTCGATGCCGCCGAAGCGGGCCGCCTGCTCGCCGGCGTGGCGCTCGATGCCGAAGTCGCCTGGCGGCAATCGGGCGGCAACCCGCTGTACCTGCTCGAGCTGGCGCGCGCGGCAGGCCGCGGCGAAGCAGCCGGCGGCAAGGCCGGCCACCCGGGACGCCCCGAGGGCACTGTCGACGCCCTCGTCGCCGCGCGGGTCGGCGCGCTCGATGCGCCCACGCGCGAGCTCCTCGGCTGGGCTGCTGCCGGCGCACGCGAAGTCGATCCGGAGCGCCTGGCCGAAGCGGCCGGCGTCCCGGTGCCGGAAGTGCTGGCCGCGCTCGAGCGGCTCGAGCGGCGCGCGCTCGTCGTCTCCACGGGCGCTGGCCGCTTCGACTTCGCGCACGACATCGTCCGCCAGACGATCTACCGCGGGTTGTCGCAGGCGCGCCGGCGAGCCATCCATCGCCGGTTCATGCGCGCGCTGCTGGCCGCCGCCGCCGAAGACCCGGCGCTGCACGGCGAAGTGGCGCACCACGCCGAACTGGCCGGCGAGCCGCTGGCGGCAGCGCGCGCCGGCCTGGCCGCCGGCGAGTTCTGCCTGCGCGTCTTCGCCAACGTGCAGGCCGCCGCCGTGGCCGAGCGAGCGCTGGCGCAGCTCGACCGGCTGCCCGCTGCGCCGGCACGCGTGCCGCTGGAAGTGGGCCTGCTGCGCCTGCGCGTCGCCGCGGCGGCCGGCACCGGCGGCGCCCGGCTGCCGGCGCTGGCCGGGCGCATCGAGGCGGCCGCGCTCGCCGCCGAAGCGCAGGGGCTGCACGCCGAGGCCTCGTCGGCGTGGGAGATCCTCTCGTACTGGCACCACCGCGCCAGCGACGTCGGTGCCACGCGCGAAGCCACGCTCGCCGCCGAGCGCCTGGCCGGGCGCGCCGATGCCAGGACACGCTGCCTGCAACTGGCCAACACCGCGCGCTGCCTGCTCGACATCGAAGCCGACCCGGCGCGCGGCCGCGCGCTGCTGCAGGCCGCCGCAGTGCTGGCCGGCGAGCTGGCGCTGCCGGTGATGGAGCTCGACTGGGGCCGCGGCCTCGTCGCGCGCGACGAAGGCCGGCTCGACGATGCCGCCGCGGCGCTGGCGCGCGCCGTGCAGCTCGCCCGCGCCGCCGGCAACCACTGGCGCGAGTACGAGTGCCGCGTGTGGCTGGCGACGGTGGACTACGAGCGCCGCCGCTTCGACGACGTGCACCGCCACGTCGAAGCGATCGGCGAGGCCGCGGCGCGCATGGGCGAGCCGCCGACGCCGTTCGCGCTGGCGCTGGCGGCGCTGGCGCGCTGGCACGAAGGCAGCGCGGCCGGCGCGCCGGCGACGCACGCCGGACGCGACCTGGCCTTGCAACTCGACGCGCTGCGCCGCCTCGACGACAAGGCGCACCTGGCCTACGCGCTGAACGAAGCGGCCGCGCTGGCGCTGGCCGCGCGCCGGCACGAGGAGGCCCGCCGCCTTGCCGCCGAAGCGCTGGCGGCGGCCGAGGCCGTGCGCCGGCCGACCGAGCAAGCGGTGGCCAGAGCGTGGCTGGCAGCCGCTGGCCGCGCCGCGGGCATTGCCGCGAACGGCGAGCCGCCGCGCGCGCCGCCACGCATGGCGCCGGCCCTATCGCCGTCCGTATCGCCGTCCGTATCGCCGTCCCTATCGCCGTCCCTATCGCCGTCCGTATCGCCGTCCGTATCGCCGCCCCTATCGCCGTCCGTGTTGCCGTCCGTATCGCCGTCCATGCCACCAGAGCTGCCCCCCAGCGCAAGGGCCGCGGCCGCCTGGGCCACCGTTCCAACGCTCGCTCAAACGCCGCCGGCCTAGGCTGGCGGCTCCGTCAACGCCTTCGAGGAGAACCCCATGGCGCGCATCGTCGTCGAGCGATCCTTCGACACGCCGCAGTCCGACGCCGACATGCAGCGCGTGGCCGACCGCGAACGGCCTTGCCTGGCCGCCTACAACGCCACCTGGAAGCGCAGCCTGCTCTCGGCCGACCGCCTGCGCATGGTGTGCGAGTACGAAGCCGGCGATGCCGAGACGATGCGCCGCATCCAGCGCGAAGCGCAGGCGCAGTTCGACCGCATCTGGGTGGGCGACGTGATCGAATGAGGGCCGGCGCCAGGCCCGGGCCGGGCGCACCGCACGGCCTCGGCCGCGGGGCGGCCGCAGCGGCGAGCCGCTACTGCGGCTCGATCTGCGCGGCCCGGATCACCTTGCTCCAGCGCTGGATCTCGGCGGCGAGCAGCGAGCGCAATTCCTGCGGCGTGCTTGCGGCCAGCCGCACGCCGATGCGGCCGAGCTTGTCGCGCACCTCGGCCGTGGCCACCGCTTCGCGCGCGGCGCTGTTGAGCCGCTGCACCACGGCGGCGGGCGTGCCCGCCGGCGCGGCCAGCGCGTTCCACGAGGCCACGTCGTAGCCGGCGAGCCCCGCTTCCTGCGCCGTGGGCACTTGCGGCAAAGCCGGATTGCGCTGCCCCGAGGACACGGCCAGCGCCTTCACCGCGCCGCCCTGAACCTGCGCCACCATCGGCGCGACGACTTCGAAGGCGAGGTCGATCTCGCCTGCGCGCAGCGCCGTCAGCACCGCCGGGCTGCCCTTGTACGGGACCAGCAGCGCCTCGATGCCGGCCACCGTCTCGAACAGCTTGGCCGCCAGGTGCTGCGTGCTGCCCACGGCGATCGTGCCGACGACGAGCTGGCCCGGATGCGCCTTCGCGAAGGCCAGCAGGTCGCGCAGCGTCGCGAAGCGCGAGTTCGCCGGCACGAACAGGCCGAGGTCGAAGAAGCCGAGCGTGCTGACCGGCGCGAACGCCTCCGCCGTGTCGTACGGCAGCTTCCTGAACAGGCCCACGCTCACCGCGTTGGCGTTGCTCATCAGCAGCAACGTGTGGCCGTCGGCCTTCGCGGTGGCCACCGCCTGGCCGGCGACGATGCTGCCGGCGCTCGGCTTGTTCTCGATGACGACGGGCTGGCCGAGCGAGCGGCCCATCTGCTCGGCGACCGCGCGCGCCGTGAGGTCGGCGACGCCGCCCGGCGCGAAAGGCACGACGAGCAGGATCGGCTTGTCCGGGAAGCGCGCCGGCCCCTGCGCCAACGCCGGCCGCGGCGAGCCGGGCGGTGCGCCGCCGGCGGCGGCGAGAAGCGCCAGCGCCCTCAGGGCCGAACGGCGCCGCACGACGTTCGCTGCCGCCGCGCCGGGCCGACGACGAAAGGCGTTGTCCATGCGCGCCATGCTACGCGCCGCCGGCGAGCGGCCAGCGTCGCCGCCTCGTGGCGAGAGCGGGCACGCAGAGGTCAGGCGCCGTGAAGCGAGCGCGCCGCCACCCGTGCCGCGGCGAGATCCCAAGCGGCCGTGCCGACGCTCTTCAGCACGACGGGACTGCTGCCCTGCTTGTGGTTCTGAAGGGCGAAGGCCAGCGACCTGACATCGGCCCACTCGAGGCGCGCGCGGATCAGGTCGCCGGCCTCGTGCTCGGCCGCAGCCGGGTCGTCCGCGTAGACCGTGCTGCCGGCCAACGTTCTGGCCCCGATCTCGGCCATCTCCGGCGTGAAGGCACCGACGCCGATGACCAGGCGGTCGACCGAGGCCGGCTCGTCGTAGACCACCTGCTTGCTGGTGGTCAGCGCGATCACGACCTCAACTTCGCGCGGGATCGCGGCGGGACACGGCGCGAGAGCCGGGTGCACCGCGCGGTGCGCCTCGCAGAATGCGGCCTCGCTCGCGCGGTCGGTGCCGCGAAACAGGACGCGGCAGCGCGGATGAAGCGCGTGCAATGCGCCCAGGTGATGAGCGGCCTGCACGCCCGTGCCGATCAGCAGCACCTGCCCGGGTTCCCGGGCGAGGAAGGTGCGGATCGCCAGCAACGAGACGCCCGCGGTCCTTCGCCCCGTCAGCTCCGGGCCATCGAGCAAGCACAGCGGGCGCCCGGTTCCGGCGTCCGACACCGTCACGATGCCGTGCAGCGACGGCAGCCCCCGGGCGGCATTGGCCGGCTGCACGTTCACGAGCTTGTGGATCGCGATGTCGGCGGCGCTCGCCGGCATGCTCAGCGACACACCTTCGCCGGCCAGCGGCACGCCGATGCGCTGCGGGCTGCGGATCTGCCCGCTTTCGCGTTGCACGGCCGCCACCGCGAGCGCATCGACCAGCGGACCGAAGGGGACCGCACGAGCCGTGGCAGCGCGGCCCCAGAAGGGGATCGCGTCCCGATCGTCTTGCGGCGCAGCGCCGGCAGTCTGGCCAGTCATCGTTGGCCTCGAACGACGTTCAGACGTCGAAGCGCACGCCCTGCGCCAACGGCAGCTCGCGCGAGTAGTTGATGGTGTTCGTCGCGCGCCGCATGTAGTTGCGCCAGGCGTCGGAGCCGGACTCGCGGCCGCCGCCGGTCTCCTTTTCGCCGCCGAAGGCGCCGCCGATCTCGGCGCCCGAGGTGCCGATGTTCACGTTGGCGATGCCGCAATCGGAGCCGCGGGCCGAGAGGAAGGTCTCCGTCTCGCGGATGTCGTTGCTGAAGATCGACGACGACAGGCCCTGCGGCACGTCGTTGTGCAGCTTCAGGGCGTCGGCGAAGTCGGTGTAGCCGAGGACGTACAGGATCGGCGCGAACGTCTCGCGCCGCACGGTGTCGGTCTGCGCGCCCATCTCGACGATGGCCGGCCGCACGTAGTACGCCGACGGGAACTCGTCCTCCAGCAGCCGCTCGCCGCCCGTGACCTGCCCGCCCTCGGCGCGCGCCGCGTTCAGCGCCGCCTGCATCGATTCGAAGGCACCGCCGTCGACCAGCGGTCCGACCAGGACACCCGCCTCCAGCGGGTTGCCCACCGGCAGCCCGGCATAGGCCTTCTTCAGGCGCGCCAGCAGCGCCGCCTTGACGCTTTCATGCACGATGAGGCGGCGCGTCGTGGTGCAGCGCTGCCCGCAGGTTCCCGCCGCGGCGAAGACGATGCCGCGCACCGCGAGGTCGAGGTCGGCCGTCGGCGCGACGATCACCGCGTTGTTGCCACCCAGTTCCAGCAGCGTGCGGCCGAAGCGCCGCGCCACGCGCGGACCCACTTCCCGGCCCATGCGCGTGCTGCCGGTGGCCGAGACGAGCGCCACGCGCTCGTCGTCGAGCAGCACTTCGCCGACGGTGCGGTCGCCCACGAGCACCTGCGACAGGTTCGCCGGTGCGGCGCCGAAGCGGCGCGCGGCCCGTTCGAAGACGGCCTGGCACGCCAGGGCGGTGAGCGGCGTCTTCTCCGACGGCTTCCACACCACGGCGTTGCCGCAGACGAGGGCCAGCGCGAAGTTCCAGGACCAGACGGCGACCGGAAAGTTGAAGGCGCTGATCACGCCGACCACGCCCAGCGGGTGCCACGTCTCCATCATGCGGTGGCCGGGCCGCTCGGAGGCGATGGTGAGGCCGTACAGCTGGCGCGACAGGCCCACCGCGAAGTCGCAGATGTCGATCATCTCCTGCACTTCGCCGAGTCCTTCGGAAAGGATCTTGCCGGTCTCGACCGACACCAGCCGGCCGAGCGGCTCCTTGCTGGCGCGCAGCTCCTCGCCCAGCAGGCGGATGAGTTCGCCGCGCCGCGGCGCGGGCACGTCGCGCCAGGCGGCGAAGGCCTCGCGCGAGCGGCCGATGATCTGCGCGGCCTCGGCCGCGGTGTGGCTCTGAAGCCGGGCGATGGCCGAACCATCGACCGGCGAGCGCACCCGCAGGCTGCCGCTGCTGCGCACGCCGGGGGCGACACCGAGCTGGTCGAGGAGGGCTGAGGCGAGGGATTCGGTCATGGTCATGCCGTGGCGTTCGAGGTGGAACGAAGGAAGACGCGGGTCAGGCGCCGCACACCTTCCGGGCCCTGGAAGGCGGCGACGAAGGCATTCGGGGCAGCGATGATGTCACTCAGATCCGCGCGCCGACGAGGTGCGCCAGCTGCGCACCCGCTTCGTAGCCGAGCTCCCTGCAGGCCCGCCAGGGGGCAGCGCGCAGCGGTGTCACCGGCAGCGGCAGCTCCGCCGGTCGAGTCTGCTCCAGTGCGAGCCGGGCCAGCTCCCGGCCCAGCACCGTGCCGGGGGCAATGCCTCTGCCGTTGAAGCCGCTGAACGAGACGACGTTGCGATCGAGCAGGTGCAGGCGCGGCAGCGAGTCGCTCGTCATGCCGATCGTGCCGTACCACTCGTGCTCGAAGTCGATGTCCTGCAACGCCGGGTACAGCCGGGCGAGCGCACGGCGGCCCCAGGCGCGGTGGATCCTCCCACCGGGCCCCCGCAATGCACCGACGCTGCCGAAGACCAGCCGGCCGGCGGCGTCGAACCGGAAGGAGGACAGCACCTGGCAGGTGTCCCATGCGCCCTGGCGCTGCGGCAGGATGGCTGCCGCCAGCTCGCGCGGCAGCGGCACGGTGGCCAGGTTGAAGTAGGGCAGCTTGACCTGCTCGGTGCGGATCGCGCCCCACGGCCCTTGCGGCGCGGTGTACGCATCGGTGGCCACGATCACCCAGCGCGCCCGCACGCTGCCGCCGCTGCTCGTCGTCAACAGCCATTGATCGCCGTCGCGCTGCGCGGCGCTGACGGGCGTGCGCGTGTACAGGCGCGCGCCCGCGCGCATCGCCGCTGCGGCCAGGCCGCGGGCGTAGGCCAGCGGCTGGATCGTGCCGGCGCGGTGGTCGAGCAGCGAGGCCGTGTACGCACCCGTCCCGGTGAGCTGCCGCGTCCGGGCTGCGTCGCACAGCTCGACGGGCGCACCACGCTGCAGCCACTGCCGGGCGCGCGCCGCCACTTCCTCGGCCCCCTTGGCGCCGACCGCGCAGTGCAGCGTGCCGTTGTGCACCGGCTCGCACGGGATGCCGTGGCGCTCGATGAGATCGAAGACGACGGCGGGCGCGTTGCCCAGCAGCTCGAGCAGCCGGCGCCCGTAGATTTCCCCCAGTGCCGCCTGGACCACGGAGGGCATGACCCACATGCCGGCATTGACCAGGCCGACGTTGCGGCCCGAGCCGCCGAACCCGATGTCGACGGCTTCCAGCACCGCCACCGTTGCGCCGAGCTCGCAGGCGTGCAGCGCAGCGGACGTGCCGGTGTAGCCGGCACCGACGATGGCCACGTCGACGCCGATCTGCTCGCGCAGAGAGCCGGTGGCCGGCGCGGCCGGCGCCGACGCCTCCCACAGCCCGTGCGAACGCGAGTCGCCGTTCATGGGCTGGCTCCGGACGAGTCCGCCCGCGCGTCCACTCGGCTGCGACGCCCTAGAACGGCACCGCCTGCCCCGGCACCGCGACGATCACACGCACCGCGCTGGCCGGCCCCATCGCTGCGCCGAACTCCTTGGCCGTGCCTTTGGTGAGCGGGTTGGCGCCGTAGTGCATCGGGATCACCGCCTTGGGTTTCAGCATCTCCTTCACCGCCCAGGCGGCGTCGGCCGGGTCCATCGTGAAGTTGCCGCCGATGGGAACGAGCGCCAGGTCGGGCTTGTAGCGCTCGCCGATCAACTTCATGTCGCCGAACACCGCGGTGTCGCCGGCGTGGTAGATGCGAAAGCCGTTCTCCAGCTCGATGATCCAGCCGATCGCTTCGCCGCCGGGGTGCGTCTCGTCCTTGCCCGTTGCCGGGTTGCGCCAGACGTAGATCGACGAGTGCTCGGCGCGCACCGCCGTCACCTTGATCCCGGGCGCCGGCTCGACGGTGCCGCCCTTGTTCATGCGCGGCAGCAGGTTGGCCGGCAGCACGCCGAGCGTCATCACGGTGTTGAGCAGGTCGCCCGGCCCGCGCACCGGCGTGCTGTACATCTGCGCCAGCGCCGCCGCGTCGGCGATGTGGTCGAAGTGGCCGTGCGTGACCAGCAGCACGTCGACACGGCCGAACGTCTCGAGCTTCTTGTAGTCGGCCGGCGTCAGCGGGTTCGTGCGCAGCCAGGGGTCGGTGACGATCACCTTGCCCGTGGGCGATGTGATCTTGAACGCGGCCTGGCCGAGCCACATCACTTCGACCTTCGCGGCCGCGGCGCTGGCCGCACCACCGGCACCGGCGCCCCCGGCCGGCGTTGCCGACGGGCCGAGATCGGCACAGGCGGTCAAGGCCGAGGCCGCCGCCGCGAGAGACAAACCCCACCACCACCTGCTCATCGAATGTCTCCTGTCGTCGATGCAGTCAATCCGGCTTCACGTTGCCCGCCTTCACCACTTCGGCCCAGCGCGGGATCTCGCGCGCGATCAGCTCGGCGAACGCCTGCGGCGTGCCGGGCGCGGGGATCGCGCCTTCGATGGCCAGCTGCTGCTGCACGTCGGGCAGCAGCAGCGCCTTGTTGATCTCGGCGTTGAGCCGCGCCACGCGCTCGGCCGGCGTGAGCGCCGGCGCGACGACGCCATACCACTGGTCGGCCTCGAAGCCGGGATAACCGCTCTCGGCCACCGTCGGCACCGCGGGCAGCGCGGCCAGCCGCGCGGGGCTCGACACCGCCAGGGCGCGCAGGCGGCCGCTCTTCACGTGCGGCAGCAGCGCCGGCGCGCCGGTGAAGA
Source organism: Rubrivivax sp. (assembly GCA_016790425.1). Lineage (GTDB taxonomy): Bacteria > Pseudomonadota > Gammaproteobacteria > Burkholderiales > Burkholderiaceae_C > Rubrivivax. Next base: position 16,264 of record JAEUPF010000125.1, read on the forward strand.
TGGCGTCGACCTGGCCGGCGATGACATCGGCCACCGCCGGCGCCGCGCCGCGATAGGGAATGTGCGTGACGAAGATCCTGGCGCGCAGCTTCAGCAGCTCGAAGGTGATGTGCGCCGCGCTGCCGTTGCCGCCCGAGGAGTAGCTCAACCGCCCGGGGTTGGCGCGGGCGCGCTCGATGAAGGCCTTGAACGTCGCGCTCGGCGAAGCCGCCGGCACCACCAGCACGTTGGGCACGCGTGCCACCCAGGCCACCGGCGCGAAGCTCTTCAGCGGGTCGTAGCCGAGCCTGGAATACAGCGCCGGGTTCACGGCCAGCGTGCCGATGTGTCCCATCAGCACCGTGTTGCCGTCGGGCTCGGCGCGCGCCGCCTCGGTGGCGCCGATCGACCCGCCGGCGCCCGGCTTGTTGTCGACGACCACCGTCTGCCCGAGCGCGAGCTGCAGCTTCGGTGCGATGGCGCGCGCCAGGATGTCGGTGCTGCCGCCCGGAGTGAACGGCACGATCAGGCGCAGCGGCTTGCCGGCCTGCGCGCGCGCCGCCGGCCAGCAGGCGGCGGCGGCGAGCGAGGCGATCGTCGCGAGGCCTGCGCGGCGGTGCGGGAACATCGGGTTCATTCGCTTCGCCTCTCGATCCGCTGGCTGCGCGGCCCGCGCTGCACTTCACTCCGAGCCGAGCTGCAGGTTGTTCGGCTGCTGCCGCTCGACCGCCCACTTCAGCAAAGCCGCGACGCGGTACACGCCGTGCGCGAACTTGCCGTAGGGCATCGTGGCGAAGAACGCGAGCACCGCGCCGAGGTGCGCGCACAGCAGCAACGGCAGCGCCGGCGTCTGCCGCGCCAGTGCCAGCGCCAGGCCGCTGGCCGCGGCGAGGAACAGCAGCGCGATGAAACCGAGGTCCATCGCCGCCTGCGTCGGCTCGACATGGTCGGGGTGGCGCCGGCGCCGCAGCCGCCACAGGCTGGCGGTGCCCACGACGAGCAGCACGCCGCCGGCGGTGCCCAGCACCTTCGGCAGGCTAGCCCAGGCGTACGGCGCGGCGAGGCCGAGCGCGTAGTGGTACAGCGTCGCCACGCTCGTGGCGGCGAAGCACAGCACGAAGCCCCAGAAGGTGGCGTGGTGCGCATGCCGCCGCGCCAGCGTCCAGGCGTCGTCCTCGTTGGTGCAGCCCAGGCCATGGCCGCCGTCGAGGTAGCGCAGCGTCAGCGCGTCGTGCGCCGCCTCGGCCCAGTTCGCCCCGCGCACCGGTCCCGGCGCGTAGCCGCGCCAGAAGCGCGTGACGCCGACCCCGAGCGCGACGACGGCGAACGCGAACACCGGCGCGAACAGCGCCACCATCAGCCCGTGCGGGAAGATGGCGTAGAAGCTGCCCGCCGCGGCTGCACCGGCTTCCGGCGGCAGGCCCCACAGACCCCACAGACCCCACAAACCCCACAGGCGCCCGCGGAGAGCGAGCGCCAGCGCCAGGAAGAACGCGAAGGCGCCCGCCAGTGCCAGCGCCAGCACGAGGCCGTTGCGCCGGTAGGCGCCGGCGAACGCGCCCGGCCACGCGTACTCGGCGTAGGTGCGGCCGCGCACGCGCGCCATCGCCCGCGGCAGGTTCAGCTGGAACTCATGCGGCGGCGCGTACTGGCACGCGTGCAGGCAGGCGCCGCAGTTGTGGCACAGGTTGGCCAGGTAGTGCACCTCGGCGAAGCTGAACGCCAGCCGCCGCGTCATCGCCGGGAACACCGCGCAGAAGCCCTCGCAGTAGCGGCAGGCGTTGCAGATCTGGAGCTGCCGCTGCACCTCGGCTTCGGCGATCGGCGGCGCCGCCGCAGCCGGTGCCGCCGGTGCCGCCGGTGCCGTCGTCACGCCGGCAGCCGCCGGTGCGTGCGCCGCCGCTTCAGGCCGGGACACGCGAATCCTCCCGCGCCGCCGCGCCCACCGCGGCGGCCGCCGACTGCCCCGCGAGGCGGCCGAACACGGTGCCGATCGTCATGCCCACCCCCGCGGTGTAACCCTGGCCGAGCACGTTGCCGGCCATCATCTCGCCGGCGACGAAGAGGTTTTCGCTGGCGCGGCCGCCGAAGTGCACCTGTGCGTGCTCGTTCGTCTTCAGCCCCAGGTACGTGAACGTCACGCCGGGCTTGAGCGTGTAGCCGAAGAACGGCGGCGTGTCGATCGGCCGCGCCCAGTGGGTCTTCGGCGGGTCGAGGCCGACGGTGGCGCAGTCGTCGAGCACCGCGTGGTCGAAGGTGCCGGGGCGGCAGGCGGCGTTGAACGCGCGCACGGTGCGCACGAACGTCTGCACCGGCACGCCGAGCTGCTGCGCCAGCTCTTCCAGCGTGTGGGCACGCACGCCCTTGAACACCGGCGGCATGAAGCGGCCCACCGCCTTGGCATCGATCACCGAGTGCCCCACCTGCCCTGCCTGCAGCGCCACCAGCCGGCCCCAGATCGCGTAGCGCTTGGGCCAGAAGTCCTCGCCTTCGTCGTGGAAGCGCAAGCCCTCGCGGTTGACCATGATGCCCAGCGACACGCAATCGACGCGCGTGCAGATGCCGCCGTCGTACAGC
>JAEUPF010000003.1 GCA_016790425.1 Rubrivivax sp.
TGGCCGCCTTCGCGTTCGCCGCCACCGCGCAGGGCTTTCCTGCGCGGCCGGTGAAGATCCTCGTGCCGCAGGCGCCCGGCGGTGCCTCGGATGCGCTGGCGCGCATCGTCGCGGCCAAGCTCACCGAGAAGTGGGGCCAGACGGTCATCGTCGAGAACCGCGCCGGCGCCGGCGGCAACATCGGCATGGAAGCGGTGGCTCAGTCGGCGGCCGATGGCTACACGCTGCTGATGAGCTACGTCGGCACGCACGCCATCAACGGCGCGCTGTACAAGAAGCTGCCGTTCGACACCGAGCGCGATTTCGCCCCGGTGGCGTCGCTGGCGACGCTGCCCTTCGTGGTCGTGGCGCGGCCCAACGCGGGCTTCAAGACCGTCGCCGAACTGGTGGCCGAGGCCGGCAAGCGGCAGCTCACCTATGGTTCGGCCGGCAACGGCTCGGTCAACCATCTGCTGGGCGTGATGTTCAACGGCGCCGCCGGCAGCAAGCTGGTGCACATTCCCTACAAGGGCGCCGCGCCGGCGATGCAGGACCTGATGGGCGGGCAGATCGACCTCGTGTTCACGAGCCTGCCGTCGGTGGCCTCGCACATCCGGCAAGGCACGCTGGCGGCCATCGCCCTGACCAGCGCCAAGCGCTCGCCGTCGTTCGCCACCATCCCCACGATCGCCGAGAGCGGCTATCGCGACTTCGACGTCAACCCGTGGTTCGGCCTCTTCGCGCCGGCGAAGACGCCCGCCGCCGTGGTCCGCAAGATCAACGCCGACATCAACGAGCTGCTCGCCTCGAAGGACGTGGTGGAGAAGTTCGGCGCCGTCGGTGCCGAGGCCTTCGCCACCGACCCCGCGCAGTTCGGCGCGCTGGTGCACGCCGACATCGCCAAGTGGACCCAGGTGGTCAAGGCCTCCGGCGCGACGGTCGACTGACCTTGCCGGCAGCATCGGCGCGCCCGGCCGGCGGGCCGTGGCTCGTGCTGGCGGTGACGCTGGCGATCCAGGCGCTGGTCTCGATGGCCGCGCTGGCGGTGCCGGCGATGGCACCGGCCTTCGCGGCGCGGCTGGGTGTCTCGCCGGCGCTGGTCGGTGCCTACGTCACGACGGTCTACCTCGGCGCCACCGTCGCGAGCATGGGCGCCGGGCCGCTGGTGCTGCGCTTCGGCGCGGTGCGCGTCAGCCAGGGCGGACTCGCTGCCTGCGCGCTCGGGCTGGCGCTGCTGGCGCTGGCGCCGCGCGTCGAAGCCGCGCTGCTCGGCGCGCTCGTGTGCGGGCTCGGCTACGGGCCGATCACGCCCGCCAGTTCGCACCTGCTGGCGCGCAGCACGCCTGCGGAGCGTGCAGCGCTGGTGTTCTCGATCAAGCAGACCGGCGTGCCGCTGGGCGGCGTGATGGCCGGCGCCCTGGTGCCGCCGATCGCCGTGGCAGCAGGCGCGCCGGCCGCGTTGTGGGCCGTGTGCGTGGGCTGCGCGCTGTGCGCCGTGGCCGCGCAGCCCTTGCGCCAGGCGCTCGATGCCGACCGCGAGCCGCGCCGCCCGGTCCGGCTGGCCGGCTTCGGCGGCCCGCTGAAGCTGGTGGCCCGGCACGCCCCGCTGCGGCGGCTGGCCGCGGTGTCGTTCGTGTTCTCGGCGATGCAGATGTGCCTGGCCACCTTCATCGTCACCTACCTGACCTCGATGCTCGGCTGGTCGCTGGTGAGCGCCGGTGCGGGGCTGGCGACGGCCCAGGTGGGCGGTGTGGTCGGCCGCGTGCTGTGGGGCTGGGTGGCCGATCGCTGGGCAGGACCGCTGGCGGTGCTGGCCGCGCTGTCGCTGTTGATGGCCGCCTGCACCGCCGCCACCGCCGCGCTGCCGGGGGCCGCGTCGCCATGGCTGGTGCTGGCGCTGCTGGCCTTCTTCGGCGCTTCGGCCACCGGCTGGAACGGCGTCTACCTGGCCGAGGTGGCGCGCCAGGCGCCGCCGGGGCAGGCCAGCAGCGCCACCGGCGGCACGCTGGCGGTGACCTTCTTCGGCGTCGTCGTCGGGCCGGCGCTGTTCAGCGCCGTGTCCGCGGCCGGCGGCAGCTACCGTGTCGGCTACGCGCTGCTCGCGCCGGCCGGGCTGCTGTGCGCGCTGCTGCTGGCGCGGGCGCGGCGCCCGGGGCGCGGCGACTGAGGGTTCGAAGCGTGCGCGCGCGCAGGGCTTCTCGCCCGCGCCGTGCACCGCAGCGCCCCGCCTTGCCCTCCGTCAAGGCCCCCTCGCCGGGGCGCTCCTACGATGAGGCAAAGGGCCTGGGCGCGCATCGCTGCCGCTCGAGACGATCGCGGTTCGACGCCTCGCCCGCCGAGGAGACGGTTCGATGCTCGCCGCTTTCGTCAGCCACCCCGACTGCGCCCGCCACGAAATGGGCCCCGGCCATCCCGAATGCCCTGAGCGCCTGGCGGCGATCCAGGACCGCCTGCTCGCCGCCGGCTTGCTCGACTACATGCTGCCGTGCGAAGCGCCGCTGGCCACCGAGGAGCAGCTGCAGCGGGCGCACAGCGCGCTGTACGTGCGCCAGGTGCTCGACAGCGCGCCGGCCGAGGGCTACCTGCAGGTGGACCCGGACACGCGCATGAACCCGTTCACCGTGCCGGCCGCGCTGCGCGCCGCCGGTGCCGCGGTGCACGCCACCGACCTCGTGCTCGGCGGCGAGGTGCCGGTGGCGTTCTGCGCGGTGCGGCCGCCGGGGCACCATGCCGAGCGCGCGGCGACGATGGGCTTTTGCTTCTTCAACAACGCCGCCGTCGCGGTTCGCCATGCGCTGGACGTGCACGGCCTGTCGCGCGTGGCGCTCGTCGACTTCGACGTCCACCACGGCAACGGCAGCGAGGACATCCTCGCCGGCGACGAACGCGTGCTGATGTGCGGCACGTTCGAGCGGGGCCTGTATCCGTTCGACGCCGCCGATGCGGGCGCGCCGGACGGGCCGAACGGCCCGCTCGACGCGCCGAACATGATCAACGTCGGCCTACCCAAGCGCAGCGGCAGCGACGCCTTCCGCGCCGCGGTGACCGACCATTGGCTGCCGGCGCTGGAAGCGTTCCGGCCCGAGTTGATCGTCGTCAGCGCCGGCTTCGACGCGCACCGCGAGGACGACATGGGCAACCTCGCGCTCGTCGATGCCGACTACGAGTGGGTGACGCGGCAGCTGATGCGCGTGGCCGGGCGGCACGCCCGCGGCCGCGTCGTCTCGTGCCTCGAAGGCGGCTACGTCCTCAACCCGCTGGCCCGCAGCGTGGCCGCGCACGTGAAGGTGCTGATCGGCGCCGACTGAAACGACTCCATGGACAAGCACTACCTGACCCCGCTCTTCTCGCCCGCCTCGATCGTCGTCTTCGCCGGCCCCGCCGACGACCCCGGGCGCCAGACGCGCGAAGCGCGCGCGCTGCGCGCCGCGCTGGCCGAACACCCCGGCGCGCAGGCGCCGCTGTACCTGGACGTGCAGACCAGCGGCACGCTGGCTGACCTGGCGCAGGCGCGTGCGGACCTGGCCATCATCGCCTTGCCGCCGGCCGAACTGCCCGCGGCGCTCGAAGTGGCCGGGCGCATCGCCTGCCGGGCGGCGCTGATCGCCACCACCGGCGTCGGCGGCGAGCAGGCGCAGCAGCTGAAGAAGATCGCGCGCCGCGAAGGGCTGGCGCTGCTCGGTCCCAATGGCCTGGGGTTCCAGCGCCCGCCGCTGAACCTCAACGCCAGCGCCGCCGGCCCGCTGGCGGCGCAGGGGTCGCTGGCGCTGGTGTCGCAGTCGGGGGCGCTGACGACGGCGATGCTCGACTGGGCGCGCCATAACGGCGTCGGCTTCTCTGCCGTGGTGTCGCTCGGGCAGGACGCCGCGGTCGACTTGTCGCAGGTGCTCGACTTCCTCGCCAGCGACGGCCGTACGCAGGGCATCCTCGTCTACCTCGAAGGCATCGCCGACGCGCGCCGCTTCATGAGCGCCTTGCGCTCGGCGGCCAATGCCAAGCCGGTGGTGGTGCTGAAGGCGGGCCGGCGCCCGGCCGGCAACGAAGCGGCGCAGACGCATTGCCGCGCCATCGTCGGCAGCGACGACGTGTTCGACGCGGCGCTGCGCCGCGCCGGCGCGGTGCGCGTGCGCTCGTTCGTCGAGCTGTTCTCGGCCGCCAAGTGCCTGGCCTCGCGTTACCGGCCGGTGGGCCCGCGCCTGGCCATCGTCACCAACGGCGGCGGCCCCGGCGTGCTCGCCGCCGACGGCGTCAGCGAGCTCGGCCTGCAACTGGGCCGCTTGTCGCCGGCGGTGGCGCAGGCGCTGGCGCCGAAGCTGGCGCCGCTGGCTTCGCTGACCGATCTCGTCGACCTCTCGGCCGAAGCGACGGCGGCGCATTACCGCGCCGCGGTGGAAGCGGCAGCGCTCGACCCGGCGGTCGATGGCGTGCTGGCGCTCTTCGCGCCGCAGGTCGGCGCCGACCCCGAGCAGTTTGCGCGCGCGTTGCTGGCCGCCAAGGCCAGCGCCGGCAAGCCCGTGCTCGCCTGCTGGATGGGCGAGGAGACGGTGGCCGGCGCGCGCCGCCTCATCAACGAGGCGGCGGTGCCGAGCTTCCGCACGCCCGAAGCGGCGGTGGGAGCGTTCGCCAACATCGCCAGCTTCTATCAGAACCAGCTCTTGCTGCAGCAGACGCCGCCGCCGCTGTCGACGCTGGCCAAGCCCGACCTCGAAGGCGCGCGCCTGGTCATCGAGAGCGTGCTCGCCGAACGCCGCACCACGCTCACCGAGATGGAGAGCAAGACGCTGCTGGCGGCCTTCCACATCCCGGTGACGCAGACGCTGCTGGCGCGCAACGCCAACGAGGCGATGATGATCGCCACGCAGCTGGGCTTCCCGGTGGCGCTGAAGATCGATTCACCCGACATCGCGCACAAGAGCGACGTGCAGGGCGTGGCGCTGAACATCGGCAGCGGCAGCGCGGCGCGCGACACCTACGACGAGATGGTCGAGCGCGTGCGGCGCGCGCTGCCTCAGGCGCGCATCAACGGCGTCACGGTGCAGAAGATGGCGCCGGCGCGCTTCGGCCGCGAGGTCTACGTCGGCATGGTCACCGACCAGCCGTTCGGGCCGGTGATCGTCTTCGGCGCCGGCGGCACGATGATCGAGCTGATCGCCGACCGCGCGATGGAGCTGCCGCCGCTGAACCAGTTCCTCGCCCGCCGCCTCGTCGAGCGCTCGCGCGTGGCGCAGACGCTGGCGCAATGGCGCGGCGCCGAGGCGGTGGATGTCGACGCGCTGGAGCAGGTGCTGCTGCGCGTCAGCGAGATGGTGTGCGAGTTCCCGCAGTTGCGCGAGATGGACATCAACCCGCTCATCGTCGACGAGCACGGCGTGGTGGCGGTCGACGCGCGCATCGTGCTGCATGGCGTGGCGCAGGGCGGATCGGTCACTGCCGTCGGCGGCGGGCAGCCGGGGCATCACGGCCTGCGTGCGGCCGAGTACCACCACCTGGCCATCCTGCCGTACCCGGCGCGCTACCAGCAGGTGTTGCCGCTGCGCGGCGGCGGCGAGTACACGGTGCGGCCGATCCGGCCCGACGACGCGCAGATGCTGCAGGAGCTGGTGCGCGGCCTGAGCCCCGAGAGCCGCTACCACCGCTTCGTCTCGTCGATCAACGAGCTGCCCGCGCCGATGCTGGCGCGGCTGACGCTGATCGACTACGACCGCGAGATGGCGCTGGTGGCGGTGGTGCGCGACCGCAAGGCCGGCGCCGCCGACGGCGAGGGGGTCGAGGGCGAGCGCATCGTCGGCGTCAGCCGCATGATCACCAACCCCGACCAGGCGAGCTGCGAATTCAGCCTGCTGGTGGCCGACGACTACGCCGGCAAGGGGCTGGGCTCGCGCCTGATGGAAAGCATCATGGACGTGGCGCGCGACAAGGGCTTGTCCGAAGTGGAGGGCCTGGTGCTGACGCAGAACGCCGGCATGCTCAAGCTGATGAAGAGCCTCGGCTTCGCGATGAAGCCGTTCGCCGAGGACCCGGACTTCCGCCTCGTGACGCACCCGCTGTAGCGCCGGCGGCCAGCGCCGCGCTGCGCTGTCTCAGCCGGCCGTGCCGGCGCCGCCCAGCCCCAGCAGCCGCATCGCGTTCTTCTTCAGGATCAGCGGCTTCACCTCGTCGCGGAAGCCCGCTTCGTCGAAGTCCTTCAGCCAGCGGTCGGGCTGGATGAGCGGGAAGTCGCTGCCGAACAGGATGCGGTCCTTCAGCAGCGTGTTGGCGTACTGAACGAGCTGCGGCGGGAAGTATTTCGGGCTCCAGCCCGACAGGTCGATCCAGATGTTGGGCTTGTGCATGGCCAGGCTCAGCGCCTCGTCCTGCCATGGCCACGAGGGGTGCGCGACGATGATCTGCATGTCGGGGAAGGCGATGGCCACGTCTTCCAGCAGCATCGGGTTGCTGTTCGCCAGGCGCAGGCCGCCGCCGCAGCGCATGCCGCTGCCGATGCCCGAGTGGCCGCTGTGGAAGACGGCCGGCAGCTTGTGCCCGGCGATCACTTCGTACAGCGGCCAGGCCACCGGGTCGGCCGGCTCGAAGCCTTGCACCGTGGGGTGGAACTTGAAGCCGCGGACGCCGTGCTCCTCGATGAGCCGGCGCACCTCGCGGGCGCCGAACTTGCCCTTGTGCGGATCGACGCTGCCGAAGGCGACCATGATGTCCGGGTTGGCCTTCGCGGCGTCGGCGATCTCCTCGTTGGGGATGCGACGGCGGCCGAGTTGTGTCTCGGCATCGACGGTGAAGTTGACGAAGCCGATTCGCTTGTCGCGGTAGTAGGCCACCGTCTCGTCCATCGTCGGGCGCTTGGAAGAGCGGAAGTACTTGTCGGCGGCGCGGTCGTACTCCTCGCCGTAGTTGTCGAACGGGTTGCGGCACGACACCTCCAGGTGCGTGTGCATGTCGATGGCGATGAGGTGGTCGGTGTCCATGGGGAACGTGCGCTGGCGATGGGGTCTTGCGGGGCCGAGTGTGGGGCAAGAACGGGAGAAGGGGATTCTGCGGATCCGCTCGCCGGGCCGGGCGACCGCCTTGCCCGTGGGCAACGCGGCCTGCGTGCTTTCGTCGAGGCAGGCCCATCGCACAGGAGTTCCGCCATGGCCACCTTCACCGTCGGCTACCTCGTTGGCAGCCTTTCCTCGAAGTCGATCAACCGGCTGCTCGCGCAGGCGCTCGTGCGCCTGGCGCCGCCCGGGCTGAAGTTCACCGAGATCCCGATCAAGGACCTGCCGATGTACAGCCAGGACTACGACGCCGACTTTCCACCCGTGGCGCGCGCCTTCAAGCAGGCCATCGCCGCGTGCGACGCGGTGCTGTTCGTCACCCCCGAGTACAACCGCTCGATTCCCGGCTGCCTGAAGAACGCCATCGACTGGGCCAGCCGCCCCTATGGCCAGAACTCGTTCGCGCGCAAGCCCTCGGGGCTGATCGGCACCTCGCCGGGGTCTATCGGCACCGCAGTGGCGCAGAGCCACCTGCGCGGCGTGCTGTGCTTCTGCAACTCGCCGCTGATGAACAACACCGAGGCCTACATCCACTTCAAGCCCGGCCTCATCGGCGCCGACGGCAAGGTCAGCGACGAAAGCACCGAGAAGTTCCTGCGCGGCTACCTCGAAGAGCTGCAAGGCTTCATCGCCCGCGTGCTGACGGTGCTGCCGCGCAGCTGACCGGCACTTTGGCGCCGCGGCGCGCGCGCCCGCCGGGCCGCGGCGAACAGCGCCTCGGCCAGCCTCACCCGTGGCGGGGCTGGGCGAGCGCGTCCGGTGCCGGCTGCCCGCGCGTCACCCGCCACAGCAGCCACGCGGCGATGGCGCCGTTGAGCAGGTTCCAGCCGATGCCGTTGACGAAGGCGGCCTGGTACGAGCCGGTGAGGTCGAACACCTTGCCGCTCATCCAGCCGCCCAGCGCCATGCCCAGGAGCGTGCTCGTCAGCACCATGCCCACGCGCTCGCCGGCTTCCCGGGCCGGGAAGTGCTCGCGCACGATGATCGCGTAGCTCGGCACGATGCCGCCCTGGAAGAGGCCGAACAGCGCCGAGACGACGTACAGCGACGCGAGGCCGTCGAAGGGCAGGAACAGCAGCAGCGCCACCCCTTGCAGCACCGAACCGAGCAAGAGCGTGCGCAGGCCGCCGATGCGGTCGCAGATGGCGCCGGAGACCAGACGACTGACGATGCCGCAGGCGAGCATCAGGCTCAGCATCTCGGCGCCGCGTGCCGCGCCGTAGCCGAGGTCGGAGCAGTACGCGACGATGTGCACCTGCGGCATGCTCATCGCCACGCAGCAGGCGACGCCGGCGATGCACAGCAGCACCTGCGCCTGGTTGAGCGACAGGCCGAACGGCGTTGCTGGGCCCGGCGGGCTCGCAGCAAGCATCGCGCCGCAGGCGGTGGCCGCGCCCGCAGCCACGGCCGCGGGCACCGCTGCGGGCGGGCGACGGCGCAGCAGCAGCGCCAGCAGCGGCATCGCCACCGCGCACAGGACGCCGAGGCCGATGAACGTGGTGCGCCAGCCGACCGTGCCGATGAAGTGCTGCACCACCGGCGGCCAGATCGCGCCGGCGACATAGTTGCCGCTCGCGCACACCGCCACCGCGATGCCGCGCCGGCGCACGAACCACAGCGACGTGTCGGCCACCAGGGGCGCGAAAGTCGCCGCGCTGCCGAAGGCGCCGAGCAGCACGCCGTGGATCAGCGCGAAGACGGTGAGGTTGCCCGAAAGACCGGCGCCGACATAGCCGCTGCCCAGGCCCGCCGCGCCGATCAGCACCACCGTCATCAGGCCGTACCGGTCCGCGAGCCGCCCCATCAGCACGCCGCCGACGCCGAAGCCCACCATCAGCAGCGTGTACGGCAGCGATGCGCCGGCGCGCCCGGCGCCGAACTCGGCCTGCACCGCGGGCAGCACCACCGAGACGACATACATCGCGCTGCTGCCCAGCGTCATCAGCGCCAGCACCACCCCGAGGCGCATCCAGGCGTAGCGCGAGTCGGTGCCGTGCGCGTGGCCCGCCGCGCCGACGGCGGCGCCGGTGCTCGGCGCGCTCATCGGCGGCGCCGGTAGGTGACGAAGGCCAGCGGCGTGCCGTCGGCCGCCACCGCCTCGCGCCGGTCGACCTCGGCGAAGACGGCCGGGTCGATGGGCGGGAAGAAGGCGTCGGCGCCGTCGAAGCGGCGGCCGATGTGCGTGATGACGAGCTCGTCGGCCCGCGGCAGCGCCTGCCCGTAGACGTCGGCGCCTCCGAGCACGCACACCTCGGGCTCGCCGGCCAGGCGCAGCAACGCCTCGTCGAGCGAGCGCAGCGTCTCGGCGCCGGGGGCGATGAAGGCCGCGTCGCGGCTGAGCACGACGTTGCGCCGGCCGGGCAGCGGCCGGAAGCGTTCGGGCAGCGAGAGCCACGTCTTGCGGCCCATCACCACGGGCTTGCCCGTCGTCACGGCGACCAGGTGACGCCGGTCCGCTGCGTCGCTGAAGAGCAACCCGTTGCCGCGGCCGATGCCGCCGTCGGCCGCGACGGCGGCCACCAGGGTGAGCTTCACACCGCCACCGGCGCCTTGATCGCCGGGTGCGGGTCATAGCCTTCGATGGCGAAGTCCTCGTATTCGTAATCGAAGATCGAAGGCGGCCGGCGCTTGAGCACCAGCTGCGGCCACGGTCGCGGTTGGCGCGCCAGCTGCGTGCGCACCTGCTCGAAGTGGTTGCTGTAGATGTGGCAGTCGCCGCCGGTCCAGATGAACTCGCCGGGTTCGAGGTCGCACTGCTGCGCCAGCAGGTGCGTCAGCAGCGCGTAGCTGGCGATGTTGAACGGCACGCCGAGGAAGATGTCGGCGCTGCGCTGGTAGAGCTGGCAGCTCAGCTTGCCGCGGGCCGCAGGCGAGCCCGGGCCGGCCGGGGCCACGTAGAACTGGAAGAACGCGTGGCACGGCGCCAGCGCCATCTTCGGCAGCTCGGCCACGTTCCAGGCGCTGACGATGATGCGGCGGCTGTCGGGGTTGCTCTTCAACTGCTGCACGACCTGCTCGATCTGGTCGACATGGCCGCCGGGATTGTCCGGACTCGGCGCCGGCCAGCTTCGCCACTGCACGCCGTAGACCGGGCCCAGGTCGCCGTCCGGCCGGGCCCACTCGTCCCAGATCGTCACGCCGCGTTCCTGCAGCCAGCGCGCGTTGCCGTCGCCGCGCAGGAACCACAGCAGTTCCAGCGCGACGCTCCTGAAGTGCACCTTCTTCGTCGTCACCAGCGGAAAGCCCGCCGCGAGGTCGAAGCGCATCTGGTGCCCGAAGACGCTCCGGGTTCCCGTGCCCGTGCGGTCGGCCTTGGCCACGCCGTGCTCGAAGACGTGGCGCATCAGGTCTTCGTAGGGGCTGTGGGCGGGTTGCGGCATCGCGGCTTCCAGGATGGGCGGCTCAGTGGGAACCGAACAGGGTATCAAGCGCGCCGGCGACCGGGTCGCGCAACTGGCGCTCCAGCGGCATGCCTGGCTTGGGCATCGACAGCGGTGCCGGCGCCAGCGAGGCCGTGTCCAGCACCAGCGATCGCCCGCTGATCTCGAAGAACGGGTCGAGGTCCCGGGCCGCGGGCGCCATCGCTTTCGGCGTGCGCAACGGCATGGCGACAGACGCAGGCCGGTGCGATGGCGGTCCGGGAAGACGCCGGCGCGCTCGGCTTCGCCCATGAAGCATGCGCATGGATTATGCGCCCCGGCGATTCGTTCACCCGACCGCCGGCTCGAGGTCGAACTGCATCGCCGCCAGCCGCGCGTAGAGGCCGCCGCGGGCTACGAGTTCGTCGTGGCGGCCGACGTCGACGATGCGGCCTTGCTCCATGACGACGATGCGGTCGGCGCGCAGCACGGTGGCCAGGCGGTGCGCGATGACGAGCGTGGTGCGGTCGCGCATCGCCGCTTCGAGCGCCGCCTGCACCATGCGTTCGCTCTCGGCGTCGAGCGCGCTGGTGGCCTCGTCCAGCAGCAGCAGCGGCGGGTTCTTCAGCATCGCGCGTGCGATGGCGATGCGCTGGCGCTGGCCGCCCGACAGGCGCACGCCGCGCTCGCCGAGGTAGGTGGCGTAACCCTCGGGCAGGGCACTGATGAAGTCGTGCGCGAAGGCCGCGCGCGCGGCGGCGCGCACTTCGCCGTCGCCGGCCTCGGGGCGGCCGTAGCGGATGTTCTCCAGCGCCGTGGTCGAGAAGACCGTGCTGTCCTGCGGCACCAGGCCGATGCGGCCGCGCAGCGCCGCCAGCGACGCTTCGCGCACCGGCACCCCGTCGATCTCGATGCTGCCCGGTGCCCCTGCGGTCCCGGCCCTGGCCGCCTCCGCGGGCCCGGCCGGGTGCGCCGCAGCGGCAGCCGCACGGCTTACATCGGCATCGTAGAAGCGCATCAGCAACTGGAACACCGTGCTCTTGCCGGCACCGCTCGGGCCCACCAGCGCCACCGTTTCGCCGGGGCGCACCTGCAGCGAGAAGTCGGTGAGCGCGGCCTGCCTGGGCCGCGAAGGGTAGTGGAAGGTGACGTGCGACATCGACACCGCGGCGCCGCGGCCGGCCTGCACCGGCGGCAGGGCGCGCGGCGCCGCCGGCTCGGCCACCGGCGAGCGCGCCGCGAGCAGCTCCATCAGCCGCTCGGTGGCGCCGGCTGCGCGCAGCACGTCGCCGTAGACCTCGGCCAGCACCGCCACCGAGCTGACGAGGATGATCACGAAGACCACCGTCTGGCCCAGGTGGCCGGCGGTGATCTGGCCGGCCAGCACCGCCTGCGTGCCCTGGTACAGGCCCCACAGCAGCGCGCCGAAGGTGGCGGTGATGATGAAGGCCACCAGCAGCGAGCGCACGCGCGTGCGCTTGCGTGCGGTGTCGAAGGCGCGCTCGGTGCTGGCGGCGAAGCGCTCCGCCTCGCGCCCTTCCTGCACGAAGCCCTGCACGACCGGGATCTCGTTGAGCACTTCGGCGGCGATGGCGCTGGAGTCGGCCACGCGGTCCTGGCTGGCGCGGCTGAGCTTGCGCACGCGGCGCCCGAACACCAGGCTGGGCAGCACCACCAGCACGAGGATCCCCAGCACCTGCGACATCACGTAGGGATTGGTCACCACGAGGGCGACCACGGCGCCGACGCCCATCACCGTGTTGCGCAGGCCCATGCTCAGCGACGAGCCGACGACCGTCTGCACCACGGTGGTGTCGGTGGTCAGGCGCGAAAGCACCTCGCCGGTCTGCGTGGCCTCGAAGAACTCGGGGCTTTGCCGCACGACGTGCGCGTAGACGGCGTTGCGCAGGTCGGCGGTGATGCGCTCGCCCAGCCAGGTGACCATGTAGAAGCGCGCCGCCGAGAACACCCCGAGCGCCGCGCCGACCGCGAACAGCGTCAGGAACTGGCCGCGCAGCGCCAGCAGCCGCTCGCCGGGGTCGGCGGCGACGAGGCCCTTGTCGATGAGCAGCTTCAGCGCCACCGGGAACAGCAGCGTCGACACCGCCGCCAGCACCAGGAACACCAGCGCCAGCGCGATGCGGCCGCGGTAGGGGCGCAGATAGGGCAGGAGGCCGGAAAGCGCGCGCGGCGTCGAGGCAGCGGCGCGCTGCGCGGGGGGCGGGGGCATGGGCCGCGAGTCTATGCGGCGCGGCAGTCCGGCCCCGTTTGCGGGGGGTGCGTCACGATACGCAACAAGAGCGGCCTCAAACCGCAGGCGGTTGTGGTCGAATACCACGCAGCTTCGGCCCTGCCCGGGCGAGCGCGCCTGCCGGGACACGACCCGCCGGCGCGCGCTGCCCGCGGGATCGCGGCCGGCCGCCACCGGTTTTTCACACCCCGCTTTGCCGTTCCGCCTGCGCTGCAGGCCTCGACGTTCCCCCCCGGGCATTCATGCCGTATCGCTCCGATCCGCCGAAGACCCTGCCCGCGCCTGCGGCCGCCAAGCCGCGCGGCGCCGCGCCGGGCGCACCGCTCACGCGCACGCCGCCGGCCGAGCCTTCGGCCTTCGCCGCCGGTGTGCCGCTCGGTTCGCTGGCGCTGCTGTTCGTGGCCGCTTCGGTGGCCGTGGCGGCGCTGCTCGGCTTCGGCCTGGCGGCGTGGATCGAGCCGGTCTCGCCGTGGATGGTGGGGCTCGCCTCGGCGGTGGGCGTGCTGTGCACGGCGCTGCCGCTGGGCGTGACGCTGCTCGGCTTGGCGCGCCACCGCGCCGCGGCGGTCGCGAGGCCGCCGGCGCCGGTCGAAGCGCCGACCACGGTTGCCGAAGCGATGCTGCCCGAGCCGCTGCCGGCCGCCGTTGCGCGCGGCCTGCCGCAGGGCCTGGTGCTGACGCACGAGAACTTCATGGACATGGTGGCGCGCGAGTGGTCGCGCGCGCGCCGCTACGGCACCGGTGCGGCGCTGTTGCTGGTGCAGGTGGACCGCTACCCGCGCCTGACCGATGCGCTGGGCGAAGCGGCCGGCGACAAGGTGCTGGCCGAGCTGATCGGCAACACCGCGCCCACGTTGCGCGGTGCCGATGCGCTGGCCCGCCGCGCCGGCGGCGAGTTCGCGGTCTTCCTCGCCCATGCCGACGCCACCGGTGCACTCGATGTGGCCGAACGCATCCGCGAGCGCGCCGAGCAGATGGAGGTGGCGGCGGCCGGCCGCCGTGTCCGTTTCACCGTCAGCGTCGGCGTGGCGCACCTCCGGCCGGCGCACCTGCATCTGCAGGCGTTCATCGACGACGTGACCGAGGCGCTGGCGGCCGCGCGCACCGTGGGCGGCAACTGTGTTCGCGCCGCGCCGGTGGACGCGCGGCCGGCGGCCGGCCCCGGCCCGGCACGCGACGGGTCGCGGGCCGACAAGGGCTGAGGCGCACCCAGCGCCGGACAGCGCCGGACGGCACCGGACAGCGCTGGCAGCGCTGGCAGCGTGCCGATAGACGGCCGCCGCGGCGCCGCGGCGTCACCCCGCCAGCTTCAGCGGCGAGGCGTAGCCGGTCATCTCGAGGTAGCCCAGGCCGATGCGGCGGCCGCTCGCTTCGAGCAGTTCGGCCAGCCCTTCCCAGTACACGGCGCCCGTGCCGGCCCGGCCGTCGAGCTCCTGCGCATCGAGCAGGGCGCGCACGGTGTGCACGCCCGCGGGCGTGTGCACCTGCCACTGCACCGGGTAGCTCGCGTTCGTCGCCGCGCTGCGCCAGCGCCGCTCGGGCTCGAAGCGCACTTCGTCGGGGGCGAACGAGCGTGCCGCGCCGGCGGCGGCAGACCCTGCGCGCCAGCTGCCGCCGGCCCACAGCGCGCTGCCGTCGGCGCGGCGCAGGCGGAAGGCGGTGAGGGCGCTGCCGTCGAAGAGGTTGATGCCGATCCAGTCCCAGCCGACGGCTTGCGGGTGCAGCAGCACGTCGCTCCACTCGTGGTCCAGCCAGGCGCGGCCGTTCAGCCGCAGCGGCCGGCCTGCGTTCACTTCGAGCGTCAGCGCGGCGTCGAGCTGCGGCTGGCTGTAGTAGTGGCTCGCCTGGTGCTCCTGCGGACCCTTGCGCGAGAAGCCGGCATCGCCTTGCAGCAGCGGCGGGCTGCCAGCTTGCAGCGTGCCGGCCAGCGCGAACGATTCGCTGCGCACCTGCACGGCCCAGCGCGACGCGTGCACCGGGCTCGCCGGGTCGCGCGCCAGCTGCCAGCGCGCCAGGTGCAGCGCGGCGTCGGCCGTGGCGGCGCGGTCGGGACCGCTCAGCGCGGCATCGGGCTGGCCGTTCCAGCGGCCGATGCGCTGCGCGTGCAGATGTCTGCGGCCGCCCAGATCGGTGATCGCCGCGTGCGCGAAGAGCAGGTGGCGCGGCACGAAGCGGCCGCGCTCGTCGTCGGCAGCGACAGCGGCGGCCCCGGTGACGCGGCTGCGGAAGAACGTCACCTGGAAGCCGTGCGAAGGCTCGGGCGGCACCGGCGCGGCGGCGCCGGCCGGTCCGGAGGTCGCAGCCAGCCAGCCGGTGACGTACCACCACTCGATGCGCGCCGCGAGGTGCGCGCCGTGGTCGCGCGGGAAGGCCAGCGCATTGCCGCGCTGCACGGCCGCCTCGGCAGCGGTGTGGGCCGCGGCCGGCGCGGTGGCGGGCACGGCGGCGCATGCCGCGCAAGCCGCGAGCCAGGCCCGCCGCGCCGGATTCACCAGTCCTCCTTCACCGACAGCACGGCGCTCACCGCCGTGGCGCCGCGCGCCGCCCAGGCGGCGGTCAGCGTGCCGGCGGCGAACACGGCTGCGCACAGGGCCGTCAGGCGCCCGGCCGGCAGCACCATGTCCATCGTCCAGTGAAAGCTCTGCGGATTGACCACGTGCACGAGCACCGCGCTCACCGCCAGGCCGAGCGCAAGCCCCACCAGCGTCCCGGCGGCCACCCAGGCCGCGGCCTCGCCGGTGACGACGGCCAGCAACTGCCGCCGCGTCAGCCCCAGGTGCGTGAGCAGGCCGAACTCCTTGCGTCGCGCCAGCACCTGCGCCGAGAGGCTCGCGGCGATGCCCACCAGGCCGATCGCGATGGCCACCGCCTGCAGGTAGTAGGTGACCGCGAAGCTGCGGTCGAAGATGCGCAGCGACACGGCGCGCAGTTCGCCGGTGGTGGCGAAGTCGAGCAGCGCCGGGTCGGGCAGCAGCGCGCGAACCGCGGCCATCACCTGGGCGGCATCGGCACCCGGCGCCAGCCACAGCGCGAGGTCGCTGATGCGGTCGTCGCCGGTGAGGCGGCGGTAGGTCGCGCGCTCGATGGCGATGGAGCCGAACTGGCGCGCGAAGTCGCGGTAGACGCCGCGCACGTGCACCTCGATGCCGCCCGCGGGCCGCTGCGCCGGCGCCGACGCCGCCGCGGGCAACGGCAGCACGAGTTGCGACCCCGGGTGCGCGCCGTACAGCGCCTCGACCGCCTCGCTGACGAAGACGCCGGGCAGTGTCGCGTGCGGCGGCAGCGCCGGCGCCACCAGCGCCAGCGGCGTGGCGGCGGCGCCAGCCGTTGCGGACGAGGCACCCCCGGTGCCACGCCCATCGCTGCTCAGCGGCCGCGCCATCAGCGCCACCGCCGGCCGTCCCGGTTGCAGTTGGAGCGTCCGCACGCGCGAGGTGGCCACGCGCTGCACGCCGCTCAGGCCCTGCACCCGCGCTTCGAAGCCGCTCGGCAGCCACGCCGTCTCGGCCATCGCCGCAGTGGCGGCGGTGCGCGCGTAGAGATCGGCCGGCAGCACCTGGTCGAGCCAGTCCGAGACGCTGGTGCGAAAGCTCGCCACCATCACCGTCAGCGCCACCGACAGTGCAAGGCTCGCGACGACGCCGGCCGTCGCTGCGGTGGCCGTGGCGCGCTGATGCGCGGCGCGTCGCCACGCCAGCAGCACGAGCGGCGAATCGAACCGCGGCTGGCGGGCCGTCAGCGCGTGCACGACGGCCGGCACCGCCGCGACGCCGCCACACAGCAGCAAGGCCACCGACGCATAGGCCGCCAACGGCAGGCCGGCCAGCGGCGGCATGAACGCCAGCGCCGTTCCCAGCCCCAGCAGCGCCAGCGCCGGCCAGGCGCGCGGCGCGGTCGCGGCCGGGTCGCCCAGGCCCTTCAGCGCCATGGCCGGCTGCAGCCTGCCCGCCGCGCGTGCGGGAAAGAGGCCCCCGGCCATGGCCGAGGCCACGCCCAGCGCCAGCAGCATGGCGGCTGCCGGCGTGCTCCAGTGCAGTGCCGGCCGCGTGCCGGCAGCGCCGGCGAAGTAGCCGCCGCCGAGGTCGCCGGCCAGCGCCACGAGTGCGAGTTCCGCCATCGCCGTGCCCGCGGCCACGCCGATCAAGCCGCCGGCCAGCCCGACGGCCGCGCATTCGCCCAGCACCAGCAGCGCGCGGCCGCGTGCCGTGAGGCCGAGTACGCCGAGCAGCGCCAGCGCCGGCGTGCGCTGCGCCACCGACAGCGCCACGACCGAGAAAACGAGGAAGCCGCCGACGAACAGCGCCACCCCGGCCAGCACCGTGAGGTTGACGCGGTAGGCGCGAGAGAGGTCGGACACGCGCGCTTCGGCCTCGGCCGGAACGACGGCGAGGACGGTGCCGGGCAGCGGCAGCCGGGCCAGCCGTTGGCGCAGCGACAGCGCATCGTGCCCCGGTGCCAGGCGCAGGTCGATGCGCGAGATGCGGCCGTTGAAACCGAACAACCGCTGCGCCGCGGCGATGTCCATCACCAGCAGCGGTGCGCCGCCGGTGGCCACGTCGCCGGCAACACGCAGCGCTGCCCATTGCGGGCCGGCTTGCAGCTCCAGGTGCGTCAGCGGCGACGCCTGCAGCCGTTCGCGCGCGGCCCGGTTGACGAACACGACGCCGGGGTCGAGGAAGACCTGCGGCGGCTCGCCGCGCGCGGGCAACGGCAGCAGCGCCGGCGCCAGCGCCGCGATGCGCAGCGCATCGACGCCGAGCACGCGCACGGCAACGCGGCGGCTGCTGTCCGCGGCGGCGCGGGCGTGCGTTTCCACCTCGACCACCGCGCTCGCCTGCGCCACCGCTTCGTCGGCGAGGACGGCGGTGAACAGCGCGTCGGGAAAGCCCTCCCGCTGGCCGGCCAGCGTGAGGTCGGGCTCGCCGTTGGCGCTGCGCACCGCGGCGGCGAATTCGCCCAGCGCCGAGCGGTTGATGAGGTGCACCGACCACGCCAGCGCCACCCCCAGGCTCACCGCGAGCAGCGCCACGGCGTGCCGCCACGGGTGGTGCCGCCATTCGCGCCAGACGAGCGGCGCGAGGCCCGTCACGCCGATCGTGCCTTCGGTGCCGATCGGGGTGCCGACCGTGCCTGGGGTGCCGTTCGTCCCTGGCTTGCCGATCGTGCCGGTGGTGCGGTTCATGCCCATGCCGCTGATGCGCAAGACGCGCCGCGGTCCTTCAGAGCCCGCGCGGCGCTGCTTCGCCGACGCCCGACGGCGTCAGTCGCAGCGTGCGGTCGGCCAGCGCCGCCGCCGCGGCAGAGTGCGTGACCAGCAGGCACGCGGCGCCGGCGTCGCGCACCTGCGCGCGCAGCACGTCGAGCACGACCGCGGCGGTGGCCGGGTCGAGGTTGCCGGTGGGCTCGTCGGCGAGGATCAGGCGCGGGCCGTGCACGACGGCGCGCGCGATGGCCACGCGCTGCAACTGGCCGCCCGAAAGCTGCGCCGGCCAGCGCCCGCCCAGACCCGCGAGCCCGACGCTGGCCAGCGCCGCTTCGGCGCGCGCCAGGCCGGCGCCGCGGCCGAGCCCGGCCAGCCACAGCGGCAAGGCGACGTTCTCGGCCAGCGGCAGGTGCGGCAGCACGTGGAAGGCCTGGAAGACGAAGCCGATGCGCTGGCGCCGCACGAGTGCCAGACCGTCGTCGTCGAGCGTGGCCAGATCGGTGCCGTCGAAGACGATGCGCCCGCCGTCCGGGCGGTCGAGGCCGGCGATGCAGTTGAGCAGCGTCGACTTGCCCACGCCGCTCTCGCCCACCAGCGCGACGAACTCGCCGGCCGCCAGCCGCAGCGAGACACCTTCGAACACCGTGCTGGCGCCGTAGCGGCGGGCGAGCTGGTCGATCTCGAGCATGAACGGCATAAGGCGCGGCGATGATGCCGCAAGGCTGCGTGCTATCGTGCCGAGCACACCGCGTGCCCATCGTGGAGCTTGCGATGCCGGGCCCTCCCGGCGCTGCGCTGTGCTCCCGCCGCGGCCAGGGGAGCTTCTCGAAAATGGCATACGACATCGATCTGGCCGGCCGCGTGGCCTTCGTCACCGGCGCTTCCAGCGGCCTGGGCGCGCAGTTCGCGCGCGTGCTCAGCCGCGCCGGCGCCGCCGTGGTGCTGGCGGCGCGCCGCGTCGACCGCCTGAAGACGCTGCGCGCCGAGCTCGAAGCGGCCGGCGGCGACGCGCATTTCGTCGAGCTGGACGTCACCGACCCGGCGAGCATCCGCGCCGCCGTGGCGCACGCCGAGACCGAGATGGGCGCCATCGACATCCTGGTCAACAACTCCGGCGTCGGCGCGACGCAGAAGCTCGTCGACGTGAAGCCCGAGGACTACGACTACGTGATGAACACCAACACGCGCGGTGCCTTCTTCGTCGCGCAGGAGGTGGCCAAGCGGATGATCGCGCGCAGCAAGGGCGAGGCGCCGGGCACCTTCGCCGGCGGGCGCATCGTCAACGTGGCGTCGATGGCCGGCCTCACCGTCTCCAACGGCATCGGCGTGTACTGCATGAGCAAGGCGGCGGTGGTGCACATGACGCGCGCGATGGCGCTGGAGAGGGGCCGCCCCGGCATCATCGTCAACGCCATCTGCCCGGGCTACATCGACACCGAGATCAACCATCACGTGTGGCAGACCGATTCCGGCCAGCGCCTGCTGCAAAGCTTCCCGCGCAAGCGCGTCGGCAAGCCCGAGGACCTGGACGCGCTGCTGGTCATGCTGTGCGCGAAGGAAAGCCACTTCGTCAACGGCGCGGTGATCGCCGCGCACGACGGTCAGGCGGCCTGAGAGGGCGGCTTCGCCGATGCGGCACCTGACCCCGCTCGAAGCGCGCGTGCTCGGCGTGCTCGTCGAGAAGCAGGCCACCGTCCCCGACACCTACCCGCTGAGCCTGAACGCGCTGGTCAACGGCTGCAACCAGAAGACGGCGCGCGATCCGGTGATCGAGGCCAGCGAGGCCGACGTGGCGGTGGCGCTGGACGGGCTGAAGTCGCTGTCGCTGGCGTTCGAGGGCAGCGGCAGCCGTGTCGTCAAGTACGAGCAGAACATGGCCCGTGCGCTGCACCTGCCCGGCGCGGCGGTGGCGCTGCTGGCGGTGCTGATGCTGCGCGGGCCGCAGACGGCGGCCGAGCTGCGCCTGAACTGCGAGCGGCTGCACCGCTTCGCCGACATCTCCGCCGTCGAAGGCTTCCTCGAGGAACTTGCGGCCAAGGAGCCGCCACGGGCGGTGAAGCTGCCGCGCGCGAGCGGCGAGCGCGAGGCACGCTGGGCGCAGCTGCTGACCGGCGAGGCGCCGGTGGCGGCGGCGATGGCCCGGCAAGCGGCTGCCGCGGCGGCGCCCATGCCGGCTGCGATGGCCGCGGTCAGCGCCGGCGAGCTGGCGGCGCTGAAGGCCGAGCAGACCCGCCTGGCCGCCGAGGTGGCCGAGTTGCGCGAGGTGGTGCAACGCCTCGTGCGCGAGCTGGGTGTGCAAAGCTGAGCAGCCGGCGAACCCCTTGCGCGGCGCGGCGCCTGGCTCGGGCCCGACCGAACGCGACGATCCCAACGACCCCGACGACCTCCCTCGACGATGCGATTCGAACTACCCGCCAACAAGAAGCTCGTGTACGAGATGACGATGCCCATCCGCTGGGGCGACATGGACTCGATGGGCCATGTCAACAACACGATCTACTTCCGCTACTTCGAGGTGGCGCGGCTGGACTGGTTCTTCTCGGTCGCCGCGCCGCACGGCATCACGATGCAGACCAGCGGCGAGGGCGTCATCATCGTCAACGCCTTCTGCAACTTCATCCGCCAGCTCGAGTACCCCGGTGACGTGCGCACGAAGATGTACGTCGGCGGCGACATCGGCCGCAGCAGCTTCGACACCTTCGTGACGATCGAGCGCACCGATGAGCCCGGCGTCCTCTACGCCGAAGGGGGCGCGACGACGGTGTGGACCGACTTCGCGGCGAAGAAGAGCCGGCCGCTGCCCGACTGGCTGCGCGAGCTCATCCGCTGAGCGTGGCGGGCCGGCGGAGGCAGCAGCGATGGTCCGCGGTGAACGCCTGAACGGCGGCACGCACCTGCTCGGCTCGGTGCTTGCCGTGGCCGCGCTGGTGACGCTGGTGACGAGCGCCGCGCGCGAGGGCGACCCGTGGAAGGTCGTGGGCGCCAGCATCTTCGGCGCCACGCTGGTGCTGCTCTATGCCGTCTCGACGCTGTACCACAGCCTGCGCGGCCGTGCCAAGGCGGTGCTGCGCAAGCTCGACCACTGCGCCATCTACCTGCTGATCGCCGGCACCTACACGCCCTTCGTGCTCGTCACGCTGCGCGGGCCTTGGGGCTGGTCGATCTTCGGCGTCGTGTGGGGCCTGGCGGTGCTGGGCATCGTGCAGGAGCTGACGCTGGCGCGCGGCCGGCGCTGGCTGTCGCTGGCGATCTACATCGCGATGGGCTGGCTCGGGCTCGTCGCCGCGGTGCCGTTGTGGACCGGGCTCACGCCCGCCGGCTTCGCCTGGCTGGCCGCCGGCGGCGTCATCTACACGCTCGGGGTCGCCTTCTTCCTGCTCGACGAACGCTGGCCGCTGATGCACGGCGTGTGGCACCTGTTCGTGCTGGGCGGCAGCGCCAGCCACTTCGTGACGGTGCTGCTGTTCGTGGTGTAGCGCGGCGCGGCTCAACCGGCGGCGGTGAGGATCTCGTAGGGCCCGCCGGCCTTCAGCGCGCGCTGGTAGGCCGGCCGCGCGTGGATTCGCGCCAGCCACGCGGTGAGCCGCGGGTAGCGCGCGTCGAGCCCGGCGCGTGCCTGCGCGGCCTCGAGCGGAAAGCTCATCTGGATGTCGGCACCGCTGAAGCTGTCGCCGGCGAACCAGTCGCGCCCGGCGAGTTCGCCTTCCATGAACGCGAGCTGGCGTTCGACGTTGGGCGTCACGAAGCCGTGCACGACCTTGTCGGCAATGCCGCGCACCACCGGCTTGACGAAGAACGGCACCGGCGCCCTGCGCACCTTGTCGAAGACGAGCTTGAGCAGCAGCTGCGGCATCACGCTGCCTTCGGCGAAGTGCAGCCAGTAGGTGTAGCGGCGGCGTGACTCGCTGCCCGGCGGCGGACGCAGGCGGCCGGCGCTGTCGTAGGTGTCGATGAGGTACTCGACGATGGCGCCCGATTCGGCCAGCACGAGCGGCCCGTCGGTGAGCACCGGCGCCTTGCCCAGGGCGTGCACGGCGCGCAGTTCGGGCGGCGCGAGCTGCGTCTTGCGGTCGCGCGCGTAACGGCGCACCTCGTAGGGCAGGCCGAGTTCCTCGAGCAACCACAGCACGCGCTGCGAGCGCGAGTTCTCCAGATGGTGCAGGACGATCGATGCTGGCATCGGTCGATTCTGCGGGCCGGCCCCGCGGCCGCGCCCCCGGGCTTGCCCCTGCATCCGCCCGGCGCGCGCCGGCGCGGCGCTACGCCAGCGTGACCAGACGGTACTTCAGCGCCGTCAGCACGGCTTCGGTGCGGTTGTCGGCGTGCAGCTTGGCCAGGATGTTCGTGACGTGGAACTTGACGGTGGGCATCGCGATGCCCAGCCGGTTGCTGATTTCCTGGTTGGCCAGGCCCTGCGCCATCAGGCCGAGCAGCTCGCGCTCGCGCTGCGTCAGGTCGGCGCCGGGCGAGGGCGTGCGCCCGCCGGCGATCAGCGCGTCGCTGACCTCGGGCGCCAGCACGCGCTGGCCGCGCGCGGCGCTGTGCATCACGGTCACCAGTTCCTGCGTCGAGGCGTTCTTCAGCAGATACGCGCCGGCGCCGGCTTCCATCGCCCGCTTCACCTCCGCCGCATCGAGCACGCTGGTCAGCACCACGAAGTGCGCGCGCGGCAAGAGCGGCTTCAGCGCCCGGATGGTGGCCACGCCATCGGGGCCCGGCATCACGAGGTCGACGAGCACGAGGTCGGGTTGCAGCGCCGGCGCCAGGCGGATGGCGTCCTCGCCGTCGGCGGCGTCGCCGACCCACTCGAAATCGCGCTCGGCGCGGATCATCGAGGCCAGGCCGTGGCGGATCATCGGATGGTCGTCGATGACGAACACCCGGATGGCCTGCCGGCCGGTTTCGTGCGGCGCCCTGCTGCGCTCGGCGTTCGATCGATCGTCGGCATGGTTGCCGGCGTGATGGCCGGTGTACGTCCCGGCTCGGCTCGTCGTGTCGTTCACCCTCACCTCCATTTGCTGACCTCGTGACTCCTGCTGCGGGTCGCCGCTCGTGCTCGCGGCGCCGCGGTCTTCTGCGATTCCTCTCTTCGCCGCGGGTGGCCTCCCTCGAGGGCGGCCCGCGAAGTCTTCTTCCTAGAGCCCTCGCGCGGCGTCGCGCCACCTCAGTTCGATCTCGACCTGCATCGCACCTTCGCTCCCGGCCACGACGAGGCGGCGGGCGCTCGGCGCTGCCGGGTCGTCACCGGCGGCAGTGGTTCGCCAGGGCACGCGGCCGGCTTCGGCCGCGGCAACGTCCGCCGCCGGCTGCAGCTGCGCCGCCTGCATCGCCTGCGCCAGCGCCGCCTGCGCCAGTTGCCGCAGTTCACGGCACAGCGCGGGCGGCGGCTCGGCCGCCAGCAGCCGGGTCTGGCCGAGCGCACTGCGCACCAGCCCCGCCAGCGTCTGGGCCTGCTCGCGCGCCGGCTCGGGCAGCGTGGGGTCTGCGCTCAACGTACCGGCCACCAGGTTGGCGGCGAAGAGCGTCTGCGTCAGCGCGTCGCGCGGGTCGGCCGCTTCGCAGCGCGCCGCCGGCGCCATGGCCGCCGCGGCGCCGCGCTGTTGCGCGGGCGGCTGGGCGTTGCGAGAGGCGGCGTGCACGCGGGTCGTTCCGGTTGTCGTGTTGTCGTGAGCCGGCGGCATCCTAGGTGCGGCGGTCGATCGTCACGCTATCCGCAGGTATGGCGCCCAGGCGGGCTCAGCCTTGCCCGGACAGGAGCTTGTGCACGAGTTCCGTTGTCGTCGAGGCGCCGCTCTTGCGCATCAGCCGGGCGCGGTAGACGTCGACGGTGCGCGGGCTCACGCCGAGGCGGCGGCCGATGCCCTTGCTCGTGAGCCCTTCGATCAGCAGCGCGGCGATCTCGCGCTCGCGCGGCGTGAACTCCACGCGCAGCACGCGCCGGGAGGAAAGATCCTCGAAGGCCCAGATGCCATGCGCGTGCGGCTGCTCGGGGTCGAGGGCGCGGCCCGAGACGTGGCACCAGAACAGCTCGCCGGCGGCGGCGCCACCGAACGGGCCCAGGCGCTTCATCACCCGCTCGTCGCTGTAGCGGCCGGCGCGGTCGAGCTGGGCGCCGATGCTGGCGCTGATGCGCGCGCCGGTGCGCTCGAACTCCGCAGCGCTCGGGTACAGGAGCTCGAAGCTCTTGCCCACGAGCATCTCGCGGGTGGCGCCGAACATCGCCAGCAGCTCGCGGTTGACGTCGATCATCAGCCGCTCGCGCGAGATCACCAGCCCCACCGGCGCCAGCTCGAAGGCGCTGCGGTGGTCGAGCGCCGCGCCGGCCGCGGCGGCGGCACGGGTGCCGCCGGGCTCCCCGGCGGCGCGGGCTTGGCCCTGGCCGCTCAAAGCAGCGCGTAGGTGGTGGTGGCGTGGGCGGCGAGCTCGTCGTCGGCGTTGAGCACCTGGATCTCGCCGAAGACGAGGCTCCTGCCCATGCGCAGCACGCGCGCCACGATGCGCGCCGTGCCGCTGGTGCCGGCCACCTGGCGCAGGAAGCTGGTCTGCAGCTGCACGGTGGTCATCGGCTTGAAGCCGCCGAGCTTGGTCATCACCGCCAGCACCATCGCCGTGTCGGCGGCGGCCATCATCGTCTGGCCGCACAGCACGCCGCCTTCGTGCACGTGGCGGCTCGTCACCGGCAGCGCCAGCGTCACCTCGCCGGCGCGCGCTTCGATCAGGCGCAGGTCGAGCTCGCGCACCCACGGCGCAAAGACCCGCGCCAGCGCGTTGTTGAGCATCTCGTCGTCGGCCAGCGACGCCATCGGGTCGGATGATTGGCTCATCGCTTCTTCTCCCTGTGCAGCGGGGCGGTGCCGCTGCTTAGGCGATTCTACGTAACGCCTACGTAATGGCTTAGGTAGTACGCTTGCCGCCCTCGGCAAAGAGACGGAGCCGCATCTCATGCGCAAGATCTATCCCAGCGCCGCCGCGGCGCTCGAAGGCATCGTCCGCGACGGCCAGCTCCTCGCGGTGGGCGGCTTCGGCCTGTGCGGCATCCCCGAAGCGCTGATCGACGCGCTGCGCGACACAGGCAAGCGGAACTTCACCGTCATCTCCAACAACGCCGGCGTCGACGGGTTCGGCCTGGGCAAGCTGCTGGAGACGCGGCAGATCAGGAAGATGATCTCCAGCTACGTGGGCGAGAACAAGGAGTTCGAACGCCAATACCTGGCCGGCGAGCTCGAGCTGGAGTTCACGCCGCAGGGCACGCTGGCGGAGAAGCTGCGCGCCGGCGGTGCCGGCATCCCGGCCTTCTTCACGCGCACCGGCTACGGCACGCTGGTGGCCGAAGGCAAGGAGACGCGCGAGTTCGACGGCAAGCCCTACGTGATGGAGCGCGCGCTGGTGCCCGACGTGTCGCTGGCCAAGGCGCACATCGCCGACGAGAGCGGCAACCTCGTCTTCCGCCGCACCGCGCGCAACTTCAACCCGGCGGTGATCATGGCCGGCAGGATCAGCGTCGTCGAGGTCGAGCAGATCGTGCCCACCGGCTCGCTCGACCCCGACGCGGTGCACCTGCCCGGCATCTACGTGCACCGCCTCGTGCTCAACGCGACGCCCGAGAAGCGCATCGAGAAGCGCACCGTGCGCGACGTCCCGCGCGACAACACCGCCGCGGCCTGAGGCCCGGCGCACGCGCAGCGAAACGACAAGGAGCAACACATGCCCTGGACCCAGGACCAGATGGCGGCGCGCGCCGCCAAGGAGCTGCAGGACGGCTTCTACGTCAACCTCGGCATCGGCATCCCCACGCTGGTGGCCAACTACGTGCCCAAGGACATCGAGGTCTGGCTGCAAAGCGAGAACGGCATGCTCGGCATCGGTCCCTTTCCCACCGAGGAGGAGATCGACGCCGACCTGATCAACGCCGGCAAGCAGACGGTGACCACGATCCCCGGCTCCAGCATCTTCGGTTCGCACGACTCCTTCGCCATGATCCGCGGCGGCAAGATCAACCTGTCGATCCTCGGCGCGATGCAGGTCAGCGAGAAGGGCGACCTCGCCAACTGGATGATCCCGGGCAAGATGGTCAAGGGCATGGGCGGCGCGATGGACCTCGTGGGCGGGGTCAGGAGCGTCGTCGTGCTGATGGAGCACGTGGCCAGGAAGAAGGACGGCGGCTTCGACTTGAAGATCCTGCCCAAGTGCACGCTGCCGCTCACCGGCGTGGCGGTGGTCGACCGCATCATCACCGACCTCGCGGTGATGGACGTGACGCCGCACGGCCTGAAGGTCGTCGAGCGGGCGCCCGGCGTCACGCCCGAAGAACTGCAGGCCAAGACCGGGGTGACGCTGCGCTGAACCCGGCGCGCGGCAGGCCGGCCGCTACGATGCGCCGATGGACAAGCAACCGCCCGTGGCGCGGAACGCGCCGGCGCCGGCGCCGGTCGCGCGGAATGCGTCAGCGCCGGTCGCGCTCGTGGTCGGCGCCGGTGAATCGACCGGCAGCGCCGTGGCGCGCCGCTTCGCCCGCGAGGGCTACTTCACCTGCGTGACGCGCCGCAACGGCGACAAGCTGGCGCCGCTGGTGGCGCAGATCGAGGCCGACGGCGGCCGCGCCCGTGCCTTCGCCAGCGACGCGCGCGACGAAGAGCAGGTCGCAGCCCTCGTGCGCGAGATCGAGGAAGGCATCGGGCCGATCGAAGTGGCCGTCTTCAACGTCGGCGCCAACGTGCCGGCGTCGATCCTCGAGGAGACGCCGCGCAAGTACCGCAAGGTCTGGGAGCTCGGTGCCTATGGTGGCTTCCTCGTCGCCCGCGAGGTGGCGCTGCGCATGGTGCCGCGCGGCAGCGGCACGATGCTCTTCACCGGCGCCACTGCCAGCCTGCGCGGCGGCGCCGGCTTTGCCGCCTTCGCCGGCGCCAAGCACTCGCTGCGCGCGCTGGCGCAGAGCCTGGCGCGCGAGCTCGGCCCCAAGGGCATCCATGTCGCACATGTCGTCATCGACGGCGCCATCGACACCGCGTTCATCCGCGACAACTTCCCCGAGCGCTACGCGCTGAGGGAGTGCGACGGCATCCTGCGGCCCGAGGCGATCGCCGAGAACTACTGGTGGCTGCACAAGCAGCCGCGTTCGGCGTGGACGTTCGAGATGGACCTGAGGCCCTGGTGCGAGCGCTGGTGAGGCGGCGGGCGCGGGGCGGCGGCGCGTTCGTCGGCGCGTTCGTCGGCGCGCGCCTTGCCGCTCGTTCGTTGCCGTGGGGCATGCTCGCCGTCGTTGCGGCCGCATGCGTTGCCTGTGCCGTTGCGCCGGCGCCTGGCCCGGCCGCGCCGGCCGCTGCGAAGCCGCCGCCCGAAGCCGCTTCGGGCTGGCAGGCCAAGCCCGGCTGGCAGTTCGCGCATGGCGCCGTGGCCGCGGCGCACCCGTTGGCCGCCGAGGCCGGTGCCCGCGTGCTGCGCCAAGGCGGCAACGCGCTCGATGCCGCCATCGCGGCGCAGATGGTGCTCTCGCTCGTCGAGCCGCAAAGCAGCGGCATCGGCGGCGGTGCCTTCCTGCTGCACTGGGACGGCCGTGAAGTCGCCGCCTGGGACGGCCGCGAGACCGCGCCGGCAGCGGCCGACGAGCGCCTCTTCCTGCAGCCCGACGGCCAGCCGCTGCCGTTCGCGCAGGCGGCAGCCAGCGGCCTGGCGGTCGGTGTGCCCGGCGCCGTGCGCATGCTCGAGGCGGCGCATCGCGCGCACGGACGGCTGCCGTGGGCGCAGCTGGTCGAGCCGGCTGTCGCGCTGGCCGAACGCGGCTTCGCGGTCAGCCCGCGCCTGCACGCGCAGCTTGCCGCCGAGGCCACGCGGCGCAAGCTGGCCGCGGACCCGCAGGCGCGCGCCTACTTCTACGAAAGCGACGGCACGCCGCTGCCCGCCGGCAAGCTGCTGCGCAACCCGGCGCTGGCCGCGGTGCTGCGCGCCATCGCCGCGCGCGGCAGCGCGGCGCTGCACGAAGGCCCGACGGCCGCCGACCTGGTGGCGCGTGTGCGCGGCCATGCCGTGCGGCCGGGACGCATGACGCTGCAGGACCTCGCCGACTACCGTCCCGTGCGGCGCTCGCCGATGTGCACCGACTGGCGGCTCGCCTGGCGGGTTTGCGGCTTCCCGCCGCCTTCTTCGGGATTCCTCACGACGATGCAGATCCTCGGCCTGATCGAGCAGGTCGAGCGGCGCGATGCCGGCGCCCTGGTGCCGCGCGGCGCCGCGCTGGTGGCCGGCGTGCCCGGTGCCGACTGGCTGCACCGCTACGCCGAAGCGGCGCGGCTCGCGTTCGCCGACCGCGACCAGTACATCGCCGACCCCGCCTTCACGCCGGCGCCCGGTGGCCACTGGGCTTCGCTTCTCGACCGCGGCTACCTTCTTCGCCGCAGCGCCCTGGTGGGCGAGCGCAGCGGCGGCCGCCACGCCGTTGCGCCGGGGCAGCCCGGTGCGCAGCCGGTCGCCTTCGCGCCGATGCCGCCTCAGCCCGAGGCCGGCACCAGCCACATCAGCGTCGTCGACGCCGGCGGCCACGCGGTGGCGCTGACAACGTCGATCGAATCGGCCTTCGGCGCCGGCATCCTCGCCGACGGCGGCACGGGCCTTCCCGGCGGCTACCTGCTCAACAACCAGCTCACCGACTTCGCGCTCGCGCCGGCCGATGCGCTTGGCCGGCCGGTGGCCAACCGCGTGCAGCCGCGCAAGCGGCCGCGCTCGAGCATGAGCCCCACGCTCGTGTTCGGCGCCGGCGACGGGCAGCTGGCGATGACGCTCGGCTCGCCCGGCGGCGCGGCGATCATTCACTACACCGCCAAGGTGCTCGTCGGCACGCTGCAATGGGGCCTCGATGCGCAGCGCGCGATCGACCTGCCGAACTTCGGCGCCTACAACGGCTCGGCCACGCTGCTGGAAGCCGGGCGCTTCGCGCCGGCCGTTGCCGCGGCGCTGCGTGCGCGCGGTCACGAGGTCAGCGAGGTCGAACTGACCAGCGGCGTGCAGGCGCTTCAGCGCCTGGCCGGCGGCACGGGCGGCCGCATCGAGGGCGGCTGGCACGGCGGCGCCGACCCGCGGCGCGAAGGCGTGGTCGCGGGCGACTGATGTCGCAGCCCGTGTCGGAGCCACCGTTCCGGCTGGCGCGCCTGGCGCTGGCTGTCGTGGTGCCCATCGTCGCCTATGCGAGCCTGCGGCCCTTCAGCGGCTGGCGCGACAACGGCCGCGCGCCGTTCGCCTACCTGGTGCAGGTGACGCAGATCGGCTCGCTGTTCGACGTGGCGCTCAACGTCGTGGGCTATGTCGTGCTGGCCTTCGTGCTGGTGCTGGCACTGTTCCCGCGCTGGCGCGGGGCGCGGGCGCTTGCCTTCGGCAGCCTCGTGCCGGCGCTGTGCAGCGTGCTCGTCGAGGCGACGCAGAACTACCTGCCCGGGCGCACGCCTTCGGCGATCGACGTGCTCGCCAACAGCGCCGGCGCGCTCATCGGCGCGCTGGCGGCGGTGCGCCTGACGCCGTGGCTGCGCGACCACCGCGGCGGGCGGCAGTGGCGTGCGCGCTGGCTGGCGCCGGGGCACGGGGCCGAAGCCGGGCTGGTGCTGCTGGCGGCATGGTGGCTGGTGCCGTTCGCGCAGCGCACGCTCCTCGTCGCTTCGGGCGACTTCCGCGGCAACCTGCAGGTGGCTGTCCTCCCGGGCGTGCCGGCCTTCGTCTACGTGGCCGTCGAGGTGTTCGTCGTCGCCGCCAACGCGGCGGCGGCCGGCCTCCTGCTGCGCCTCGTGCTGGCCGAGGGACGCGCGCGGCTGCGCTGGTTCGCGCTGCTCCTGGCCGGTGCCCTGGCGCTGCGCTGGGTGGCACGGTTCTCGTTCTGGAACGATGCGGGCTGGCAGTGGCTCACGCCTTCGGCGCTGGCCGGCGCCGCGCTCGCCGTGGTTGTCGTCTGGCGAGCGCAGCGGCTGCCGCGGCGGGCCGCGGCGCTGCTGGCCATCGTGCTGCTGGCGGCCGCGGTCATGGTCGTGAACGTCGCGCCGCCGGACCCGGCGCTGTGGCTCGAAGGCACGGCGCCGCGCGAAACCAACCTCATCGCGCTGGCGCTGGTGGCGCGCTACACGGCGAAGGCCTGGCCGTTTGCGGCCATCGCCTTCCTGTGGCTCGCGGCGCGCGCGGCCCGAGCGCGGTCCTAGCGCGTTCCTAGCGCGGTCCTAGCGCGGTCCTAGCGCCGCGCGCGCTGCACCAGCACCGCCAGCAGCAGCGCTGCCGTGGCCGAGCCGGCGAGCACCGGCGAGCTCTTCAGCACGCCGGCCAGGCCGTACACCGTCTCGATGCTCACCTGCTGCACGTGCTGCACCAGCGCCACCATGTCGCTCGTGCGCACGCGGCGCAGGTCTTCGACGGCCGGCTGGAACTCGGGCCAGCCGCCGTTGAGCCTCAGGTGCGCGAAGATGCCGTTGCCGATGGCGGCCAGCGAGAGCAGGCCCAGCGGCTTGATCAGCGTGGCCAGCAGCGCCCGCCGCTCTTCCTGCGGCGCCGCGGCGTACACCTGGGCGACGAGGTCGGGAATGGCGCGGTCGATGCGCGGAACCGGCTCCGGCGAGGCGGCTTGCGGCAGCGGAGACAGCAGGGCCAGCCGCGGCGAGCGGAGTTCTTCGTGCGTCATGGTCGGTCACCCCCGGGGTTGCGGGTGGGTCGGGCGCCCTGCGTGAACGAGTTCACGTCGAAGCGCCAAGCGAAGGCGATTCTGCGGCCGCGGGCATGTCGGTTCGATGTCCGCAGGGTGGCCGTTGCGTGACGAATCGCAACCGCTTCCGCATGACGCGAGGGGAGGCGCGGTCCTCCCTAGCTTGTCACTTGACCGCGATGCCGTTCGGGGTGGCCGGATCCGTTGCCGCGCTTGGGTTTCCCCCCGTGCCGCGGCGGCGCGGGGTTCGTAGAGTGGCGCCGATTCGAACGATCGTTCATTCGTTCTCCGACTTTCGAGGAAGCGCCCCATGTTGCCGATGTCCGGATCCGAAACCCGCTGTGCCGCGCCTTCGAACTCCGCCCGGCGCAGCGCCTGGCCCTTGGCCGCTGCCGCGGCGCTGCTGGTGCTGGCCGCCTGCGGCGGCGGCGGTGCCGACACCGCGCCGCGCGACAGCGTCAGCCGCGTCGTCGTCTTCGGTGACAGCCTGGCCGACGTGGGCACCTTCGGCGGCGTGCGGGCCACGATCCAGGGCAACGACATGTACCCCGAGCGGCTGGCGCAGTCGTACGGCCTGGCCAAGGGCTGCAACTTCTACGTCTTCAACGGCACCACGTTCGTTGCCAACACCACCACCGGGTGCGCCAACTTCGCCATCGGCGGCGGCGTCATCAACCGCTTCAGTTCCAGCCTCTCGGCGGCCGACCCGCGCGGCATCGGCGTGCAGTTCGCCACCGCCACGGCCGGCGGCAACTTCGGCGCCGGCGACCTGCTGGTGATCGACGGCGGCGGCAACGATGCCGCGGCGCTGGTGGGCGCGTACCTGAAGGCCGGCCAGCCAGCGCCCGCCGGCGACGGCGGCGCTTCGTACCTCGCTTTGCTGGGCACGCAGCTCACGGCGGCGCAGGTGAACGCCGCGGCGGCCGGCGGCGCCGCAGGCCTGGCCGGGGCCGGCGCCACCTACATGCAGGCGCTGGCCGACACGTTCTACACGATGATCAAGACGGGCGCGCTGGACAAGGGCGCGCAGCGCGCCGTGGTGCTGAACATGCCCGGCATCACCAACACGCCGCGCTTCCAGCTCGTGCTGGACAGCATCGCCGCGGCCAACGGCGGCGGCAGCGCTGGCGCCACGGCACGCGGGCAGTCCGAGGCGCTGTTCAAGGGCTGGGTCGAAGCGTTCAACGCGCAACTCGCGACGCGCTTCGCCGGCGATTCCCGGGTGGCGATCGCCGACTTCTATTCGAACTTCAACGACCAGGTCGCGCACCCGGCGCAGTACGGGCTGACGAACGCGCGCAACACGGCCTGCCCGGCCACCGGCGTCGGCTCCGACGGGCTGCCGAGCTACACCTTCGCCACCTGCACCAACGCCGCGCTGGCCGCCGCGCCGCCGGCGGGCACGACCGATCCGAACTGGTACCGGACCTGGGCCTTCTCCGACGGCTTCCATCCCTCGGGCTATGGGCACCAGTTGCTGGCCCAGCTGCTGGCCCGCTCGCTGACGCAGGCCGGCTGGCTGTGAGGCGTTGGCGCCGACGAGCGAGTCTGCGGACCAGGACTTCGACGAATCCCCGAGGAGACAGGCAAATGGCTTCCCCCCACGAGAACAAGAGCAGCGCGTGCAGCGGCCGTCGCGGCACGGCCGCCGGCGCGACGGTGGTCGCGGCGCTGTTCGCTTGCGCCTTCAGCGGCACCGCGCTGGCCCAGGCGGCCGGCAGCATCACCTTGCGCGGCGGCGCGACGCAGATCGCGCCCGACGTGACCAGCGGCGACCTGAGCGCGCCGTCGTTCCCCGGCACCAAGGCCGACGTGAAGAGCGACACGCAGCCCACGGCCGGCATCACGTGGATGCTCAACGACCAGGTGGCCATCGACCTGCCGCTGGCGGCCGGCTTCAAGCACGACATCGTCGGTGACGGCGCCATCGCCGGGGTCGGCAAGGTCGCCGAGACGCGCGTGCTGCCGGTGACGCTGCTGGCGCAGTACCGCTTCTTCGGCGCCAGCAGCGCCCTGCGGCCCTACGTCGGCATCGGCCCCACCTACGCGCGCTTCTACAAGGAGCGCAGCACCGCGGCGCTGACGGCGCTGACCGGCGGCAGCCCCGCCAACCCGACGACGCTGTCGCTGGAGTCGAGGTGGGGCGCGACCGTGCAGGCCGGCCTGGCGGCGCGCCTGACGGGCAACTGGGGGCTGGACGCCAGCGTCGCGAAGACGATGGTGAAGACGAAGGCGACGCTGTCCACCGGCCAGACCCAGGACATCAAGCTCGACCCCTGGTCGTACAGCCTGGGGGTGTCGTACCGGTTCTGAGGGCTGAGCTCTGCGCAGGTAGGGGGCTGCCGGCTCGGCGGGCTGCGCCGGCGCCGCCTAAGGCACGCGGGCCGCGCGCAGCGCCGCGGCCGCCTGCGGCACCAGCGCCGGGCCGCGGTAGATGAGGCCGGTGTAGACCTGCACGAGGTCCGCGCCGGCCTCGCGCTTGGCCAGCGCATCGTCGCCGCTGAGCACGCCGCCGACGCCGATGATCGGAAAGCCCTTGGGCAGCCGTGCGCGCAGGCGGCGGATGACGCGGTTGCTGGCCTCGAACACCGGCCGCCCCGAGAGCCCGCCGGCCTCGTCGGCGTGCGGCAGGCCCTGCACCGCTTCGCGCGCCAGCGTGGTGTTGGTGGCGATGACGCCGTCGATGCCGTGGCGCCCGAGCGTGGCGGCGATGAAGTCCACCTGCGCATCGTCCAGATCGGGCGCGATCTTCACGAACATCGGCACGCGCCGCCGCTGCTCGCCGGCCAGCGCGTCGCGGCGGCGCGCCAGCGAGCCGAGCAGCGCATCGAGTGCCTCGTCGCCTTGCAGCGCGCGCAGGTTCTTCGTGTTCGGGCTCGAGATGTTGACGCTCACGTAGTCGGCCTGCGCATAGACGCCTGCGAGCCCGAGCAGGTAGTCGTCGGCGGCGCGTTCGATCGGCGTTGCCGCGTTCTTGCCGATGTTGAGCCCGACGATGCCGCCGGCGGCGCGGAAGCTGTGCGCGCGCTTCACGTTGGCGACGAAGGCGTCGAGGCCGTCGTTGTTGAAGCCGAAGCGGTTGATCAGCGCCTGTGCCTGCGGCAGGCGGAACAGGCGCGGCCGTGCGTTGCCCGGCTGGGCCTTCGGCGTGACGGTGCCCACCTCGATGAAGCCGAACCCCATCGCGCCCAGGCCGTCGATGCAGCGGCCGTTCTTGTCGAGCCCGGCGGCCAGGCCGATGCGATTGGGGAAGACCAGCCCGGCGACGGTGACCGGGTCGGCGATGCGCGGCTGCGCCCACAGCCGCATCGCCGGCGTGTTCTGCATGCGGGCCATCGCGTCCAGCGCCAGGTCGTGGGCGCGCTCGGGGTCGAGGCCGAAGAGGAACGGCCGCGCGAGGCCGTAGGGCAGGGTGGGGAACATCGCGGCATTGTTGCGCGCCGTCGAGCGCGCGGCGCCCGGGCTGCGCAGGCCGCAGAATGGGCGGCCATGACGCAAGACGAACTGAAGGCCCTCGTCGGGCGCGCCGCCATCGAATACGTGCCAGCGGGCACGGTGGTCGGCGTGGGCACCGGCAGCACGGTGAATCACTTCATCGACGCGCTGGCGGCGATGCCGGTGCCGGTGGCAGGCGCCGTGAGCAGCAGCCGCGCCAGCAGCGAGCGGCTCGCCGCGCGCGGCATCCGCGTGCTCGAGGCCGGCGAGGTCGAGCGGCTGCCGGTGTACATCGACGGCGCCGACGAGATCGACGAGCGCGGCTTCATGATCAAGGGCGGCGGCGCGGCGCTGACGCGCGAGAAGATCGTCGCCGATCTCGCCGAGCGCTTCGTCTGCATCGCCGATGCGAGCAAGCGCGTGCCGGTGCTCGGGCGCTACCCGCTGCCGGTGGAAGTGATCGCAATGGCGCTGCCGCAGGTGGCGCGGCGCTTCGCGGCGCTGGGCGGCGTGGCCACGCAGCGCGCCGGCGTGGTCACCGACAACGGCCACCCGATCCTCGACGTGCGCGGCCTGGCCATCGCCGATCCGCCGGCGATGGAGGCCGAGATCAACCAGTGGCCGGGCGTCGTGACGGTGGGCATCTTCGCGCGCCACCGGGCGCAGGTGTGCCTGCTCGGCACCGAGGCCGGCGTGCAGACGTTGCGCTACTGATCCGCAGGCCGCGGGCGCGCTTGGCCCTGCTTGGGGGACGCTGCGCTGCCGGCTACGGCTCGCCTGGCCCCGCACCCGCGGGCCGAAGGTCTGCGCCCTCGCCTGGCGAGGCCGGGCGGGGGTGAGGTTCGGGCCGGCGGCGGCCGGGCCCGCGCGCCAGCGCACGCGACAGGTGCCGCGCCGCATCGACCGCGTCGAGCAGGTCGGTATCCACCGGCATCGGTGCGTCGCACACCCAGGCGGCGAGCAGGCGCGCGCCGAGCGCGGCGCTGCTGATGCCGCGCGAGCCGAGCGCCGTGAGCGCGAAGAGGCCGCTGTCGCGCGGCACGTGGCGCGGCTGCGCGAACCGCGAACCGCTGCCGCCGCTCAGCTCGGCGAGGTCGGCTGCCAGCGCGCCGACGAGGGGCAGGCGGTCGTCGCTGTGGCAGCGCCAGCCGACGCGGCCGCCGAGGTGAGCCGCATCGACGATCGGCTCGATGCCGGCCAGCCGCTTCAGCACGCCGAGGTTGTGCCGGTGGTCGCGGGCGCGCAGCAGCGGCTCGCCGTCGCCCGGTGCGTGCGTGGCGCCGGCGAGCACGCTGCCGTCGGGCAGCGGGATGACGTAGCCGCTGCGGGCTAACGGCAGGAGTGGAGGCATGCCGGCCTCGGCGCCCGTGCCCGCGCCGGCCTCGGCGCCCTTGCCCGCGCCGGCAGCGGCGGCCAGCGCCGCTGCCGGCACCCAGGTGATCTGTCCGCGCGAGCGGCCGATCTTCCACGCCGCCACCGCATGCGCCGGCGCCAGCCGCGCCGCCCCCTCGGCGTTGGCCATCACGACGAGGTCGGCCTCGGCGAAGACCTGCCCTTGTTCGCCGAAAGCCAGCCAGCGCGCGCCGCGCCGCTGCAGCGTGGCCACTGCGCAGCCGTGACGCACGAGCACGCCGCTGTCGCCCAGGATGCGCGCGACGAGTTCGACCGGGTCGACCCAGCCGCCGCCGGCAAAGAGCCAGGCCGGGCTGGCCAGCGCCACCCCGGCGCGCGCCGAAGCCGCGGCGGCGTCCAGCGGCTCGACGTAGTCGGCGGGCCAGGCGGCCGTTGCGGCGAGCCGCTGCATGTCGGCAAAGTCGTCGGCCAGGTGCAGCACGCCCTGGAGGCGACCGAGCGGGCTTGCGCCGGCGCCCGTGCTGGCGGCGGCCGCTCGCCGGGCAGCGGTGCCATCGGTGCCATCGGTGCCAGCGGTGCCATTGGCGCTGCCGGCGGCCATCATCGCGGCGATCTGGCGTTGCGCGTGCAGGGCCGCGGCGCGGTGCCAGCGCGCATGCGCGCCGTCGTCGCGCGCGACGATGCCACGCACCAGACCGGCAAGCGGGCTGGCGGCGGCGCCGGTTGCCGCCGGCCCGGCCGCGGTTGCAGCAGGCCTCGCCTCCAGCACCGTGACCGCGAGGCCCTGTTCGGCCAGCGCTGCGGCCGCGGCGGCGCCGGCGAGGCCGGCGCCGACGACGACGGCCGTGCGCGCTGCCGGCATGGCCGCCTGCCGCCGCCCCGTCCGCGCCGGGCGGTGGCGCGGCGCGAAGCGCGCCACGGTCATCTCGCGCTTGCCGGCGAAGCCCGGGGCGCGCTCGACCTCGAAGCCGTTGGCGGCCAGGCCGTCGGCCACCGGCCGCGCCACGCTCCAGGTGGCCGCCGTCGCACCACCGGCGCACAGCGCCGGCAGCGCGGCGAAGACCGCTTCGGACCACATCTGCGGATTGCGTTCGGGCGCGAAGCCGTCGAGGTAGATCGCGTCGGCTTGCAGTTGCAGCCGGCGCAGCCAGGCCGAAGCGTCGCCGAAGGCGAGCAGCAGTTCGACGCGGCCGCTTTCGAAGCACAGAGGATGCAGGTCGCCGGTGAGCGGCGGCCAGGCTGCGCGCAGTGCCTGCGCGAGGTCGCTCGGCAGGCCGGCGCCGGCCAGCACGGCGTGCACGCGCGCGAGGTCCTCGCGCCTCGGCGGATGCTTGTCGATCGAGACGAAGTGCAGCCGCGCCGGGCGAGCCGGGTCGCGCCGCCAGGCGCCCCAGGTGGCGAGGAAGTTGACGCCGAGGCCGAAGCCGGTTTCCAGCACGACGAAGCGCTCGCGGCCGGCCCAGCGCCGCGGCAGGCCGTTGCCGCCGAGAAAGACGTGTTCGGCCTGCGCCATGGCGCCGGCACGGGTGTGGTAGCGGTCGTCGAAGGCGCTCGCGTGCGGCACGCCTTCGGCGTCGAAGTCGATCGCCGCGGCGGTGATCGGCTCGGTCTTCACGCGGGACGCCGTGCCGTTGCCGGTGCGGGCGCTGCGGCGCGCCCGGCAAGCCACGCCAGCAGCGGCTCGCGCACGGGTGTGAGGCCGCGATAGAGGAGCACTGCCTCGCTCATGCTGGCGATGGCCCCGTGCAGCGCCGCGGCGCGGCCGGGCACGGCCACCGCGTCGGCCAGCGGCTGCACGCTGACCTCGATGGTGAAGACGGCCTGCGCCACGCCGGGCAGCGGGATGAACGTCTGGCGCTCGGTGCGCCACCAGGCGCGCTCGACCGGCGTGTCGGTCCAGCGCGGCTGCGCCAGGCGATCGGGGTGGGCGTGCAGGCGCGGGTGGTCGCTGACAGTCCAGACGAAGCGCTCCCAGCCTTCGCCCGAAGTGACCAGGCGCACGAGGCCCTCGGCCGCCTTCAGCAGCAATGCACTGTCGGCCACCGGCGCGTGCACCTCCACGAAGTGGCGGCCCACCTTCTCCTCGGGCGCCCAGTGGCTGGGCAGCGCCACGGCCAGCCAGGGAATGGTGCCGTCGCGAGCGTCGACGAGCGCGAAGTCCTCGGCGAATGCCAGGCTCAGCAGCGCCGCCAGGCGCCAATGCGGCGGCAGGCCGGCCAGACAACGCGCGACCTCGTCACCGAGGCCGAACGTGCCGCGCCGCGTTTGCCCGATGGCACCTTCGGCGTCGACCGCGGTGCCCAGCCGCAGCGCCTCGGCGCGGCCAGTGCCTTCGTCCCAGGTGAACGCGCCGGGGTGCTCGGCGGCGGCGTGGCGGGCCAGGGCGCGCAGGGCCGGCACCGCGTCGAAGCCGTCACGCTGAAGAAGTGCCTGCGGCCAGAACGCCGAGAGCACGGCGAGCTTCTCGCGCTGGTGGCGCGAGCCGGCACAGAGCGGGTTCAGGTGGGCAGTGCCGGCAGCCAGCCGGCGCAGGCCCGGCTGCATGCGAAACGGCGCCTGAACCGCGGCGTCGAAGTCGAACGGCATCGGGCTCAGTGCGCCGGGCCGCGGGCGGTTCGCGCAGCGGTGAGGGTGGCGTGGCGCGAGGCCGCGGGCACCAGGCGGCGGCAGTGCGTTGCGCGCTGCCGCCGGCGCCCGAGGCTCAGACGCGCTTGCGGTACTCGTGCGTGCGGGTGTCGATCTCGACCTTGTCGCCGTCTTCCACGAACAGCGGCACGCTGATCTCGAACCCGGTGCCCACCAGCTTGGCCGGCTTCATCACCTTGCCCGAGGTGTCGCCCTTGACGGCCGGCTCGGTGCTGATCTGCCGCACCACGGTGGTGGGCATCTCGACGCTGATGGCCTTGCCGTCGTAGAAGGTCACCTCGACCGGCATCGCGTCTTCCAGGTACTGGATGGCGTCGCCCATGTTCTCGGCCTCGACCTCGTACTGGTTGTACTCGCCGTCCATGAACACGTACATCGGGTCGGCGAAGTAGGTGTAGGTGCACTCCTTCTTGTCCAGCACGATGGGGTCCATCTTGTCGTCGGCCTTGAACACCACTTCGGCGCCGCCGCCGTTGAGCAGGTTCTTCATCTTCATGCGCACGGTGGCCGCGTTGCGGCCACCGCGGCTGTACTCGGTCTTCAGCACGACCATCGGGTCCTTGCCCTGCATGATCACGTTGCCGGCGCGGATTTCCTGAGCGATCTTCATGATGTGTCGGTGGCCCCTGGGCGAAGGGGCAGCGGTTTCGTTGGAATGTGGAGGCGAGGGCGCCGGTGCCAAGGCCGGCAGGCGAAGCGGTGCTGCGGCCAGCGGCGGCCGGGAGCACGCCCCCGGGTTTGCCAGACGCCGCACGCAGGCCGACAGGGGCGGACAGAGACCGACAGAGACCGACAGAGCCCGCAGTTTGCTTGCCGCCGGCAAGGCCGCCGAAGCGGCACGGAGCCGGGCGCTCTCGACGAAGCGGCGAATTTTAGCAGCGGCGAGCCGTAACGAAGCGGCCAACGAAGCGGCGAAGCTGTGACGCGAGGTCTTCCTGCTGCAGCAGCCCGTCGCGGAAGGCGCGGGTCGCCGCCTGCCAAGGCTCGAGCGCCGGCAGCCCCGGCCAGGCAGCCAGGCCGTTCCAGGCCAGCAGCGCCTCCTCGGCGCCGGCGGGCAAGGCCATGTGCGCCAGCAGCGCACGCAGCTTCGCCGCGTGGGCGCCGTCGGCCTGCGGGTAGACGTGCCACAGGAACGGCGCGCCGGCCCACAACGCCCGCACCAGCGAGTCCTCGCCGCGCACCGCGTTGAGGTCCGCGGACCACAGCAGGTGGTCGAACTCGTCCTGCGCCAGCCAGGGCAGGCGGGCGATGCGCAGGCGCGGCGGCCAGCCGTCGGCCCGCACGAGGCCTTGCGCCGGGCCGGGCGCCAGCAGCAGCCGCGTGGGCGCCGGCTCGCTGGCCAGCGTGGCCAGCAGCGCATCGACTGCCGGCGCAGGGTCGTAGCAGAAGAGGCTCACGACGCGTTCGCCGCTGTTGCGCGCGAGGCCGCGTGCCGCGAGCCAGGCGTCGCCGTCGAATGCGGCCCGGCGCTGCAGCAACCCCGGTTCGCGCAGCAGGCCGCCCGTGGCGGGCGTGAAGCCGGGGTAGAAGAACCACTTGCGCAGGCCGTCGGCGCGCGGCGAGGGCAGGCCGTGCGAACGCTCGACGTAGGCTTCGGCGCTGAGGTACTCGAGGTTGATCCACACCGGCGCGGCGGGGCGGCGTGCGAGCATCGCGTCGACGGTTCGCTGCGGCGGGTCGCAGCCGAAGGCTTCGATGACCACGTCGCCGCAGTCGGCCGGCGGCGCGGCCCAGGGCCACACCGACACCCGCGGCGCCGTCTCTTCGCGGCGCGGCGCCATCCACGCCAGCGGCGAGGCGTCGTCGACGACCAGGCGCACGGTGTCGCCCGCGGCGGCCAGCTGCCTGGCGAGGCGCCAGCACACGCCGATGTCGCCGAAGTTGTCGATGACGCGGCAGAAGATGTCCCAGCGCAGCGCCCCTGCTGGCACGGCGAGCGCGGCTGCTGGCAGCGACGGCGCCTCGTTCATGGCAGGATTATCGAAGCCGGCAGAATGCAAGGCGCGATGGCGAAGAAGGCGGCCTCCCCGGACGACAAGGCGCGCGCGGCCGTCGCCGAGGCCGCGCCCGAGGCAGCGGGCGCCGCAGCGGCCGCCGCCATGGGACGCGAAGCCGCCGACCCCGCGCGCGAGCGGCTGCTTGCCGAGGTGGCGAAGTTGCCCGGCCTGCCCGGCGTTTACCGCTGG
The DNA here is from genome assembly GCA_016790425.1 of Rubrivivax sp. GTDB lineage: Bacteria > Pseudomonadota > Gammaproteobacteria > Burkholderiales > Burkholderiaceae_C > Rubrivivax. Next base: position 40,114 of record JAEUPF010000003.1, read on the forward strand.
ATCGACGCCGACGGCCAGGTGCTCTACGTCGGCAAGGCGCGCGACCTGAAGAAGCGCGTCGCCAGCTACCTGCACCGCCAGCACGACGGCACACGCATCGGCTCGATGGTGGCGCGCATCGCGCGGCTGGAGACGACGGTGGTGCGCAGCGAGGCCGAAGCGCTGCTGCTGGAGAACAACCTCATCAAGGCGCTGGCGCCGCGCTTCAACATCCTCTTTCGCGACGACAAGAGCTACCCTTACCTGAAGATCACCGGTCCGGCCGCGAAGGGCGCCGCCGCCGCCGCGGCCGACGACGCGCCAGCCGAACTGCGCTATCCGCGCGTGGCCTACTTCCGGGGCGCCGTCGACCGCAGGCACCGCTACTTCGGCCCGTACCCCAACGCGTGGGCGGTGAAGCAGACGATCCAGCTCGTGCAGAAGGTCTTCCGCCTGCGCACCTGCGAGGACACGGTGTTCCGCAACCGCAGCCGGCCGTGCCTGCTGCACCAGATCGACCGCTGCTCGGCGCCGTGCGTGGGCTTCATCGGCGCCGAGGACTACGCGCGCGACGTCGATGACGCCGAGCGCTTCCTGCGCGGCGAGGCGCAGGCGGTGATCGAGGACCTGCAGGCGAAGATGATGGGCCACGCCGAGAAGCTGGCCTTCGAGCAGGCGGCGCAGGTGCGCGACCGCATCGGCTCGCTGTCGCGCGTGCTGCACCAGCAGGCGGTGGAGGCGAGCAGCCTGTCGGCGGCGGACAAGGACGTCGACATCCTCGCCGTCAAGGTGGCCGGTGGCCGCGCCTGCGTGAACCTAGCCATGGTGCGCGGCAGCCGCCACCTCGGCGACCGCGCCTACTTCCCGACCCATGTCGACGAAGGTGCGGCGATGCTGGCCGAGGAGGACGACGTCGCCGTGGCCCGCCGGGCCCCCGAACTGGCCGTGCTGGAAGCTTTCGTCGCCCAGCACTACATCGGCCAGCCGCTGCCGCCGCAGCTCGTCACCAGCCACCCGCTGGAGGCGTCCCTTGTCGAAGCGCTGGCCGCGGCGGCCGGCGTCAAGGTGCGTGCCACGCACCAGCCGCGCGAGCAGCGGCGCATCTGGCTGGAGATGGCCGAGCGCGGTGCCGAACTGGCGCTGGCGCGGCTGCTGGCCGAGGAAGGCTCGCAGCAGCAGCGCACGCGCGCGCTCGTCGAGGCGCTGGACCTCGACGTCGAGGATCCGGCGGCCTTGCGCGTGGAGTGCTTCGACGTCAGCCACACCGCCGGCGAAGCGACGCAGGCGAGCTGCGCCGTCTACGAAGGGCACCGGATGCAGCCGGCGCTGTACCGGCGCTTCAACATCGAAGGCATCACCGGCGGCGACGACTACGCCGCGATGCGCCAGGTGCTGACGCGGCGCTACGCCCGCCTGGCCGAGGCGGTGGCCGCGGGGCGCAGCGACGCCGCGCCCGAGGCGGTGAGCGGTGCTTGCGAGGCGAGCGGCGGCACTGAAGCCGCGAGCGGCGAATCGAACAACGGTGAATGGCCGGGCCGCCAGGCGCGGGCGGCCGCAGCGGACAGCGGCAACGCGGGCAGCGGCAACGCGGGCAGCGATGCGCCAGGCCCTGCCGGCGAAGCGACGAGCGTGCGCACCGCGGCGGCCGCCCGGCCCGCCCGCCGTGCCGGCGGCGGCGCAGCCGCGCGCCTGCCCGACCTCGTGCTCGTCGATGGCGGCCGCGGCCAGGTGGCGGTGGCGCGCGAGGTGTTCGAGGAGCTCGGCCTCGACACCGGCCTCATCGCCGGCGTCGAGAAGGGCGAAGGGCGCAAGGTCGGCCTGGAGGAACTGGTGTTCGCCGACGGCCGCCCGAAGGTGGCGCTCGGCCACGATTCGGCCGCACTGATGCTCGTGGCGCAGATCCGCGACGAGGCGCACCGCTTCGCGATCACCGGCATGCGCGCGCGCCGCGCCAGCGTGCGCACCGGGGGCAGCCGCCTGGAGGAGATCCCCGGCGTCGGGCCGCGCAAGCGGGCGCGGCTCCTGCAGCGCTTCGGCGGCGTGCGCGGCGTCGTCAGCGCCGGCGTCGACGACCTCGCCAGTGTCGAGGGCATCTCGCGCGAGCTGGCCGAGGAGATCTGGCGCGCCTTGCACTGACGCGCCGGCCCGCTGCCGCGCCGCGGCAGGGGGCCTTCGGCATTGCGGCGAGAATGGCGCGGTCGCCGGCGCAAGCACCCCGCCATGTTCCTCACCGTCCCGACGCTGCTGACCTGGGCCCGCATCGCCGCGATCCCGCTCATCGTGGGCGTGTTCTACATGCCGTGGCCGGCCGAGATGCGCAACGTCATCGCCACGGTGCTGTTCGTGCTCTTCGCCCTCACCGACTGGCTCGACGGCTGGCTGGCGCGCAAGCTGAACCAGACCTCGTCGTTCGGCGCCTTCCTCGACCCGGTGGCCGACAAGTTCCTCGTCTGCGCCTGCGTGCTGGTGCTCGTGCACCTGGACCGCGCCGATGTCTTCGTGGCGCTGATCATCGTCGGCCGCGAGATCGCCATCTCGGCGCTGCGCGAATGGATGGCGCACATCGGCGCCAGCCGCAGCGTCGCCGTGCACATGGTGGGCAAGGCGAAGACGCTGGTGCAGATGGTGGCGATCCCGTTCCTGCTCTACGACGGCGCGCTCTTCGGTGTCGTCGACACGCGGCTGTGGGGCACGGCGCTGATCTGGGCCGCGGCGGTGCTGACGGTGTGGTCGATGGCCTACTACCTGCGCAAGGCGATCCCCGAGATCCGCGCCAAGGCGCGGTGACGAACGACCCGATGGGCGGCGCCGCGTGAGCTCCAGCGACAGCGGCGCGGCGCGGCAGCGCACGCGGGCCGGCAGCGGCGAGATGCTGGTGGCGGCAATGCCGGCGGTGTTCGTGCTCATCTGGAGCACGGGCTTCGTCGTCGCGCGCTACGGCATGCCGCACGCCGGGCCGATGCTGTTCCTGGCCTGCCGCTACGCCTTGTCGATCGCCGCCTTCCTGGTGTGGATCCGGCTCGTGCGCGCCGCCTGGCCGCGCACGCGCGTGCAGTGGGCTCACCTGGCCGTCACCGGCGTGCTGATGCACGCGCTGTACCTGGGCGGCATCTGGGGCGCGGTGAAGGCGGGCATCGGCGCGGGCACCTCCGCGCTCGTCATCGGCCTGCAGCCGGTGCTCACTGCCATCTGGGTCAGCGCCGCACAGGGTCGCGAGCACCGGGTGCTGCCGCGCCAGTGGGCGGGCCTGGCGCTGGGCCTCGCCGGCCTGGCGCTGGTCGTCTCGCGCAAGCTCGACCACGGCGAGGTGACGGCGTTCAACTTCGCGCTGTGCCTGCTGGCGCTGGTGTCGATCACCACCGGAACGCTGTACCAGAAGCGCTTCGTGCAGCCGTGCGACGTGCGCACCGCCAACACGGTGCAACTGCTGGCGGCGCTGGCCGTGACGGCGCCGCTGGCGTGGCTGGAAGGCGCACCGCTGGACTGGCACCCCGAGCTGCTGGGCGCGATGGCGTGGTCGGTGCTCGGGCTGACGCTGGGCGGCAGTTCGCTGTTGTTCATGCTCATCCAGCGCGGCGCCGCCACGCGCGTGACGAGCCTGCTGTACCTCGTGCCGCCGTGCACGGCGGTGATGGCCTGGGTGCTCTTCGGCGAGCCGCTGGGGGCCACGGTGCTGGCCGGTCTCGCGATCACCGCCGCCGGTGTGTGGCTGGTCGTGCGCGGGTCGTGATGCAAGGGCCGAGTGCCGCCGGGGTGCTTCCTTCGATACGGCCGGGGCGAGGGCTTGTCAACGGTGGAATCACGCGCGCACGCTGCCGCTGCCGGCGCTGCCGACGCCTCGTGCCGGGGCCTAGAATCGCGCCTCCTTGGGCCGGCACACCTGCGAAGCGAAGAGAGGGGGAAGCGAAGTGAACAAGAGCGAACTGGTCGAGCACATCGCCACACGCGCCGACCTTTCCAAGGCCGCTGCGGGCCGCGCGCTCGACGCCCTCACCGACGCCGTGCGCGCGACGCTGAAGAAGGGCAGTTCGGTCACGATCACCGGCTTCGGCACGTTCGCGGTCACCAAGCGCGCGGCGCGCACCGGCCGCAACCCGCGCACCGGCGCGGCCATCAAGATCAAGGCCGCCAAGGTGCCCAAGTTCAAGCCCGGCAAGGCCCTGCGCGACGCGCTCTGACGCGCAGCGCCGGGGCCTCTTCGAGCCCGGCTTCCGTCTCTCTGTTACCCTCTCGCGTTCCCGGAAGGCAGCTTCCAGGTCCGCTGTCCGCTTCGCCTCGAACCGCCTCGCGCGGACCTCGCGGCCCTCGCGGCACGGGCCGGCTGCCGCAGCGGGTGCTTAGCTCAGTTGGTAGAGCGGCGCCCTTACAAGGCGTAGGTCGGCGGTTCGAGACCGTCAGCACCCACCAGATGCCGTTGTCGCCTTCGCAGGCCGACTTGCCATGTTCGATTTCGTCCGCAATCACTCGCGCCTGACGCTGGCGTTCCTGCTGCTGCTCATCATTCCCTCGTTCGTCGTTTTCGGCATCGAGGGCTACTCGCGCTTCAACAGTCCGGCGGCGCAGACGGTGGCCCGCGTCGACGGCCAGAACGTGACCCGCGGCGAGTGGGAGCAGGCGCACGAGCGCCTGATCGACCGCGCCCGGCGCGCCAACCCCGAAGCCGCCGAGCCGCTGCGCAGCGAGCGTGCGCGGCTGGACACGCTCGACACCTTGCTGCGCGAACGCGTGCTGCTGGCCGCCGCGGGCGACCTGCACCTGTTCCCGCCGGACCAGCGCCTCGCGCGCCTGTTCGATGCCGATCCGCAATACGGCGGCCTGCGCGGCCCCGACGGCAAGCTCAGCCGCGAGCTGCTGGCGCAACTGGGCATGACGCCCGAAGGGTTCGACCAGCAACTGCGCCAGACCTACGCCATGCAGCAGGTGCTGGCCGGCGTCGCGGGCTCGGGCTTCGTGCCGGCAGCGGCGGCGGGGCAGACGCTCGATGCGCTGCTGCAGCGGCGCGAGATCGAGCTGCAGCGCTTCGAGCCGGCGGCCTACCGCGCCAAGGTGCAGCCGACCGAGGCCGACCTGGAGGCGTTCTACAAGGCCAACGAGGCGATGTTCCGCACGCCCGAGCAGGCACAGATCGAGTACGTCGTGCTCGATGCCGAAGCGCTGGCGCGCGGCTTCACGCTTTCCGACGACGAGCTGCGCAAGTTCTACGAAGCGAACATCGCGCGCTTCACGGCGCCCGAGGAAAGGCGCGCCAGCCACATCCTGATCCAGGCCGACTCGTCGGCCAGCGCCGAGCAGAAGGCCGCGGCCAAGGCGAGGGCCGAGGCGCTGGTCGCGCAGGCCAGGGCCAACCCCGGCGCCTTCGCCGAGCTGGCGAAGAAGTACTCGCAGGACACCGCCTCGGCCGCGGTGGGCGGCGACCTGGAGTTCTCGCGCCGTGGCGCCATGGCCAGCAAGGCGCTCGACGACGCGGTCTTCGCGCTCGAGCCGGGCAAGGTGGGCGGCCCGGTGGAAAGCGAGTTCGGCTACCACGTCATCCTCGTCACCGGTGTGCGCGGCGGCAAGGCGCGGCCGTTCGACGAAGTGAAAGGCGAGATCGGCGACGAACTGCGCCGTGCGCGCGTGGCCAAGGAGTGGCCGACGGCGGCCGAGCAGTTCACCAACATGGCCTACGAGCAGCCCGACAGCCTGAAGCCGCTCATCGACAAGTTCAAGCTCGAGAAGCGCACGGCCACCGTGCGGCGCGCGCCCGCCGACGGTGCCACCGGCGCGCTGGCCTCGGCGAAGTTGCTGAGCGCGGTCTTCTCGGCCGATGCGCTGCGCGACAAGCGCAACACCGATGCGGTGGAGGTGGGGCCGAACCAGCTGGCCTCGGCGCGCGTGGTGCAGCATCAGCCTTCGCGCGTGCTGCCGCTGGCCGAGGTGCGCGAGGCCGTGCGCGAAAGCGTCGTCGCGCAGCAGGCCGCGGCGCTGGCGCGCAAGGAAGGCGAGGCGCGGCTGGCGGCGCTGCGCGCCGCACCCGCGGGCAGCGAGGGTGGCGGCAAACTCGGCGAGACGATCGTCGTCTCGCGCATGCAGTCGCGCCTGCTGCCCGCCCCGCTGCTCGAAGCGGCGCTGCGCGCCGACGCCTCGAAGCTGCCCGTCGTGCAAGGCGTCGACCTCGGCAACGGCGGCTACGCGGTGCTGAAGGTGACGAAGGTGCTGCCGCGCGAGACGCCGGCGGGCACCACGCCGGGCGGGCCGGACCCGCTGCGCGACCAGCTCGGCCGCGCCTTCGCGATGGCCGAGACCGACGCCTACCTCGAGGCGCTGAAGAAGCGCTACAAGCTCGAGGTGAAGCCCGAGGCGCGCGTGGCGGCCGCCGCTGCGGCGGCTTCGAGCCCGGGCGGGTTCTGAAGGCCACCGAAGCGGGGCCGGCAACCGCGGTTGCCCCGACCGCGCCGCCCGGTCCGCCGAGGGTCGAGGGCTATACTTCGCGCCCTGCGGTGGCTGTAGCTCAGTTGGTAGAGTCCCAGATTGTGATTCTGGTCGTCGTGGGTTCGAGTCCCATCAGCCACCCCACCAGCCACCCCATCAGCCACCCCACCAGACACGCTGTCAGCCGCGCCGTCAGCCCCGCTGTCAGCCACCCACCACGCCACGCTCGTTGACGCTCGGTTTCGATCCCGCTAGGATGCGCCGCATGAACATTCGCGCCCTGCTACTGCTAGGCCGCCCAGGGCGGAGACGGTAGCGCGCGCGCATTTCCGGTCGAGGCCCGTTTGCACCCGCAACGGGCCTTTTTCATTTTCCGGGTCTCGTTTCACCTTGCCGAGACCTTCCCGCGACCTTCACAAGAGGCTCAAGCCATGCCGATGCTCCAGAACCCCGCTGCCAAGTACCGTCCGTTCGCGCCCGTGCAGCTGCGCGACCGGACATGGCCCGACGCCGTGATCACGCGGCCGCCGGTGTGGTGCAGCGTCGACCTGCGCGACGGCAACCAGGCCCTCATCGAGCCGATGGACGTGCAGCGCAAGCTGCGCATGTTCAAGACCCTGGTGGACATCGGCTTCAAGGAGATCGAGGTCGGCTTTCCTTCCGCGTCGCAGATCGAATGGGACTTCGTGCGCAAGCTCATCGAGGAGGACCTGATCCCGCGCGACGTGACCGTCCAGGTGCTGACCCAGGCGCGCGAGCCGCTGATCCGGCGCACCTTCGAGTCGCTGCGCGGCGCGCGGCGTGCCATCGTCCACCTGTACAACGCCACCGCGCCGGTGATGCGCAAGACGGTTCTGGGCCTGAGCGAGGACGGCATCGTCGAACTGGCCGCGGCGCACGCGCGCCTGTTCAGCGAGCTGGCGGCGGCACAACCCGGGACCGAGTTCGTCTTCGAGTATTCGCCCGAGATGTTCTCCGGCACCGAACTGCCCTTCGCCAAGCGCGTGGTCGACGCGGTCACCGCGGTGTGGCAGCCGACGCCGGCGCGCCCGTGCATCGTCAACCTGCCGACGACGGTGGAGCTGAGCACGCCCAACATCTTTGCCGACATGATCGAGTGGATGCACCGCCATCTCGAACGGCGCGACGGCATCGTGCTGTCGGTGCACCCGCACAACGACCGCGGCACCGGCACCGCCACGGCCGAGCTGTCGCTGATGGCGGGTGCCGACCGGCTCGAGGGCTGCCTGTTCGGCAACGGCGAGCGCACCGGCAACCTGGACCTCGTGACCATGGCGCTGAACCTGTACAGCCAGGGCGTGCACCCGGGACTGGACTTCTCCGACATCGACGAGATCCGGGCCACGGTGGAGCACTGCAACAAGCTGCCGGTGCACCCGCGCCATCCGTACGTGGGCGACCTCGTCTACACGTCCTTCTCGGGCTCGCACCAGGACGCCATCAAGAAGGCGTTCGACGGGCGCCGGGACGGCGACCTGTGGGACATGCCGTACCTGCCCATCGACCCGAAGGACGTCGGCCGCAGCTACGAGGCGGTGATCCGCGTCAACAGCCAGTCGGGCAAGGGCGGCATCACCTACCTGCTGGAGACGGAGTACGGCCTGGAGCTGCCGCGTCGCCTGCAGATCGAGTTCAGCCAGGTTGTGCAGCAGGTGATGGACACCACCGGCACCGAGCAGACCGCGGCCGACATCTGGGCGATCTTCCGTCGCGAGTACCGGCTCGACGACACGCGCCTGCGCCACCACGTCACCGAGGAAGGCGCAGGGCAGGTGGCGCTGCAGGCGCAGGTGACCATCGGCGAGCGCACCTTCGAGATCCACGGCCGCGGCAACGGTCCGATCGACGCCTTCTGCCAGGGCGCGAGCCAGCTCGCCGGCGAGCCGGTGCGGGTGCTCAACTACCACGAGCACTCGGTGAGCTCGGGCGCCGACGCGCAGGCCGTGGCCTACCTCGAGCTGCGCCTGGGCGAACGCACGCTGTTCGGCGTCGGCCAGGACGCCAACATCGTCACCGCCTCGCTGAAGGCGATCGTGTCGGGGCTGCGGCGCGCCGGCCTGACGCTAGCCGCGGCGAAGGTGGCCGAGCGCACGGCGTGACGGCGCAGCCGCCCGTGCCGACGGGTGAAGAGGCGCTGCCCTGCGTGGCCTTCACCGTCCTGTCGCCGCGCGCCGTGCGGGCCAGCGTGCTGACGCGCGGGCCGTGGGACCCGCAGCACCAGCACGCCGGCCCGCCGATCGCGATGGTGTGCCGCGCGATCGAGGCGATCGCCGGCGAGCACGGCCTCACGCACATCGGGCGCCTGACGGCCAACCTGCTCAGGCCGCTGCCGATCGGCGAGCTCGAGATCGAGGTGGTGACCGATTACTCCGGGCGCAACGCCGCGCACTACTCGGCGCGGCTGTGGGGTCAGGGCAAAGAACTCGCGCGCTTCACGGCGCTGGCGCAGCGCGAGGCCGTACTCGTGCTGCCCGAGGCGCTGGACGGCCACCCGCTGCCGCAGGCGCCCAGGACCCCGGCGGCGAGCGAGCCGCACCGCATGCCGTTCGGCAAGCGGCTCGCCGGCTACGCCGACCTCGTGGAGAACCGCATCGCCAGCGGCACGTTCTTCCGCGGCCGCTGCGCCGCCTGGTTCCGGCTGCAACGGCCGCTCGTGGAGGGCGAGGTGCCCAGCGGCTACCAGCGCGTGGCCGTGGCCGCCGATTCGGGCAACGGCATCTCGGCGGTGCTCGACTTCGCACGCTACAGCTTCGTCAACTCCGACCTGACGATCAACCTGTTGCGGCGCCCGCAGGGCGAGTGGATCTGCGTCGATGCGCGAACGCTGCTCGCGCCCAACGGCTGCGGTCTGGCGGAGTCGCGGCTCTTCGACGAAGCGGGGCTCATCGGCCGCGCGACGCAGAGCCTGGCGGTGCGCCAGCGCGGGTGATGGCGCCGGAGCCCGAGGCCGGGCCGGACGCCGGTTCCGGCCCGGACCCGGCGCTGCGCCACACCTGGCTCGAGGACGTTCAGGCGATCCTGATCGGCACGCTGCTCGTCGCGCTGGCGGTGACGCTGTTCAAGCGCGCCGGGCTGCTCTCGGGCGGCACGGCCGGCATCGCCTTCCTCGCGCACTATCTGGGCGGGTGGTCGTTCGGGGTGGCGTACTTCGTGATCAACCTGCCCTTCTACTGGCTCGCCTGGCGGCACATGGGCCGCGCCTTCACGCTCAAGACGCTGGCGGCGGTGGCGCTGGTGTCGTGGCTGTCGGACTGGCTGCCGCATCATCTGGCGATCGCCTCGCTCGATGCCTGGCTGGCGGCGGTGCTGGGCGGCATCCTGCTGGGCAACGGCTTCCTCGTGCTGTTCCGCCACCAGGCCAGCCTGGGCGGCCTCGGCATCGTGGCGCTGCTGGCGCAGAAGCGGCGCGGCTGGCGCGCCGGACACGTGCAACTGGCCTTCGACGCGCTGATCGTCGCCGCGGCGCTGCTGACGGTGCCGCTGCAGCGGGTGGCGCTGTCGATCGTCGCCGTGGTCGTGCTCAACCTCGTCATCGCGACCAATCATCGGCCGGGACGCTACGTGGCCCAGTAGGGCGGGCGGCCGTCGCCGGCCGCGCTGCATGGGTTCTCCCGGAAGGGCGGCCGCGGTGCCCGAATGCAGAATCGCCACGCCGTCCCGCGACGCTGCCACTGCGGCGGCGCTGCCTCGCTGCAGCGTCGCACCCGCCGGAGTTGGACGGAGTTGGAGACCAACGATGAAGCACCTCTTGTCCCGCTTGGCGCCGCTGTGGGCGCCGCTGTGGGCGCCGCTGCTGCTGGCGTTGCCCTGGGCCGCGCAGGCGCAGCAAGGCTACCCGGCGCGCAACATCACGCTGGTCGTGCCGTTCGCCGCCGGCGGCCCCACCGACGTGGTGGCCCGCACGCTGGGCGCGGTGATGAGCCGCTCGCTCGGCCAGACGGTGGTGATCGAGAACAAGCTGGGCGCCGGCGGCACCATCGCCGCCGGCGCAGTGGCCAAGGCGGCGCCCGACGGCTACACCTTCCTCATCCACCACAACGGCATGGCCACCGCGCCGGGGCTCTACCGCAAGCTCGCCTACAACCCGCTGGCCGACTTCGAATACGTCGGCCAGGTGGTCGACGTGCCGATGACGTTGCTTGGCCGCAAGGACCTGCCGCCGGGCAAGCCGCAGGAGCTGTTCGCGTGGGTCAAGGCCAACGCGTCGAAGGTGACGCTGGCGCATGCGGGCCTGGGCGCGGTGTCGCAGTTGTGCGGCATGCTGTTGCAGCAGGCGCTGGGCGTCGAGCTGACGGCGGTGCCTTACCAGGGCACGGCGCCGGCGCTCAACGCGCTGCTGGGGGGCCAGGTCGACATCCTGTGCGACCAGACGACGCAGACGCTGCCGCACATCAAGGCCGGCAGCGTGAAGCTGTACGGCGTGACGACGCGCGAGCGCATCGGCCACCTGCCCGACACGCCCACCCTCGAGGAAAGCGGCCTGAAGGGCTTCGAGGTCAAGGTCTGGCACGGCATCTACGCGCCCAAGGGCACGCCCACCTTCGCCACCGAACGCTTCGGGGCCGCGTTGCGCGCGGCGCTGAAGGACCCCGCCGTGGTGACGCGCATGAGCGAGCTCGGCGGCGACATCGTGCCCGAGGCCAAGCAGACGCCCGAGGGCCTGCGCGCGTGGCTCAGGCCCGAGATCGACAAGTGGGGCGCGCTGATCCGCGCCGCCGGCACCTACGCCGATTGAACGCCTTGCATCGGCTCGGCCGCGGCGCAATCGGGGGCAGGCGAAGCGGGCGCAGGCGAAGCGGCAGGGCGACGCACGCGGTGCTGTCGCGGCGAGCGGGCTGACCGATGGACCACGTCGACGCGCTCGTCATCGGCGCCGGCGTCGTCGGCCTGGCAGTGGGGGCCGAACTCGCGCGCCACGGTCGCGAGACGGTCGTCGTCGAAGCCGAGTCGGCCATCGGCCAGGGCGTCAGCTCGCGCAACAGCGAGGTCATCCACGCCGGCCTCTACTACCCGCCGGGTTCGGCCAAGGCGCGCCTGTGCGTGCGCGGCAACGCATTGCTGTACGCCTTCTGTGCCGAGCGCGGTGTCCCGCACCGGCGCTGCGGCAAGCTGGTGGTGGCCACCGACCAGGAGCAGCATGCGGCGCTGGCGGCCATCGCCCGGCGCGCCGCTGGCGCCGGTGTGCACCTGCAGCCGTTGACGGCGGCCGAGGCGACGGCGCTGGAGCCGGCGTTGTCGTGCACGGCGGCGTTGTGGTCGGCCAGCAGCGGCATCGTCGACAGCCACGCGCTGATGCTGGCCCTGCAAGGCGTGCTCGAGGATGCCGGCGGCGCGGTGGCCCTGCAATCGCGCGTGCTCGGCGCACACTTCGCCGCCGGCGCACCGGCGGTGGTGCGCGTGGCCACGCCGCAGGGCGAGTACGAGATCGCCGCCGGGTGCGTGGTCAACGCGGCCGGGCTGCATGCGCCGCTCCTGGCACGCGCCTTCACCGGCCTGCCCGGCGAAGCACGGCGCGCGCTGCCGCGCGCCACCTTCGCCAAGGGCAGCTACTTCGCGCTGGCGGCGCCAGCGCCCTTCACGCACCTCGTCTACCCGGTGCCCGTGGACGCTTGGCTGGGCGTGCACGTCACCCTCGATCTCGCCGGCCAGGTGCGCTTCGGGCCCGACCACGAGTGGCTCGACATCGACGACCCGGCGCAGATCGACTACACGGTGCACCTGGCGCGCGCGCAGGGCTTCGAGGAAGCGATCCGCCGCTACTGGCCGGGGCTGCCCACGGGCGCGCTGGCACCGGCCTACAGCGGCGTGCGGCCGAAGATCCACGCCCGCAGCGAACCGGCGCCGGACTTCCGCATCGACGGGCCGCGCGAGCATGGCGTGGCCGCTCTGGTGAACCTGTTCGGCATCGAATCGCCCGGGCTCACCGCGTCGCTGGCGCTGGCGCAGGAGGTGCGCGCCCTGCTGGGCTGAAACCAGGAAGCGGGTGCGGCGCCAAAGAGGAGACGCCCGGCAACCCCGTTGAGGGCTGCCGGGCGTCTGTTCAGGAAGACGCGCTACAGGCGGATCAGGCCGATTGCACCGTCACGCCGAGGCAGTTGTTGCACTTGCCCAGGCCGCGCAGGCGCGGGTCGGGCTTGCCTTCGCCGGTCTTGAAGTTCGCATGGCAGCGGATGCACACGTACATCTTCGAGCTCGACATCATCGGCCGCACGCCCGGCTCGGCATTGGGCCGCGCGGCGGTGTACTCGGCCTGCGTCTGGCGAAGCTTCGGGCCCGGCGTGGCGGCGGTGGTCGTGGGCTCCGGCTGGGTCGGGTTGCTGCGACGGATGGTCATGGTGTTGGGCGCCAACGCCGGCGCCCTGGGGCTGCACGAGGCATGTATTGTCCCTCGAAATGCATGCCCCCGCACGAGCGGGGCCGCCGGGCCGCCCGGTTCGGGTGGACCGCCGCCTTGGCTTTCGGCGCTGCGGCGCCTGTTGCAGCTTCAGCGCTTCAGCGACATCGGTCCTTCGGCGACTGGCGCGAGGCCCGTGCACGCCCGTGCAGGCCCGTGCAGGCTAGTGCAGGTCCCGGCGCCGGTCGCTGCCGAAGCGAGGCGGGCGGATCACGTTGCTGCCGTCGCTGCCGTCGCCCGGGCCGTTGCCGCGCCGCGCGCGCTCGATCAGGTCGGCGGCTTCCTCGGCGGCGCGGCGGCGGGCCTCGGCGGGGTCCAGTGGCGGCGGCTGCGCTTCACGGCGCTGCGCCGGCCGCTTGCCGAGCCGGCGGCCGCGCCAGCGCAGCTTCCAGCGCGCCCAGGCCAGGCGCGTGCGCGCGGCCACGCCTTGCTGCCACCGCGCAAGGCGCGCTTGGCGCTCGCGCCCGAGCGCCTGCACGACGAGCAAGGCCACGCAGATGACGAGGCCGAGGGCGAAGAGGACTTGCTGGGCGGTCACGGCAGGCGCGGGGCGGCGGGAAGGCAGCCGGACAGGGCAAGCGCGGTGCCGAAACGCATCACGACGGCAACGATCCCGATTCCGGCAGCCCGATTGTATTTTTCGAGCCCGGCAACGCGGGCCCGCCTTCGGCGAAACCCGGCACTTCGACTTCGCAGACGATGCCCGCCGGCCCGTTCTCGCGCCAGGCGACGGTGCCGCCGAGCTGCTTGACGCGCTTGCGCACGCCGCCCAGGCCCAGGCCGTGCGCCCATTGCTGCGGCGCGCGGCCGCGCCCGTTGTCGGCCACGCGCAGCGTCAGGCGCGCGTTGGCCAGGCGCAGCCGCACCTCCACGCGCTTGGCTTCGGCGTGGGCGAGCGCGTTGCTGACCAGTTCGCGCAGCACGCGCGTCAGCGCCGACCACGGCACCACCGACAGGCGCGGGTCGCGGTCGGCCTCGAAGTGCCAGTCCAGCTGCACGTGCGCGGCGGCGGCGCGCTGCGCGAGGTCGGCCTTCCACTCGGCGGCGGCATGCGTGAGCCGCGTCTCGCCGGCGGCCAGCCCGCGCGACAGCGTCTTCAGGTCCTTCAGCGTGTGCCGGATGTAGTCCTCCATCTCCGGCGTCTGCGCCTGGTACATCAGCGTCAGGAGGCGCGCGCCGATGTCGTCGTGCAGGTCCTGCGCGATGCGCTGGCGCTCCTCGGCGCGGCCGCGCTCGACGGCCCGGTCGTAGGCCACGGCGCGCTTGAGCTGGTCGATCACGCGCTCGGCCAGGCGCGCGTCGTCGTGCGAGAAGAGGCGCCGGCCGCGGCGCGCGAAGCGCAACACCGCCGCCGCCGGTGGCGGGTCGCCGCCCTCCTCGCTGCCGACGATCGGCACGACGAGTGCGGTGCCGTTGCCCAGCACGCGCGCCTCGCGGATCTCGCGCGCCAGCGGCATCACCTCCAGCGGGTCGAACAGCTCGCGCAGCAACTGCGCCGCGCGCGCCGGGTAGCGCGAGGGGTTGGCCTGCACGTCGCGCGCCAGGCGGTAGATCTGCTCGAAGGTGCGTTCGGTGGTCAGCACCTGGCTGGCCATCATCTGGTTGAGCAACCATTGGCGCACGCCGGCGTAGACCCCCAGCGCCAGGAACACCGCCAAGGTCAGCGAGGCGAACGGCCCGAGCGCGAAGAGCGCCGCGAACAGCAGGTCCAGCGACGTCGCCACGGTGCTGATGCCCGCCAGAAGCGCGAGCTCGCGCAACAGGCGCCGCGAGCGCGAGACGAACGGGCTCAGCAGCAGCAGCGAGCCGCAGAACAGCGTCCACATCGCCGAGGCGACCGACGCGGTGCCCGCGGCCGTGCCCGGCAGGTCGGCCGTGGCGGCGAGCGTGAACGTGACCAGCATCCACACCACCAGCGCCGCAGCGACGAAGCGGCGCACGACCAGCAGGTACGGGTCGGGTTGGGCGCGGTAGGTGTGCGTGGCCGCCCAGCAGGCCAGCGCCAGCAGGCCGGCGGTGAGCCCCTGCGCCCACCACCACAGGTCGGCCCGTTCTCCGAAGTGGAACACGGGCCCGAACGCGAGCGCCACCGCCCAGCCCGCGAAGGCCCACGCCCAGCCCCAGCGCGCGGCGCCCGGCGCTTCGCTGCGCACGGCCGGCGTCAGCACGTGCAGCGCCGCGGCTGCCGTGAGCAGGTCGAGCGCGGCGCGCAGCGGTGCCTCGGCCAGCGGCCACAGGCCGGCGCCGCCGAGTCCGTCGACCGACTGCGCCGCGACGAAGGCGAGGTTCAGCGCCTGCGCCTGGCACATGACGAAGAAGCCGAGGTTGCGCCGGTCGGCCTTGGCCAGCGGCAGCACCGCGCCCAGCAGCATCAGCAGCAAAGCCAGCGCCGCCAGCGGCCAGAAGGTGAGGCCGAGGCCGGTGAAGCCGCGCTCCTGGGCGCGCAGCGTCAGCGTCGACTCGTCGCGGCCGCCGTCGCCGCGCAGGTGCAGCGTGACGCTGCCGGCGGCCAGGCGCTCGTCCAGGCCCGTCTGCTGCGCGAGCTGGCGGTCGCGCCGCGTGTCATCGACCTGCCAGCGCGCCGAGCGGTGCACGAGCGAGGCATCGACCGGCAGTGGCGCCAGGCCGGGCGCCGACAACGCCACCAGCGTGCGCGGCGCAGCCTGCCGGGCCGGCTCGCCCGCGATGCCCAGCACGAGCAGTTCGCCGTGCGCACCGGCACGCCCTTCCAGCGGCAGCGTGGGCGCCACCGCGAGCTGGCGCGCGAGCAGGAACACGAGGCCGCAGCCGGCCAGCGCCACCAGCACCAGCACCGCGCGGCGCCAGCCGATGGTCGGCGCGGCGCTCGTCGGTTCGCCGGGCTGGATGGCCTGCGCCAGCTCCTCGTCGAGCGCGCCGAAGCCCGAGATGGCGCCGAAGCCGGAGACTGCCGCCGAGATCGAGTCCGAAGCCCAGGCGCTGCCGGAGCCGGCGTGCCCGATCAGCCTCGAGGTGCCGCGCCGCAGTGCTGCCCAGGCGCCCATGCCGGGCGTCAGAAGGCGCGAAGGTTCATTCGCACCTTCTGCTCAAACGAGCCCTTGCTTGCTGGCCAGCACCGCCGCTTCGGCGCGGCTGGAGACGTTCAGCTTCTTGTAGATGGACTTGATGTGGTCGTTGACGGTGAACCACTTGATGCCCATCAGGCTGGCGATCTCCTTGATCGTGAAGCCCTTGCTGAGGTAGGTGAGGACCTCGGTCTCGCGCGGCGTGAGGCGCTCGGTTTCCGGCGGGCGTTCGATCGGCACCGGCCGGCTCGTGGGCACCGGCACGCCGGCGCTGCCGAAGCTGGTGGTGGCGAGGAAGCCGGGGTCGGTGATCGGCTGCTCGCCCAGCGGCACCTGGCGGAAATGCTGCAAGAGCCGCCGCGCGATGGCCGGCGACAACGGCGGCTGGCCGCGCACGATCTTCTGCAGCTCCTCGACGAGCACCTCGAAGCGGTCTTCCTTCAGCAGATAGCCGTCGGCGCCGCATTGCAGCGCGGGGAACAGGTGCTCGTCGTCGGAGTACAGCGTCGTCACCACCTTGGTGGCCGGGTACTGCGCCAGCTCGGCCAGCAACTCCATGCCGTTGCCGTCGGGCAGCTCGAGGTCGACGAGGAAGAGCTTGTACGGGTCGGTGCCGTGCAGCCCGGTGGGGCCGCCGGCCAGCGCAATGGCCTTGCGCGCGGTCTCGAGGTCGCCCGCTTCGGTGATGTGGTTGGCGTCGGAAAAGCTCTCGCGCACGACGCGGCACAGGAAGCTGCGCGCGACCGGGTTGTCTTCGAGGATCAGCACCTTCACCGTCATGGCGGGTCCCTGTTTGCCGGGGCTGATGGAGCGCGGGCAAGGATAGCGCCATTCGGCGCCGCCGCCGGCCGCTGAACACGGAGGTGCGGGGGGTGGAAACCGGCGCGGTGTTGCGCTCGCCCGACGCGACGCAGCGCTGCGGGGCGCGCCGCCGCGCGGCGCCGGTTCAATGCGATGCCGGTTCAGTCGTTGACGAGCACCACCTTGCCCTGCACCTGGCGCGAGCCCATGCGCGCGTAGGCCGCGCGCACCTCGCGCATCGGCAGCGTGCAGTCGATCGCCGGCTTCACCTTGCCTTCGCGATACCACTGCACCAGCTCGGCCAGGCCTGCGGCGGCCACCTTGGGCTCGCGGCGGACGAAGTTGCCCCAGAAGACGCCGACGATCGAGGCGCCCTTCAGGAGCGGCAGGTTCAGCGGCAGCGAAGGGATCTTGCCTTGCGCGAAGCCGATGACGAGGTAACGCCCGCGCGGCGCGATGGAACGGAACACCGGCTCGGCGAACTCGCCGCCCACCGGGTCGTAGACGACGTCGGGGCCCTTGCCGCCGGTGAGCGTGCCGATGGCTTCACGCAGCCGGCCCATGTCGCCGTCGGCGTAGTTCAGCGTCGCGTCGGCGCCGAGGCTGCGGCAGAACTCGGCCTTGGCGTCGCTGCTCACCGCGGCGATGACGCGCGCGCCGGCCACCTTCGCGATCTGGATCGCGGCAGTGCCCACGCCGCCGGCGGCGCCGAGCACGAGCACCGTCTCGCCCGCCTTCAGCTGCCCGCGGTCGAGCAGCGCGTGGTGCGAGGTGCCGTAGGTGAGGCCGAAGGCGGCCGCATCGACGAGGTCGAAACCCGGCGGCAGCGGCAGCACCGCGGCGGCGTTGACGCAGGCGTGCGTGGCGAAGCCGCCCGCGGCGCCGACGCAGGCCACCGGCTGGCCTGCCTTCAGGTGCGCCACACCCTCACCCACCGCCTCGATGCGGCCGGCGAACTCCGAGCCGGGCACGAACGGCAGCGGCGGCTTGACCTGGTACTGCCCTTTCACGGTCAGCAGATCGGGGAAGTTCAGGCTCGCCGCCTTGATGGCGATGCGCACCTCGCCGGCCTTCGGCTCGGGCGTCGGCAACTCGGCCCAGCGCAGCTTGTCCACTCCTTCCAGCGTCTCGCAAAGCCAGGCGTGCATCGCGGTCCTCTCGGGTTTCGTCCTCGCCGCCGCTCCTCGAACCCGAGGCGGCGGCTGGGCGTCGATCCGATCATACGCAGCGCCCCGCTCGTGCCTCACGGCTCTTGTCGCAGGTCAATGCGCGAACGAGGCCAAGGCCAATCATCGGCAGCAACGCAACCGGTGCCGACCATGAGCCCCGTCGCACAAGAAGGACCGGCCCCCGGGCAGGCAGCGCACGGTGTCCCCGGCGCGAACGGCGTCCGCATCCGCAAGGATTCGGTTCCGTTCGCGGTCGAGCCGAACTGGCGCCCCGGTGCCGCCGCCGCCTCTGCCTTCTCCTGGCAGGCCGTGCGCGAACGCCTCGCCGGGCTGCCCGGCGGTGGCCTCAACATCGGCTTCGAGGCGCTGGACCGCCCGGTGCGCGAAGGGCGCGGCGCGCATGTGGCGCTGCACTGGCTGGGGGCGGAAGGCGGCGAGCAGCGCATCACCTACGACGAGTTGCGGCGGCTGGCGAACCGATTCGCCAACGCGGTCGCCCGCCTGGGGCTGCAGCGCGGCGACCGGCTCTTCGTGCTGGCGCCGCGGCGGCCCGAGCTGTACGCGGCGATCCTCGGGGCGCTGAAGGCCGGCGTCGTGGTTTCGCCGCTGTTCTCGGCCTTCGGCCCCGAGCCGATCGCCACGCGGATGAACCTCGGCCAGGGGCGGGCGCTGGTCACCACCGGCGGCCTCTTCGCGCGCAAGGTGGCGCCGGTGCTGGCGAAGATCCCGAGCCTGGCGCATGTGCTGCTCATCGACGATGGCAGCACAGCCCCCGACGCGGCGGCCGGCAGCGGCCCGGCGCTGCACGACCTGCGCGCCTTGCTGGCGGCGGCCAGCGACGCCTTCGACTGCGTGCCCACGCGCGCCGATGAAATGGCGCTCTTGCACTTCACCAGCGGCACCACCGGCCGGCCCAAGGGCGCGGTGCACGTTCACGAAGCGGTGCTGACGCATTACGCGACGGGCTTCTACGCGCTCGATCTGCACCCCGACGACATCTTCTGGTGCACGGCCGACCCCGGCTGGGTCACCGGCATGTCCTACGGCGTCATCGCGCCGCTGCTGCACGGCGTGACGCTCGTCGTCGACGAGGCCGAGTTCGACCCCGAGCGCTGGTATCGCATCCTCACCGAGCGGGAAGTCAGCGTCTGGTACACCGCGCCGACCGCGATCCGCATGCTGATGAAGGCCGGCGAGGACCTGGCGCGCCGCTTCGCGCGGCCGAAGCTGCGCTTCGTGGCCAGCGTCGGCGAGCCGCTCAACCCCGAGGCGGTGTGGTGGGGCCTGCGCGCGCTCGGCCTGCCGATCCACGACAACTGGTGGCAGACCGAGACCGGCGGCATCATGGTCGCCAACGCGCCGGCTTTCGATATCCAGCCCGGCTCGATGGGGCGGCCGCTGCCCGGCATCGAAGCGGCGGTGGTCGAACGGCTTGCCGACGGCGGCGTGCGCGTCATCGAAGAACCCGGCGTGCAGGGCGAACTGGCGCTGGCGAGCGGCTGGCCCTCGATGTTCCGCGGCTACCTCAACGAGGAAGAGCGCTACCGCAAGTGCTTCGCCGGCCGCTGGTACCTCAGCGGCGACATGGTCCGGCGCGACGCCGAGGGCTGCTTCTGGTTCGTCGGCCGCGCCGACGACGTCATCAAGTCGGCCGGCCACCTGATCGGCCCCTTCGAGGTGGAAAGCGCGCTGATGGAGCACCCGGCGGTGGTCGAGGCCGGCGTCATCGGCAAGCCCGATGCGCTGCTGGGCGAGACGGTGAAGGCCTTCGTCGCCCTGCGCCCCGGCCGCGAGGCGAACGAGGCGCTGTTGCGCGATCTGATGGCGCATGCGCGCAAGCGGCTCGGCGCCGCGGTGGCGCCCAAGGAGATCACTGTCGTCCCGGCGCTGCCGCACACGCGCAGCGGCAAGATCATGCGGCGCCTGTTGAAGGCGCGCGAACTCGGCCTGCCCGAGGGCGACACGTCGACGATGGAAGGCAGCGCCTGAAGCGCCCAGCGAGGCAAGGCCATGATCGCCACCACCGCCACCACCACCACCGCCACCCCCTCCACGACCGGAACCCCGGCGCCAGGCGGCGACACGCCTGCGGCGCAAGACCTGCACCGCTACGCCATCGACCCGGCCGCGCACGGGCGCGAGTTCTGCCTGGCGCGCGTGGCCGACATGCTGCGCATCCGGCGCATGGAAGAGCGCTGCGCGCAGCTCTACGGCGAAGGAAAGATCCGCGGCTTCCTGCACCTGTACATCGGCGAGGAAGCGGTGGCCGCCGGGGTGATGCCCAACCTCGGCCCCGAAGACAACGTGCTCGCCACCTACCGCGAGCACGGCCACGCGCTGCTGCGCGGCGTGCCGATGAAGGCCATCATGGCCGAGATGTACGGCAAGCGCGAAGGCTGCTCGCGCGGCCGGGGCGGCTCGATGCACCTGTTCGACCGCGAGGCGCGCTTTTGCGGCGGCAACGGCATCGTCGGCGGCGGCCTGCCGCTGGCGGTGGGGCTGGCGCTGGCCGACGTGACGCTGCCGCAGCGCCAGGGCGCCGTCACCGCCTGCTTCTTCGGCGAAGGCGCGGTGGCCGAGGGCGCGTTCCACGAGTCGATGAACCTGGCGGCGCTGTGGCGGCTGCCGGTGCTGTTCGTCTGCGAGAACAACCTCTACGCGATGGGCACCGCACTGTCGCGCAGCGAAGCGCAGATCGACCTGACGAAGAAGCTCGCCGGCTACGACATGGCCGGCGCGCAGGTCAACGGCATGAACGTGCTCGCCGTGCACGACGCGGCGCGGCAGGCGATCGAGCGCGTGCGCGCCACGCGCGCGCCGTTCTTCCTCGAATTGCACACCTACCGCTTCCGCGCCCACTCGATGTTCGACGCCGAGCTTTACCGGGACAAGGCCGAGGTCGAGCGCTGGAAGACACATGGGCCGATCCACGGCTTCACCGCCAGGCTGAAGGCGGCCGGCCTGATGGACGAAGCCGACTTCCAGCGCCTGGACGCGCAGGCGCTGGCCGAGGTGGACGCGGCGGTGGCCTTCGCCGAGGCGGGGACGTGGGAGCCCGAGGCGGAGCTGACCCGCGAAGTGACGGCGGCGCGATGAAGTCCGCCGCAGTGCAAGGACCGCAGCGATGACGCTGACCACCTACCGCGAAGCGCTGCGCGCCGCCCACCGCGAAGCGCTGCAACGCGACGAGCGGGTGCTCGTGCTGGGCGAAGACGTCGGCCGCTACGGCGGCAGCTACGCGGTGACCAAGGGCCTGCTCGAGGAGTTCGGCGAAGCGCGTGTGCGCGACACGCCGCTGTCCGAGCTCGGCTTCGTCGGCGCCGGCATCGGCGCGGCGATCGGCGGCCTGCGTCCGATCGTCGAGATCATGACGGTGAACTTCAGCCTGCTGGCGCTGGATGCCATCGTCAACACCGCCGCGGCGCTCAGGCACATGTCGGGCGGCCAGTTCTCGGTGCCGGTGGTGATCCGCATGGCCACCGGCGCCGGGCGGCAACTCGCCGCGCAGCACTCGCACAGCCTGGAGAACTGGTACGCGCATGTGCCGGGGCTTCGGGTGCTGGCGCCGGCGACGGTCGAAGACGCGCGCGGCATGCTCGGGCCGGCGCTCGCCGACCCCGACCCGGTGGTGATCTTCGAGCACGCGCAGCTCTACAACGCCGAGGGCGAGCTCGCCGCCGGCGCCGGTGCGGTGGACATCGAGCGCGCCGCGGTGCGCCGCACCGGCAGCGACCTCACGCTCGTCACCTACGGCGGCAGCCTGCCGCGCTCGCTGGCGGCGGCCGAGACGCTGGCCGCCGAGGGCACCGCCACCGAGGTCATCGACCTGCGGGTGCTGCGGCCGCTGGACATCGAGACGGTCCTCAGGTCCGTGCGGCGCACGCACCGCCTGCTCGTCGTCGACGAAGGCTGGTGCAGCGGCAGCCTGGCCGCCGAGGTGATGGCGCGCGTGGCCGAGCAGGCCTTCTATGACCTCGACGCGCCGCCGGCGCGCGTGTGCAGCGAGGAAGTGCCGATCCCCTACGCGAAGCACATGGAGGAGGCGGCGCTGCCGCTGCCGCCGAAGATCGTGGCTGCAGCGCGCGCGCTGCGGCGGCCGCAATGAGGGCCATGCTGCTTCGGTCCTGCCGGCGCGGCCGCGGGAAGGGCGCGCGGTGACGCGGTGATCGAGTTCAAGCTGCCTTCGCTCGGCTCGGACATGGACGACGGCGTGCTCGTGCAATGGCACGTGCACGCCGGCGACGCCGTGCGCAAGGGCCAGGTGGTCGCCGTCGTCGACACCACGAAGGCGGCCATCGACGTCGAGTGCTGGGACGAAGGCACCGTGCACGCGCTGGTCGCCGAGCCCGGGCAGCGGCTGCCGGTGGGTGCGACGCTGGCGGTGCTGCGCTCGGCCGGCGAAAGCGCCGAGGACGCCGAACGCGCCTGGAACGCGCTGCGCGCCAGCCGTGCAGCGGTGACCCGTGTCGCGGCGACCGGTGGCGCGCCGGCTGCGGCATTGGCGGTGGCACCGGCGGCGGCACCGGCAGCGGCACCGGCTGCGGCACCGGCGACGGCATCGGCGACGGCATCGGCGACGGCACCGGCGCCCGGCATGCCGGCGCCCGCCGGCGCAGGCGCGGGTGCAGCCGCAGCCGCTGCGGGCGCAGCGGGCGTGGCCGCGCGCCGCGTCTCGCCGGCGGCGCGCCGGCTGGCACGAGAGCAGGGCATCGACCTCGCCGCGGTGGCTGCCGTGGGCGATGTCGTTTCGCTGGCCGACGTGAAGGCCGCGCTCGATGCGCGCGCCGCGCAAGCGCCGCGTGCCGCGCAAGCCGCGCCGGCCGCGGTCCCGTCCGCGTCGACGCCGCAGTCGCGCGCGCAGGCGATGCGGCAGACCATCGCCGCGGCGATGTCGCGCTCCAAGCGCGAGATTCCGCACTACTACCTGGCAGAGGAGATCGACTTCGCCGCCGCTGCCGCGTGGCTCGCCGCGCGAAACGTCGGCCGCCCGCCGGCGGCGCGCTTGCTGCCGGCGGCTCTGCTCGTGAAAGCCGTCGCGCGCGCGCTCGTCCGCTATCCCGAGTTCAACGGGTTCTGGAAAGCCAGCCTCTCCGACGCCGGGTGGAAAGCCGGCCTCGCCGACGCCGGGTGGAAAGCCGGCCTCGCCGACGCCGGGATGCGCGGCGGCGCGTTCGTACGCGGCAACGGCTTCCATGTCGGCGTCGCCGTGTCCTTGCGCGAAGGTGGCCTCGTCGCGCCGGCGCTGCACGACGCCGACCGTCACGACGTGGCGACGCTGACCCGCGCCTTGCTCGACCTCGTGAAGCGCACGCGCGCCGGTGCGCTGCGCAGCTCCGAACTCGCCGACGCGACGATCACCGTCACCAACCTCGGCGACCAGGGTGTGGCCAGCGTCTTCGGCGTCATCTACCCGCCGCAGGTGGCGCTGGTGGGCCTGGGGCGCATCGCGCCGCGGCCGGTGGCGGCCGAGGACGGCACGGTGCAGGTGCGGCCGATGCTCACGGCAACGCTCGCCGCCGACCACCGCGCCAGCGACGGCCACCGCGGCGCGCTGCTGCTGGCGGCCATCGGCGAGTTGCTGCAGCAGCCCGATGCGCTCGACCGCGCCGGTACAAGCGAACCGGCCGGCGACGCGGCCATCGGTGCGAACGGCGCGAACGGCGCGAGCGGTGCGAACGGCGCGAACGACGCCAGGAACTCGACGGAGGCCTGAGGACATGGCACGCGAAGACGAGGTGCGAACGCAACTGCTGGCTGCGCTGGCCGAGATCGCACCCGAAGTGGACGGCGCGGCGCTCGACGCCGAGCGGCCGCTGCGCCAGCAGGTCGACCTCGATTCGGCCGACTGGCTGAACTTCCTCGTCGCCGTGCACGAGCGGCTGGGCGTGGAGATCCCCGACGCCGAAGCAGGACGCCTGCGCACGCTGGCGCAGGTGGTGGCGTTCTGCAGTGCGCGCCTGCCCCCTTGAACGCAGACCGGAGCACCGAGAAATGACCGTCGCTTCCCTTTGCTCGCGCGAGATCGCGAGCCTCGACCGCAGCGAAACCTTGCCGCTGGCGGCGCGGCTGATGCGCGAACAGCACGTGGGCACCGTCGTCGTCACCGAAGAGCGCGGCGACGGCGTGCACGTGGTGGGCATCGTCACCGACCGCGACCTCGCCATCGAGGGGCTGGCCCGCGGCGCCGCCGCCTGCACGATGCAGGTCGGCATGCTCCTGAGCGGTGGGCCGCTGGTGAGCGTCGCCGAACAGG
The DNA here is from genome assembly GCA_016790425.1 of Rubrivivax sp. Lineage (GTDB taxonomy): Bacteria > Pseudomonadota > Gammaproteobacteria > Burkholderiales > Burkholderiaceae_C > Rubrivivax. Next base: position 64,186 of record JAEUPF010000003.1, read on the forward strand.
CCGACATCGGCGAGGCGATCGCGCTGATGCAAGGCAGCGGCGTGCGCCGCTTGCTGGTGCGCGACGCCGAAGGGCACCTGGTCGGCGTGATCTCGTTCGACGACCTGCTGCGCGTGTGCGGCGCCCAGCTCGCGGCGCTGGCGCAGGTGCCCGGTCGCGGCCGCCAGCACGAAGCCGACGCGGCGCGCGACCTGCCGCCGTTGACGCCGCTGACGACGCCATCGGCGCCGGCAGCAGGCGCCGCCCCCCCGCGGCCGCGCTTGCGCGTGCCGGCCATGGGTACCGCCGGCTGGTCGATGCCCACGCGGCTGGCGCCAGGGCGGCCGGGCGAACCTTGAGCGACGCTCCGAGTGACGAAGGGTTCGCGTACTGGAGCCTGCCGGTCGAGGAACTCCTGCGCCGGGTGGGCGGGCAGGGTGGAGCGGCAGGGCTCGGCGCGCCAGAAGCCGCGGCGCGCCTCGCCCGCGACGGCCCCAACGCGGTGCACGTGCAGCGCCAGGCCACGCTCGCGCAGCTCGCACTGCGCCAGTTGTCGAGCCCGCTGGTGCTGATCCTCGTTGCCGGCGCGCTGATCTCGCTCTTCGTGCAGGACTGGTGGGACGCGGTGGCGATCCTCGTCATCGTCGCGGGCAGCGCCGCGCTGGGCTTCGCGCAGGAGGTGCGGGCCACGGCCGCGATGGCGCGCCTGCGCGAGCGGCTGGCCTTGACGGCGCGTGTGCGCCGCGGCGGCCGCGTGCTCGCCGTGCCGGCCTCGACGCTGGTGCGCGGCGACATCGTCGAGCTGGCCGCCGGCAACCTGGTGCCCGCCGACGGCGTGCTGCTCGAAGCGCGCGACTTCCTCGTCGTCGAGGCCAGCCTCACCGGCGAGTCGCTGCCGGTGGAGAAGCGGGCCGGCAGCGTGCGCGCCGATGCACCGCTGCGCGAGCGGCTCAACTGCGCCTTCCTCGGCACCTCGGTGCGCAGCGGGACCGCCAGCTTCCTCGTCGTGCGCACCGGCGGCCGCACGGCGCTGGGCGATGTCGCTTCGCGCCTGGCGCAGCCGGCCGCCGAGGGCGACTTCGGGCGCGGCGTGCGCCGCTTCGGCGAGATGCTCGTGCGCGTGATGCTCGGCGTGGTGGTCGCCGTGCTGGTGGTGAACCAGTGGCTCGGGCGGCCGCTGATCGACTCGCTGCTGTTCGCGATGGCGCTGGCAGTGGGTTTGTCGCCCGAACTGCTGCCGGCGATCGTCAGCGTCTCGCTGGCCGGCGGCGCGCGGCGGCTGGCCGCCGGCGGCGTGCTGGTGCGGCGGCTGGAGGCCATCGAGGACCTCGGCGGCATGGACGTGCTGTGCACCGACAAGACCGGCACGCTCACCGTCGGCGTGATGGCGCTGGAGCGGGCGATCGACGCCGCGGGGGCCGATGCGCCCGAGGTGCTGCACACGGCCTTCCTCAACGCCGCGTTCGAGACGGGGATCGACAACCCGATCGACACCGCGCTCGTCGCCGCCGGTGAGCGCGCGGGCCTGGCCACCACGGGCTGGCGCAAGGTCGACGAGATCCCGTACGACTTCGTGCGCAAGCGGCTGACGATCGTCGTCGAGGCCGCCGCAGCGGTTGACGACGATGCCTGCGGCGCGGCAGCGGCCCAAGGCGAGCCCGGCGCCGCGCCGGTGCCGCAGGCGCCCGGCGCGCCGGGCCCGACGCGGCGGATGATCGTCAAGGGCGCCACGGCGCAGGTGCTGGCGATCTGCTCGCACGTTGCCGAAGGCGGTGGCGCCGCCGCCGCACCGCTGAGCGCCGGGCGGCGCGAAGCGCTCGCCGCCATCGTGCGCGCGCACGGCGAGCGCGGGGTGCGCGTGCTGGCTGTGGCGGTGCGCGAGGTGCAGGCGCAGCCGCATTACGCGCTGGCCGACGAGGCCGGCCTCACGCTCGCCGGCTTCCTGCTCTTCGCCGACCCGCCCAAGCCGGAGGCTGCGGCCACGCTCGCGCAACTCGCCGCGCGTGGCGTGCGCGTGAAGATCCTCAGCGGCGACAACCGCCACGTGGCCGCGCACGTCGGCGCCGCGCTCGGGCTGGACCCGGAGCGGCTGCTCACTGGCGAGACGATCGCCGGCCTGCGCGACGAGGCGCTGTGGCACCTGGCCGAGACGACCGACCTGTTCGTCGAGCTCGAGCCGGCGCACAAGGAGCGCATCGTGCGCGCGTTGCAGCGCCGCGGGCACGCGGTGGGCTTCCTCGGCGACGGCATCAACGACGCGCCGGCGCTGCACGCCGCCGATGTCGGCATCTCGGTGGACCAGGCGGTGGACGTGGCGCGCGAGGCCGCCGACCTGGTGCTGCTGGCACCCGACCTGGCGCGCCTGCTTGCCGGCATCGAGGAAGGCCGGCGCACCTTCGCCAACACGATGAAGTACATCGCCATCACCACCAGCGCCAACTTCGGCAACATGGTGAGCATGGCGCTGGCCGCGCCGCTGCTGCCGTTCCTGCCGCTGACGGCGACGCAGATCCTGCTCAACAACCTGCTGTCGGACCTGCCGTCGATGGCGCTGGCCGGCGACGACGTCGATGCCGCCGAACTCGAGCGCGCGCAACGCTGGAACGTGGCCGAGGTGCGCCGCTTCATGGTCGCCTTCGGCCTCACGAGCACGCTGTTCGACCTCGCCGCCTTCGTGCTGCTGCTGCGCGTGTTCGACGCCCAGGCGCCGCTGTTCCACAGCGCCTGGTTCGTGCTGTCGCTGCTGACCGAGCTGGCCGTGGTGCTGGTGCTGCGCACGCGCCTGCCGGCGTGGCGCAGCCGGCCCGGCGCGCTGTTGCTCGTGGCCACCGGCGCCATGGCACTGGCGGCGCTGGCGCTGCCGTACCTCGAGCCGCTGGCGGGCTGGCTCGGGTTCGTGCCGCTGCCCGGCTTCCTGCTGGCGGCGATGCTGGCGCTGACGCTGGCCTACGCGCTGGCCACCGAGGGCGTCAAGCGCGCACTGCGACCCGCGGCCGTCAGGGATTCGCGTTGAAGCGAGTCCTGCGGCGGGCCAGGCGTTCGCCGCATGGAACGGGAGTCCGCATCAAACCTTGCGCGCCGTGACGCGAACGCCATCGCGCACGGTCGCGCCGGGATAGATGACGACCTGCTCGCCGGGCGCCAGGCCGCTCTTCACCCAGGCGGCGCTGCCATTGCGCCCGCCGAGTTGCAGCGGCCGCAGCACGGCGCGGCCGCCCTCGACGACGAAGGCGGCGTGCGTCGCGGGACCGGCGGCGTCGCTGCCACGCTGACCCGCCGGCGTCGATGCGGCCGATGCCGCCGATGCCACCGATGCCGCCGATGCCACCGGCACCGATGCCGCCGACGAGGCGGTGCCCGAGTGCACAGGCGCACCCAGGCCCGCGGGCAGCGGAAACACCGCACTCGTGGGCACCTGCACGGCGTCTTCGCGCGCCAGCGTCACCACGCGCACGCCGACGCGGAAGGCGTCGCCGAGCGCGGCCCATTGTTCGCGCGGGCTCGTGAGGTCGATGACGACGCGCACGCGCTGCTCCTCGACACCCAGTGCCGAGACTTTCGTGAAGGCGCCCGGCTCGACCGTGCGCACGATGCCTTCCAGCGGCAGCGGGCCGCCCCAGCGCTCGACGCGCACGCGGCTGCCGGGCCGGGCGGCCAGCGCGTCGGTCGTCAGCAGTTCGGCCACGATCTCCAGGCGCGCGATGTCGCCCAGTTCGACCAGCGGCGTGCCCAGCGCCACCGTGGTCTCGCTGGCCTGCAGCACGCGCAGCACGCGCCCGGCCACCGGCGAGGCCACGGTGAAGACACGTGGCGCAGCGGCGCCGCTTCCGCGCGCTGGCGCCGGCGCACCCTCGCGCGCGGGCAGCGCGGCATCGAGCACCGCGCGCGCCTGCTCCAGTTCGTGCGCGGCGATGCGGTGCTCGGCGGCAGCGGCTTCGAGTTCGCGTTCGGCGGCACGCACGCCCAGGCGGTCGGTCTCGAGCTTGGTCGACGCGATGAAGCCTTGCTGCGCCAGTTGCTCGCTGCGCTTCACTTCGCTGGCCGCCTGCTCCAGCGCGACGCGGGCGCGCTCGTGGCGCGAAGCGGTGCGCTGCACGTTGTCGCCGGCGGCGCCGACGCGGGCGCGCAGTTCGCGCTGGGTACGCTCGTCCAGCAGCGCGGGCAACAGCGGCGTCAGCGCCGCCACCGGCGCCCCGGCGGCCACCGGATCGCCTTCGCGCAGCGCGATGCGCGCCAGCCGCCCGGCCAGCGGCGCCGAGACGACGTAGCGCTCGGCGATGCGCGTCTTGCCGTCCTCGTCGATGGTGGTCTCGAACGGTCCGCGCGTCACCTCGGCCAGCTCGACGGCCACCGGGCGCGGCGCGAAGGCCCAGCCGAGCAGTGCCGCCAGGGCGAGCGTGCCGGCACCGGTGAGCAACCAGGTTCTCTTTGTCATCGGCGAATCCTGCCTGACGGATGAAGTGAGTGGATATCTACTCGCGCGTCTTCAGCGCCGCCACCATGTCCAGGCGGTCGACGCGCCGGCGCACCACGAGCGCGCTGGCCACGCCCGAGGCCAGCACCGCCAGCGCCGCCATCGCGTAGGTGGGCGGGCTGATCACCACGGGGAAGAAGAACTGGTCGGACTTCAGGCCCTGGGCCAGCGCGTGCACCAGCGCATTGCCGGCCAGCATGCCCAGCGGCAGCGCCAGTGCGATGCTCAAGGCGAGCTCGCCCAGCAGCAGCGCCGACACCTCGGCGCGGCTGAAGCCGAGCACGCGCAGGCTGGCCAGTTCCCAGGTGCGTTCGGCCAGGGCGATGCGGGCGTTGTTGTAGACCACGCCGACGGCGATGATGGTGGCGAACAGCGTCATGATGGTGCTCATGATGCGGATGTTGCGCGCGGTGATCTCCTGCATGTTGCGCAGCAGCGTCGCCTTGCTGAAGGTGCCCACCACGCGCGGCAGCGCCTTCGCCGCCGCGAGCAGCTCGTTCTCGCGGCCGCGCTCGACGGCCACCGAGAACTGTGTCGCCAGGTCGCCTTCGCCGAGCGCCCGGTTGAGCGCGCGCCGCTCCATGTAGGCGTTCAGGCCCATCATCTCGCGTGCCGTGGCCGCCAGCGTCAGCGTCAGCGTGCGCTGGCGGCCCTCGAGCACTTCGGCCTGGACGCGTTCGCCCACGCGCAGGCCGAGCTTGTCGGCGAGGCGGTCGGTCATGACGATCGCCTCGCCGAAGGCGGCGGCCTCGCCGCCGGCGCCGGCGGCGGTGCCAGCGGTGTCTTCGTCCAGGCGGCTCGCCTCGTGCCCGTCGACATCGACGATGCGGCGCAGCTCGGCGCGGCGCCCGAAGCCCTGGATGGCGCCGCGGTGGCTCAGGTGCCCGTTGACGAAACGCACCGGCACGTCGCGCCCCGGCTCCACCGCGATCACGCCCGGCAGCCGCGCCACCTCGTGCCGCGCCGCGGCGTCGCCGGCCTCGGCCTGCCACAGGATGACGTCGCTGCGCATCGCCACGTTGAACTGCGAATCGACGATGAAGGCGATGGCGTCGCGGAAGAAGTTGCCGAGCACCACCACCGCCACCGCGGCGGCGATGCCGGCCACCGACATCGAGGTGCGCAGCGGCCGCCGCTGCATGTTGCGCAGGATCATGCGCAACGCCGGCCCGATGTGGCGCGCGCCCAGGCGGTCGAGCCAGGTGCGGCGGTACTGGCCGGGCGCCGGCGGTCGCATCGCCTCGGCCGGCGGCAGCCGCACCGTGGCGACGATGGCGCCCAGCGTCCCGGCCACCGCGGTGGCCACCGTGACCGCCAGGCTCAGCGCCAGCAGCCCCGGCGCGATGCGGTGCTCGAAGACGGGGAAGCGGAAGACCTCGGCATAGAGGCCGACGAGCTGCGTGCCCATCCAGTCGCCCAGCGCGATGCCGAGCACCTGCCCGACGAGCACGATCGCGAGCACGAACTTCAGGTAATGCGCGGCGATGGCCCGGTTCGGATAGCCGAGCGCCTTGAGCGCGGCGATCTGCTCGCGCTGCGTGGCCACCAGGCGCGAGATCACCACGTGCAGCAGGAACGCCGCCACGCCCAGCAGGATGGCCGGCAGCAGCGTGCCGAGCACGCGCTGCTCGGAGATCTCGTTGTCCAGCATCGTGTGCGAGGTCTGCTCGGCGCGGCCGTGCGCCTCGCGGCCGCCGTGGCGTGCCAGCATCGCGCTGGCCGCGGCGACGACGGCGCGTTCGTCGGCACCGGGCGCCAGCTTCAACGCCACGCGGTTGAAGGCGCCGTTCATGTCGTAGGCGGCGGCCAGCGCGTCCTGCGGCACCCAGAAGATGCCGAAGCCGCGCGTGTCCGGCGCGCCCATCAGCCCGGCGAAGATGAACTCGGGCGACAAGGCGATGCCGCTGACGACGAGCGTGCGCTGGCGGCCGTTGATGAGCGCCGACAGCCGCGCGCCGGGTTTCAGGCCATGCGCATCGGCGAACGCGGCCGAGACGAGGGCGGGCAGCTCGGCGGATGAAGCGCCCGATGAAGCGCCCGATGAAGCGCCCGATGAAGCCCCGGCCTCGTCGAGCCCGCGCCCGGTGCGCACGGTGACGAGGTTGATGCGCGGCGGCCGCCGCGTGTCCAACCCGATCAGCTGCCCGATCAGCGGGTCGTCGACGCCGGGCAGCTCGACGCGCACCACCTGCTCGATGGTGGCCTGCGCGTCGGCCACGCCCGGCAGCTCGCGCAGCGCGACGGCGGCCGCCGCGGGGGCGCGCTTCACCGCGGCGAAGACCTCGGCGAAGTGGCCTTCGGCGTAGTAGCGCTCGCGCGCGCTCTCCAGCGAATCGACCGCCGACAGCGTCGTGATGAAGCTGCCGGCGCCGCTGGCAACGACCAGCGCGATGGTCAGCGCCTGGCTCCAGAGCTGGGTGAGGTCGCGCAGCAGCTTGCGGTCGAGGGCTTTCATCGCGGGGTCGGTGAGGCCGGCGGCAGCGTGCTACCAGCTCAGCTCGGCCGGGCTCACCTTGTGTTCGTTGACCTGCACGCGCTGGATGCGGCCGTCGCCCAGGTGCAGCACGCGGTCGGCCATGCCGGCGATGGCGGCGTTGTGCGTGATCACCACCGCCGTCGTGCCCAGCTCGGCATTGATGCGGGCGATGACCTCGAGCACCAGCTTGCCGGTCTGGTAGTCCAGCGCGCCAGTGGGTTCGTCGCACAGCAGCACCTCGGGCCGCTTGACGATGGCGCGCGCGATCGCCACGCGCTGCTGCTCGCCACCGGAGAGCTGGGCCGGGAAGTGGTCGCGGCGCGGCGTCAGACCGACCAGGGCGATCGCCTCGTCGATGGGCATCGGGTCGTGCGCGATGTCGGTAACGAGCGCCAGGTTCTCGCGCACCGTGAGGCTGGGAATCAGGTTGTAGAACTGGAACACGAAGCCCACGTGCTCGCGCCGGTAGGTGGTGAGCGCGGCTTCACCGGCGCCGTCGAGGCGGTGCTCGGCGAAACGCACTTCGCCGCTGGTGGGCACGTCCAGGCCGCCGAGGATGTTGAGCAGCGTGCTCTTGCCGCTGCCCGACGCGCCGAGCAGCACGACGAACTCGCCGCGCCGGATCTCGAGGTTCACGTCGGTGAGCGCGTGCACCTCGGTGTCGCCGCTGCCGTAGACCTTGTTCAGGCCGCGGGCAACGAAGACCGGCTCGCCGGCGGGCGCGACGACCGGCGGGCCCGCGGGCTTGCTTGCGGCGGCGTCGTTGCGCTTGCTGTCCACCATGCCGCCTCAGGTGCAGTCGAGCACCGCGGCCCCGGTGAGGCGGCCGCTGCGCAGGCGCTGCAGCGCCGTGTTGGCTTCGGCCAGCGCGAACCGCTCGGTGGTGCTGGCCAGTGCGTGCCCGGCGGCCCAGGCGAAGAACGTGTCGCCGTCGCTGCGCGTGAGGTTGGCCACCGAACGGACGCTGCGCTCCTGCCATAGCAGCGAGTACGGCATCGCCGGCAACTCGCTCATGTGGATGCCGGCGCAGACGATGGTGCTGCCGGGCTCGCTGTGCGCCAGCGCCACCGGCACCAGCGCCCCGACCGGGGCGAAGATCAAGGCGCCGTCGGTCGGCGTCGGCGGAGCTTCGTCGGAACTGCCGGCCCAGTGAACGCCGAGGGAGCGCGCCAGCGCCTGCGCCGCGCTGTCGCCGGGGCGCGTGAACGCGTAGACGCGGCGGCCTTGCTGCAGCGCCACCTGTGCCACCAGGTGCCCCGCAGCGCCGAAGCCGTAGAGCCCCAGCGTGCGCGCCGTGCCGGCCATGGCGAGCGCACGCCAGCCGATGAGCCCGGCGCACAGCAGCGGCGCCGCCTGCTCGTCGCCGTAGCGCTCGGGCAGCGCGAAGCAGAAGTGCTCGCGTGCGGTCACGTACTCGGCATAGCCGCCGTCGACGGTGCAGCCGGTGAAGCGCGCCGTCTCGCACAGGTTCTCGCGCGCGCTCAGGCACCAGCGGCAGCTGCCGCAGGTGTCGTGCAGCCACGGCACGCCCACGCGCGCGCCGACGACGAAGCGCGAGCAGCCGGCACCGGCGGCGACGACGGTGCCGACGACCTCGTGGCCCGGCACGCGCGGGAACTGCGCCAGCGGCAGTTCGCCATCGACCACGTGCAGGTCGGTGCGGCACACGCCGCACATGTGCACGCGCAACAGCAGTTCACCGGGGCCGGGCAGCACGAGGTCGCGCTCGATCGGCTGCAGCGTGGCCTCGCCCGGGCGCACGAGCGCCATCGCGCGGTAGCGGCGAGGCAGGCTGGAAGGGTGTTGCGCGACGCGCGAGGGGCGGGAAGCAGTGGACATGGCGGCGCCTGGGTCGTTTGCGGCACGCCATCGTGCGCGCCGCACGCCCGCAGGGAGCAGCCTCGAACCGTAACGCCGGAAGCGTGGAAGGCCTTTGACGCGCCACAAGCGCCGTGCCGGACCCGCCTCGCCGCGCGGGCCGGGCGCGCGGGCCCTTCCGCCGCGGCGTCAGTTCAGCGGCAGCGGCTTGCCCTCGGAGGCCGCCGGCGCGGCCACGCCCAGCAGCCGCGCCAGCGTCGGCGCGATGTCGGCCACCTCGACGCGGCGGTCCACGCGGGCGGCCTTCACCCACCGCGGGCCGTAGACGAGGATCGGCACGTGCGTGTCGTAGACGTACGGCGAGCCGTGCGTGGTGTTGGCGGTCGACGAGACGAACATCCAGTTCGCCTTCGGCGCCAGCTGGACGTCGCCCGAGCGCTCCTTGTGCCACGACTTCACCATCGCGTCGAACAGCGGCGCGCCGGCGCGGCTGCCCGCTTCGAGTTCGGCGCGCGTGTAGGCCACGGCGATGCCCGGCTCGGCCAGCAGCGCGGTGCGCGCCGCCTCGGCCACCGTGTTGGCATCCAGCCGGTGCTGCGCCAGCAGTGCGCGGTCGAGCACCAGCGCCGAAGCGGAGAAGAAGCGGCCGAGCTTGGCGACGCCGAAGCGCTTTTCGAGCTCGGCGTTGACGCGGCCGAGGGTCTCGCTGCTGACCATGCGCCCGGCGTCCTGCCCGCGCAGGCGGCTCACCTCGGGCGCCGGCATGAAACCGTGGTCGGCGGTGAGGACGGCCACGTAGTTGTCCTTGCCCACCGTGGCGTCGAGGTCGCGGAAGAAGGCCTGCAGCAAGCGGTCCAGGTGCAGGAAGTGGTCGTGCGACAGGCGCGACTCGGCGCTCCAGTAGTGGTTCACGTAGTCGTGGCCCGAGAGGCTGACGGCCAGGATGTCGGGGGCTTCGTCGGCGCCGAGCTGCTCGCCGGCGATGGCCGCGCGCGCGAACGCGAGCGACATCTCGTCGACGAACGGGCTGCGCAACAGGCCGCTGTAGAAGGGCTGGCCGGGCTTCTCGGCCGAGGCGCCCATCGTCATCGGCAGCTTGCCCGGCCGGGTGCCGAACCAGGGCTGGTTGTCACCGAGCGACTGCGCATAGGCCGCGTCGGGCAGCGCCGGCTTCCATTCGGCCTTGAAGTAGCGGTCGGCCGGCTTGCCGGCGTTGAACGCGCTCACCCAGGCCGGGTGCTCCTTCATGTAGTACGTGCTCGAGGCGAACGAGCCGGTCTCGCTCATGTACATGTAGGCGGTGCCGGTCTTGCCCGCGGGCAGGATGGCGCCGCGGTCCTTGCCGGAGATGCCGATGACCTTCGACGCCGGCGTCGCGCGGCGGAGCACGTCGCCCACCGTCTCGACGCGCAGGTTGGCCGGGCTCGTGCCGTCGAGCTTGCCGGTCTTGTGGCCGAGGTAGGTGTGGCGCTCGTCGCCGGTGCAGTACTGCATCTCGCCGCTGGCGACATCGCGCCAGTCGTTGCCGATGATGCCCGTGGCATGCGGGTAGGCGCCGGTGAGCATCGTCGCGTGGCCGGCGGCGGTGACGGTGAAGGCGTAGCCGTAGTGCGCTTCGGCGAACCAGGTGCCGCGCTCGAGGAAGCGCGCGAAGCCGTCGGGCTGCAACTGCTCGCGATAGGCAGTGACCTGGCGCATCGGCAGTCCATCGACGACGAGGAAGACGACGAGCTTCGGCCGCGCAGCGGCGGCAGCGGCCGCAGACGGCGCGGCCGTGCCGGGACCGGTGGGGCCGGCGCAAGATGCGGCGAGGCCAGCCAGTGCCAACGCGGCGGCAAGACGCAACGCTGGCAGCATCCGGCCGGGGCGGCGGTTCATGCGATCGTGGCTCATTGCAAACACCTCCTGGATGGCGGCATGGTAGCCGCGGCGCGTGACCGGCCGGCATCGCCCGGCCCGGCGGCCCCGGCGCGGCGGCTCGGCACGAGATCAGTACGACTTCGGCAACCCGAGCACGTGTTCGGCCACGTAGCTGAAGACCATGTTGGTCGACACCGGTGCCACCTGGTACAGCCGGGTCTCGCGGAACTTGCGCTCGATGTCGTATTCGCAGGCGAAGCCGAAGCCGCCGTGCGTCTGCAGGCACACGTTGGCCGCTTCCCAGCTCGCCTTGGCTGCCAGGTGCTTGGCCATGTTGGCGGCGGCACCGGCGGGGCGGTGCGAATCGATCTGCTCGCACGCCTTCCAGCGCATCAGGTTTGCCGCCTCCACCTCGATGAAGGCTTCGGCGATCGGAAACTGCACGCCCTGGTTGCGGCCGATCGGGCGGCCGAAGACGACGCGCTCGCCGGCGTACTTCGTCGCCCGCTCGACGAACCAGTAGCCGTCGCCGATGCATTCGGCGGCGATCAGCGTGCGCTCGGCGTTCAGGCCGTCCAGCAGCGTCTTGAAGCCCTGGCCCTCGGGGCCGAGCAGGTTCTCCTGCGGTATCTCGAGGTTGTCGAAGAAGAGCTCGTTGGTCTCGTGGTTGACCATGTTGGCGATCGGCCGCACGGTGAGCCCGTGGCCGATGGCCTGGCGCAGGTCGACGAGGAAGCAGCTCAGCCCCTCGGAGCGCTTGCCCACCTCGGCCAGCGGCGTCGTGCGCGCCAGCAGGATCATCATGTCGCTGTGCTGGATGCGCGAGATCCACACCTTCTGGCCGTTGACGACCCAGCGGCCTTCCTTGCGCACGGCCGTCGTCTTCAGCCGCGTGGTGTCGCTGCCGGTGGTCGGCTCGGTGACGCCCATCGACTGGATGCGCAGCTCGCCGCTGGCGATGCGCGGCAGGTATTGCCGCTTCTGCGCCTCGGAGCCGCTGCGCACGATGGCGTTCATCACGTACATCTGGCCGTGGCAGGCGCCCGAGTTGCCGCCGCTGCGGTTGATCTCTTCCATGATCACCGAAGCCTCGGCCATCGTCAGCCCCGAGCCGCCGTACTCCTGCGGGATCAGCGCCGCCATCCAGCCGGCCTTGGTGTGCGCGTCGACGAAGGCTTCGGGGTAGCCGCGCTGTGCGTCGACCTTGCGGAAGTACTCGTCCGGGAACTGCGCGCACAAGGCGCGCACGGCGTCGCGGATGTCCTGGAAGCGGTCGGGGTCGGTGGGCATGACGGACTCTCGTTCGACGACGGCATGCGCGTGGCCGAAAAAGCCAGGGGCCGCCATCGGCGGCCCCTGTCACCAACTGAACGGTGGTGGAGACGAAGGGGATCGAACCCTCGACCTTCGCATTGCGAACGCGACGCTCTCCCAGCTGAGCTACGTCCCCACGAACGGCGCGCATTCTATCGCAGGGGCGAGGCGGCCGAAGCGCTGCGCTATCGTCGCGCCCCGGCTGCCCGGCCGCGCCCGCGAACCCGGCACCCCGAGGAGTACCCGCCCATGCGCCCACGCAACGACCCCGCCTGGCTGGAGGCCCAGTACAACAACCGCGCCCGCGTCGCCGACCACGCGCGCTTCTTCGCCGGCTGGGCCGAGGCTTCGGCGCTCGTGCGCAGCAAGGCGCGCTGCGTGCTCGACGTGCGCTACGGCCAAGGGCCGAAGGCGACGCTCGACGTCTTTCCTGCGCACGCCGGTGCGGTGCCGGCTTCCGGCGAGGGCGGCGGCGCCGGCGGCGGCAGCGGCGGCAGCGGCGCGCCGATCCTGATCTTCATCCACGGCGGCTACTGGCGCTCGCTCGACAAGAGCGACTTCTCGTTCGTCGCCCCCTCTTTCACCGCCGATGGCGCGATGGTGGTGGTGCCCAACCACGACCTGTGCCCTGCCGTCGGCGTGCAGGACATCGCGCGCCAGCTCACCGAAGCGGTGGCCTGGACCGTGCGCCACGGCGCCGAGCACGGCGGCGACCCGCAGCGCATCGCGCTCGCCGGGCACTCCGCCGGCGGGCACCTGGTGGCGATGCTGTTGTCGTGCCGCTGGAAGGAAGTGGCCGATGCGGTGGGCTTCGAACTGCCGGCGCAGCCGCTGGCGGGTGGCCTGGCGATCTCGGGCCTCTACGACCTGGAGCCGCTGCGCCATGCGCCCTTCCTGCAAGCCGACCTGAAGCTCACGCCGCTGGACGTGGCCCGCTGCAGCCCGGCGTTCTTCCCGCGGCCCAAGGGCTGCAAGCTCTACGCCGCCGTCGGGCTCGACGAGAGCGAGGAGTTCCTGCGCCAGAACACGCTGATCCGCGACGTGTGGGGTCCCACCGCGGTGCCGGTGTGCGAGACGCTGCCGGGGCTGCACCACTTCTCGGTGCTGGAAAGCCTGGCCGACCCGCAAGGGCGGCTGCACGAACTGGCGCTGCGGCTGCTCGGCCTGCGTTGATGGCCGCGGCTTCCCGGGTGCCGCGGCGGCCGAGGTCACATGGCGCAGCGGGCGCTATGACCCGCATTGACGTTTTCGATTGGACCGCCGCTTTCCATCTGCTAGCGTTCGCCTCCGTCGCACGGCCTGGCCTCGCCCTGCGCTTGAGCGCGAGGCGCCCGTTGCACGACGCCGTTCGTTTTCCTACCCAGACGAGGAGTACATCATGGGCTTGAAGGGTTCCAAGACCGAGCAGAACCTGAAGGACGCCTTCGCCGGCGAATCGCAGGCCAACCGCCGCTACCTCTACTTCGCGAACAAGGCCGACGTCGAAGGGCAGAACGACGTCGCGGCGCTGTTCCGCAGCACCGCCGAGGGCGAGACCGGCCACGCGCACGGCCACCTCGAGTTCCTGGAGCAGGTGGGCGACCCCGCCACCGGCCTGCCGATCGGCCCGACGCGCGCCAACCTGAAGGCCGCCGTCGCCGGCGAGACGCACGAGTACACCGACATGTACCCCGGCATGGCCAAGACGGCGCGCTCCGAGGGCTTCGACGAGATCGCCGACTGGTTCGAGACGCTGGCCAAGGCCGAGCGCAGCCACGCCAACCGGTACCAGAAGGCGCTGGACCAGCTCGTCGACTGACCGGCGCGCAGCGCCCGCCGCGGCACAAGACACAAGGGGCCTCGCGCCCCTTGTCTGTTTGCGGCGCTCCGGCGCATCCGGCGCATCCTGGCATGGCATAACGTTCATCCTCCGCTGAAACAACACCCCACCATGCGCGAAGGCAACCTCGAGGCCCCGACCCGCCACCCGCTGGACTGGCGCAGTCCCGACTTCCGCGACGAAGGCAAGCTGTTTGCCGAGCTGGAGCGCATCTTCGACATCTGCGCCGGCTGCCGCCGCTGCGTGAGCCTCTGCCAGAGCTTCCCGAACCTGTTCGACCTCGTCGACGCCACCGCCGACGGCGAGGTGCACGGCGTAGCCAAGCCCGATTACTGGAAGGTCGTCGACCAGTGCTACCTGTGCGACCTGTGCTACATGACGAAGTGCCCGTACACGCCGCCGCACCCGTGGAACCTCGACTTCCCGCACGCGATGCTGCGCGCCAAGGCGTTCAAGTTCGGCCAGGGCCGCGTCGGCGCAGGCGAGCAGGTTCTCGCCAGCACCGACATGCACGGCCAGTTCGCCGGCATTCCCATCGTCGTGCAAGCCGTCAACAAGGTGAACGCGAGCCGGCCGATGCGCAAGCTGCTGCAAGGCCAGCTCGGCGTCCACGCCGATGCGTGGATGCCCGCGCTCGCCCGGCAGCGCTTCCGCTGGGGCCGGGCGATGAACGGGGCGGCACCGGCGGTGACCCACGGCGAGCGCACGCCGGGCAAGGTGGCCATCTTCGCCACCTGCTATGTCAACTACAACGAGCCGGGCATCGGTGAAGACCTGCTCGAGGTGCTCGAGCACAACGGCATCGCCTGGGAGATCGTCGAGAAGGAGCAGTGCTGCGGCATGCCCAAGCTGGAGCTCGGCGACCTCGAGGCGGTGGCGAAGGCGAAGGAAGCCAACATCCCGGTGCTGGCGCGCTACGCCCGCGAAGGCTGGGCGATCGTCTCGCCGGTGCCTTCGTGCACGCTGATGTTCAAGCAGGAACTGCCGCTGATGTTCCCCGACGACGCCGATGCGCAGCTCGTCAAGGAGTCGATGTGGGACCCGTTCGAGTACCTCGTGGCGCGGCACAAGGACGGGCTGCTGAGGACCGACTTCACCACGGCGCTGGGGAAGGTGAGCTACCACATCCCGTGCCACGGCCGGGTGCAGAACATCGGCCGCAAGACCGAGGAGATGTTCAAGCTGATCGGCCAGACGGTGGAGGTGAAGCTCAACACCGTCGAGCGCTGCTCGGGCCATGCCGGCACCTACGGCGTGAAGACCCCCTACCACCCGGTGGCCATGAAGATCGGCAAGCCGGTCTTCAAGGCCATGGCCAAGGACCAGCCCGACTACATCAGCAGCGACTGCGCCCTGGCCGGCCACCA
>JAEUPF010000165.1 GCA_016790425.1 Rubrivivax sp.
GGATCTCGGTGACGGTCTTGGGAACGAGGCGGCCGACCAGCCGCACCGACGAGCCTTCGCCGGCGCTCTCGGTCGTCCACTGCACGGCCGGCAGGCGGTCGGCGAGCAGGCCGCGCCCGGCCTCGGCGGCCGCCGCGTCGGGGAAGCCCACCGTCAGCCCGGCCGGCTCGCGCGTGATGCCCGAGAAGCGCAGCCGCTTCTCGCGCAGCGCATTGCGCGCGTCGCTGGCGTAGGTGTCCACCGCCTGCTTCAGCGCCGCGCGCATGTCCACCTGCATCAGGAAGTGCACGCCGCCGCGCAGGTCCAGGCCCAGGTACATCGGCAGCGCGTGCGCCTTGGTCAGCCACGCCGGCGAGCGCGACAGCAGGTTCAGCGCCACGATGTAGCGCGGGTCGGCGGCGTCGGGGTTGAGCGCCTTGCCGATCGCGTCCTTGGCCTTGATCTGCGTGTCGGTGTCGGCGAAGCGCGCGCGCACCGAGTTGCCGTCGAACTGCACGAAGTCGGCGGCAACACCGGCGGCGGCGAGCACCTGGCGCACGCGCTCGGCGGTGGCGGTGTCGACCTTCACCGTCGCCTTGGCGCTGCTGACCTGCACCGCCGGCGCTTCGCCGAAGAAGTTGGGCAGCGTGAACAAGAGCCCCACCGCGAGCGCGAACGCCAGCAGCGTGTACTTCCACCAGGGATAGCGGTTCATGCGGGGAGGCCGTCGGCCCGGGGAACGCGGACAGCAGTCAGGAAGGGGAGGGTGAAGGCGCGGGGCCGGCGCAGCAGGCGGTTCACCGCGCCTGCCGTCCGGCGTTGCGCCGGCTTTACTTGAAGGTGCCCTTGGGCAGCACCTGCACCACCGAGCCGCGCTGCACCTGCAGCTCCACGCCGTTGGCCACCTCGACGTGCAGGAACGACTCGCCCAGCCGGGCCACGCGGCCGAGCACGCCGCCGGCGATGACGACCTCGTCGCCCTTGGCCAGCGCCTCGACCATCGCCTTGTGTTCCTTCTGCTTCTTCATCTGCGGCCGGATCATGATGAAGTACAGCACCACGAACATCAGCACCAGCGGCAACAGGCTGACGAGCGACGATTCGGTGCCGCCGGTGGCGGCGGCCTGGGCGTAAGCGGGGGAGATGATCACGGCAGGCGTCCTGGACCCGGGGCGGCCGTCATCGCGACGGCGATGGCGGCCCGCACCGGAAGAATGGTCGTTGGGGGAAGAGGGCCGCCTCGGGCGGCCGAAGCGCGCGATTTTAGTCGTGCGCGGTCGCCGACGACTCCAGCGGCGGCTTGGCGGGGCCCCGAAGCGGCTGTGGCCGCCACGGCCGGCGCCGTGTTCGCACCCGTCACAACCTCACGCCGCGGCCGGGCTTGTGGCCCTCGCAACCGGTGCTCGGCGCTGAAGGCGCGGACCCGTCGAGCCGGCTTCGCCGTTGGGGCGGCTGTGCACGCCGCTGGACATCCTGGCCGACCGCGTCAGCCCGTCAGCCCGTCAGCCCGTCAGCGCCTCAGCCCGCCTCGCCATAGAACACCAGCCGCGGCAGCGTCCAGGTGCGCTCGGTCGAGCCGTTGTTGCCGAGGTCCAGCGCAATCGTCACCGTCGTCGCGCCGTAGGTGACCGACCACTTGTCGCCGCCGGCGACGATGCTGAAGCCGCCGCCGTCGACCAGGCCGTCGGCGCCGATCACGAGCGTGCCGATCGTCGCCACCGACAGCGTCGCCGAGGGCCGCCGCGGTGTGCTGGCAAAGAGCGTCAAAGTGCCGTCGTGCGCGCGCGAGAGCGGCCGGCCGAGGCTGTCCCAGCGGTCGGTGACGGTCCAGTCCATGTCGCGCAGCTCGTAGCTCGCCTGGCGCGCGCCGCCGGCGGTGCTGGCGGCAAGCGTCGTGCGCGTCGTGGCCAGGCGGTCGATTCGCTCGGTGCCGCCGCCGGCGGTGGTGCGCGTGCTCAACTGGTGCCGCCAGGCGCCGTCGAGCGTGAAGCGGCCTTGCACCGTGGTGCTGCCGAGCGCCGTGGCGGTGGTCGCGAGGTCGAAGCCGCTGGCGTCGGCCGCGTTCACGGCCACCCGCAGGTTGCCGTTCAGCACCACGCCGGTGATGGCGGTGGCGCAGTTCGTGTAGGTGATGTCGTAGGTCTCGCCGGCATCGAGCTGGTGGTTGAGCAACTGCGCCAGCGGCGCGCCACTGGCCACCCAGCTCACGCTGCCGCCGTTCGCGCAGGGCAGGCTGCGGCGGGTGGTGGTGTCCAGGGCCTGGGGGCCGCCGGGTGCCGCGCTGGCGCGGCCGGCGGTATCGACCTTGGCTACGGCGCTGTCCAGGCTGGCGGCGCTGTCGGCCAGCGCGGCCTGCAGCGTCAGCGTGGCGGCGGCGACGGCGGTGCTGGCCGTCACCGGCATCGTCGCCGCATCGGCGGCGTAGCCTTGCGCGTTGTCGCTGCTGACGGGGCCGCCCTCGTCTTGCGTCCCGCCGCCGCACCCGGCAACGAAGGCTGCCGCGGCGGCGGCCAGGGTCAGCCGGCGCAGCGGTGGCAGGGCGGGGCAAGTCGGCAGGAGCAGGCTCATGGTCGGTCGGCGTGAAGGGCGCGGCTCAATCGTCAGTGCCGTATTGGAGCCCAGGCCAGGGCCGTTGCCGCGGCACAAACGTGCCCAATGTTTTCAGCGCCGCGGCTTGCGGTGCAACTGCACGGCCGCCGCCGGCGCAGCGCGGGCTGCCCGCGGGGGCGCAATGCGGCCACCCCCCGCATAAACTGCCGCTGACCGACCGGAAGAACGGCATGAGCGGCATCAGCGGCATCAGCGGCATGAGCGGCATCAGCGGCATCAGCGGCATCAGCGGCATCAGCGGCATCGGCGGCATGAGTGGCTTGAGCGACATCAGCGGCATGAAACGCATGAGTGGCGAAGAGAACGGCACCAGCAGCTACCCCGAAGGCTTTCAGCGCGTGCGCGCCGCGCTGGCCGACCTCGGCCATCCGCACGAGCCGCGGTGGCTGCAGATCAGCGCGCGCACGTCGCAGGAAGCGGCCGACGCGCTCGGCGTCACCGTCGGCCAGATCGCCAAGAGCGTGATCTTCCGGCGCCTGGCCGATGCCGAAGGCGGCCGGCCGGAAGCGGCCGTGCTCGTGATCACCTCCGGCGACAAGCGCGTCGACGAGAAGCGCGTGGCCGCCGAGCTCGGCGCGGGCACGAAGCTCGGCCGCGCCGACGCCGCCTTCGTCAAGGCCGCCACCGGCTTCTCCATCGGCGGCGTGGCGCCGCTGGCCCATGCCACGCCGGTGGCGACGCTGATCGACCGCGAGCTCTTTCGCTTCAGCGAGATCTGGGCCGCCGCGGGCCATCCCAACGGGGTGTTCAGGCTGGCGCCGGCCGACCTCGTGCGGCTCACCGGCGGTGCGCCGGTGGCTGACGTCGTGGTCGTTGCGCAGGAGGCGCGGGCGTGAACCGTGCCGCCGCGCCGGCGGCTGACGAGGCCGCGGCGGCAGGCGGCCCGGTGCCCAGCCCGTGCATCAACGTGTGCCGCATGGAGCCGCAGCCGGGCCGCGCGGGCGGCAGCGCGCCGCTGTGTGCCGGCTGCCTGAGAACCCTCGACGAGATCGCCGCCTGGTCGCGGCTTTCCGAGGCCGGCAAACGCGCGGTGTGGGCCGCCATCGCGCAGCGCCGTGGCGAGCGCACGGCGCCGACCGGGGAGCCACCGCGATGAAGCGCATCGAGTTCTTCTTCGACTTCGTCTCGCCCTTCGCCTACCTCGCGTGCGAACAGTTGCCGCAGGCGCTCGCCGGCTCGAGCTACGCGGTCGACTACCGGCCGGTGCTCTTCGCCGGCCTCCTGCAGCACTGGGGCCAGAAGGGTCCGGCGGAAATCGAGAGCAAGCGCGCCTGGACCTTCCGCCACGTGCATTGGCTGGCCGCGCAACAAGGCACGCCGATGCAGACGCCGGCGGTGCACCCGTTCAACCCGCTGGCGCTGCTGCGCCTGGCGCTGGCCTGCGGCGCCGCCGCAAGCGGGCCCAACCGGCGCGTCGTCGAGTCGATCTTCCGCCATGCGTGGTCCGGCGGCGGCGCCGACGCCAACGACCCGGCGCGCCTGGCGGAGCTGGCGGCGCGGCTGGCGCCGGCGCGCGACCCGAAGTCCGACGACGTGAAGCGCGAACTGCGCGAGAACACCGACAGGGCCATCGTGCTGGGCATCTTCGGCGTGCCGACCTATGTTGTCGACGGCCGCGTCTTCTGGGGCCTGGACGCGCTGCCGATGCTGCGCGCGGCGCTGACCGGCGATGCCTGGTTCGACGGGCCGGCGTGGGAAGCCGAAGGAAAGCCGCGCGAGGGCGTCGTGCGCCGCTGACGGACCCGCGGCGCCGCCGGCGCCGCTGACGGACCCGCGGCGCCGGCGCCGCTGACGAACCCAAAGCGCCGCCGGCAGCACCTGTCAGCCAGCGTTGGCTTCGTGTCAGAGTCCGTTCAGTGCCCGCCCTCACAGTCGCGCCTGCCGCGACGATGGCCGGCGTTCACGGCGCCTTTCGGTGCCGCGCCCCCTTCACGCATGCCGCTGCCAAAGGAGACAAGCGATGGACGACACCCTGGTGGCCAAGGTCACCGCCCACCCCCGGTACCAGGAGCTGAAGGCGCGCCGCACGCGCCTGGGTGTGTGGTTGACGATCGCGATGCTGGTCGTCTACTACGGCTTCATCCTGCTGGTGGCCTTCGACAAGCCGCTGCTGGCCTCGCGCATCGGCGACGGCGTCACGACGCTGGGCATGCCGATCGGCCTCGGGGTCATCGTCTTCACGATCGTCATCACGGCGATCTACGTGCGGCGCGCCAACAGCGAGTTCGACCGCCTCTCCGACGACATCAACAAGGCGGTGCTCAAGTGAACGCAACCAGCAAACTCAAGCTCGCGCTTCCCGTGGCGGCGCTGATCGGCGCCGGGGCCGCATGGGCCGCCGGCGCCGACCTCGGCCAGGCGCAGAAGCAGGCCACCAACTGGACGGCGATCTCGATGTTCGCGATCTTCGTCGCGTTCACGCTGTGGATCACCAAGTGGGCGGCGGCGCGCACCAAGAGCGCGGCCGACTTCTACACCGCCGGGGGCGGCATCACCGGGTTCCAGAACGGCCTGGCGATCGCCGGCGACTACATGAGCGCGGCGTCGTTCCTCGGCATCTCCGCCGCGGTGATGGCCTCGGGCTTCGACGGCCTGATCTACTCGATCGGCTTCCTCGTCGGCTGGCCGGTGGTGACGTTCCTGCTCGCCGAGCGGCTGCGCAACCTGGGCAAGTTCACCTTCGCCGACGTGGCCGCCTTCCGATTCGCGCAGACGCCGGTGCGGCTGTTCGCCGCCAGCGGCACGCTGGTGGTGGTGGCGTTCTACCTGATCGCGCAGATGGTCGGCGCCGGGCAGCTCATCAAGCTGCTGTTCGGCCTGGACTACATGTACGCGGTGGTCATCGTCGGCGTGCTGATGATGGTCTACGTGCTCTTCGGCGGCATGACGGCCACCACCTGGGTGCAGATCATCAAGGCCATCATGCTGCTGGGCGGCGCCACCTTCATGGCCTTCATGGTGATGATGCAGTTCGGCTTCAGCCCCGAGGCGATGTTCGCCAAGGCGGTGGAGATCAAGACCGGCATCGCCGCCAAGGGCGGCAAGGATGCGGCCACCGCGGCCAAGGAGGGCTTCTCGATCATGGGCCCGGGCGGCTTCGTCAAG
>JAEUPF010000178.1 GCA_016790425.1 Rubrivivax sp.
CATGATCACCAGCACCGCCGGCCGCGGCAGCGGTGGCCTCAACACCGCCGCGGTCAGCCGCGACACCGGCGGCGGCGGCCTCGCCGGCCGCGCCACCACGGTCGTCGAAGGCCACGCCGGCGGCGGTGGGGGCGGCGGCGCGGGCGGCGGCGGTGCCGGCGGCAGCGGCCGCGCCGGCGCAGGCGGCGGCGCCGGCGCAGGCCCCGGCGCCGGCGGCACGCTCACGCGCAGCGGCAGCGGCAGGGCCAGCCGCTCGATCGAGGAGATCAAGCTCGTCTTCGAGCGCAACAAGGGCGCCATCTACGCGCTGTACAACCGCGCGCTGCGCGAAGACTCGTCGCTGCAGGGCAAGGTGGTCGTGCAGTTGAAGATCGACCCCAGCGGCGCCGTCACCGACTGCCGCGTGCTTTCCAGCGAACTGAAGAACGACGACCTCGAGCGCAAGCTCGTCGCGCGCATCCGCCAGTTCGACTTCGGCGCCAAGGACGTCGAGCCGATGGTGGTGAGCTGGCCGGTGGACTTCCTGCCTTCGTAGGCGCGCGCGCGCGTTGGGCCCGGCCGCGGCGCGCCCCCTCGCTCCGCGCGCGCCGGTTCCTCGACAAGGGCCCCCTATGATCGGCAGCCCTTGCCGCTTCCCGCCTCCGGATGACCCTGCCCGCGCTGCCCGCCCCCGGTGTTCACGGCGGGGGCGCTGAATGGGGCGTTGCAGCCGTCTTCGCCGTCGTCTACGCCGGCATGTTCCTCGGCGGCCTGCCGCACGTGAAGCTCGACCGCACCGGCGTCGCGGTGCTGGGCGCGATCGCGATGATCGCCCTCACCGGCATGCCCGTGGAAGAAGCGGCGCGCTCGGTCGACCTGCCCACCCTCGTGCTGCTGTTCGCCTTCATGGTGGTCTCGGCGCAGATGCGCCTGGGCGGCTTCTACGCCGAGGTGACGCGCGTCGTCGCGGCGCTGCCGCTGGCCCGCAGCGCGCTGCTGGCCGCGCTCATCGCGGTGGCGGCGGCACTGTCGGCGGTGTTCTCCAACGACGTGGTCTGCCTGGCGATGACGCCGGTGGTCGCCCGGCTGGCGCTGGAGCGGCGGCTCGACCCGGTACCGCTGCTGGTGGGGCTGGCCTGCGCGGCCAACATCGGCTCGGCGCTGACGCTGATCGGCAACCCGCAGAACATGCTGATCGGCTCGCTGCTGGCGCTGCCGTTCGGCGGCTACGTGCGCGCGGCATGGCCGCCGGTGCTGCTGTCGCTGGCGCTGCTGTGGCTGTGGCTCGTGTTCGGGCCGGCGGGTCGCGCCGCAGTGGTGCCGGGCAGGGCGCCGGCGCCGCGCGTCGTGCCGACGACGAGCGCCACGGCGCCCGGCAACGACGCATCGCCGCCCTACGACGCCGTGCAGGCCACCAAGGGCCTGCTGGCCGCCGGCGCGCTGATGGCCGTCTTCCTCTTCACCGGCGTGCCGCGCGACCAGGCGGCGCTGGTGGGCGCCGGCGTGCTGCTGCTCAGCCGGCGCCTGCACTCCGCTCAGGTCATGGGTTATGTCGACTGGCCCTTGCTGCTGCTGTTCATCGGTCTGTTCGTCGTCAACCACGCCTTCCAGGGCACGGGCCTGGCGGCGCAGGCCGTGGCATGGCTGGCGCAGCAAGGCGTGCACGTGCGCGAGCCGGGCGCGCTGCTGGTGCTGGGCGCGGCGCTGTCGAACATGGTCTCCAACGTACCCGCGGTGATGCTGCTGCTGCCGCACCTGGGCGCTGCGGGCACGCCCGGCAGCGAGGCAACCGGAACGCTGCTCGCGCTGGCCAGCACCTTCGCCGGCAACCTGTTGCTGGTGGGTTCGATCGCCAACCTGATAGTCGTCGATCTCGCCGAGAAGGCGGGCGTGCGCATCGACTGGGCCGCGCACGCGCGCATCGGGGCGCCGGTGACGCTGGCGTCGCTGGCCGTCACGTGGGGTTGGCTCGCGGGGGCCGGCCGTTGAAGCCGCCGGCCGCCGCTGGCTGAGAGCAGATGGAAATGTGGGCGCGATGGCGCGCGTTGTGGCAGCGCCTGCGCAACTGGTGGGCCCGGCGCCGCGCGCTGCTGGGCGGCCGCTGGCAGCGGCTGGAGGTGCAAGCCAGCACCCCACGCTGGGGCTGGCCGCCGTGGCCGTTCAGCCTCGACCCGTTCAGGAAGCCCGCGTCGCTGTTCGCGCACGAAGCGACGTGGGAGTGCGCGCTGTACCGGCCCGCGCAGCTGTCCGACGCCGAGGAAGCGCCGCTGGTCGTGCTGCTGCACGGCTGCGGCCAGCGCGCGATGGCGTTCGCGCATGCCGCCGGGTTCGTCGCTGCCGCCGACCGCGGGCGCTTTCGTTTGCTGTGCCCCGAGCAGCGCGAAGGCGCCAACGCCTGGCGCTGCTGGAACTGGTTCATGCCGGCAGCCCAGGGCGGCGGCGGCGAACTCGACGTGGTGCTGCGCGGCCTGGAAGCGGCCGAGCGGCAGGTGCGCTGCGGGCGCGTGGCGGCGGCCGGGTTGTCCGCGGGTGGCGGCCTCGCGGCGCTGCTGGCCTTTCACCACGCCGCGCGCTTCGACGCGGTCGTCACCGTGGCCGCGCCGCCGCTGCTGGGACGCGCCAACTTGCAGGACCCGCGCCAGGTGATGAAGCACGGCCTGGCGATCTCGCCGGCCCTCGCGGCGCTGCACATCGAGCGCTGCGCGCCGCTGATGATCCTGCACGGCGCCGAAGACGACGTGGTCGCGCCGCGCTGCGCCGAGCAGCTTGCCGAGCAGGCGCTGCACGTGCTGAAGCGGCGCGGCGGCGGCCCGCCTGCCGGGCACGCGCTGGAGAACGGCGTCGAGCACCTCGACGCCGGCGGCCACCTCGTGCTGCGCCGCCTGCTGCTCAGCGGCCTCGGCCACGCGTGGAGCGGCGGCCCCGGCGGCCACCCGCACGCGGTGCGCGAAGGACCGCCGCTGACGGCGCTGGTGCTGGCGTTCCTGCGGGAAACGGGGGTGCCGATGCGGGCCGGCTAGGCCCTGAAGCGACTCTCGTTGTGCCGGCGCAGCCAGGTCGGCGCCGGGCCGGTCGGCGAGTGGCCCGGGGATGCTCGACGAGGTCTGGCCGCGCACCTCACCGGCCGGTGCGCGTCCCTCGCGGCGCCAGCCACGACGCGATGCACCACTGCGCTGCCCAGTACGTGGCGAGGATCCACAGGCTGGCCAGCGGCAGCGGGCCGGCGAACTTGTTCGTCGCCAGGAGCGCGTCCGATGCGACAAAGAGCGCGCCGCCCAGCGCCAGCACGACACCCCGCGCGACGCCTTGCCGCCACAGCACCGCCGCCTGCGCCGCCATCGACGCGAGGCACAGCACGTAGGCGGCCACCGGCGCCTGCAGCGCCGCCGGCACGCCCGGCCACAGGCGCCACAGGATCGTGCCGGCCACCAGCGCGTACGCCGCGAACGCCGGCCACCAGGCCATCAGCCGCCGCTGGCGCGTGAACGCGACGAGGTACGCCAGGTGCGCGAGCAGGAAGCTCACGAGCCCGGGCAGGAAGCCTTCCTTCGGCCACAGCAGCGCCACGTCGCCGGCCAGCGAAAGCCACAAGCCGATCAGCACCCAGCGTCGCGCCGCGATGGCGGCAGCCCCGGCCGGATCGCGCCCATCGCCGTGGGCAGCGCGGGTCTCGCGGCCTGCCTTG
Organism: Rubrivivax sp.; assembly: GCA_016790425.1. Taxonomy (GTDB): domain Bacteria; phylum Pseudomonadota; class Gammaproteobacteria; order Burkholderiales; family Burkholderiaceae_C; genus Rubrivivax. The sequence continues at coordinate 3,665 of JAEUPF010000178.1, forward strand.
TCAGCGCTGTCGCCGCGGCCGCGCGCGTAGGCAATGACGACGAGCGTCGCCATCGGCTTGAAGACGAAGTTGAGCACCGGGGCATCCAGCGCCCATGGCGCCGAGGCGATGGCCAGCGCCGCGCAAGCCAGCAACGCCGCGCCGAGCCAGCGCTCGCGGGCGCTCGCCGGCATGACGGCTGTGTTCACCCGCTGGCCTCGGTGGCCTTGCGGGCCAGGGCCGCCGGTGACGAAGCCGCCGCGGCGTGCTCCGACGCCTGCACGCGGGCCACCAGTTCGGCGCGCAGCCGCTTCAGCCGCTCGCGGGGATCCTCCTTCGCCACCGCCTCGTCGAGCTTCATCTCGGTGATGAAGCGGCTGGCCATGCCGGCCACCGTCTCGCGGCCGCGCTTGCGGCGCCTGAGCCAGCTCACCGCCAGCGTGCGCTGCGCGCGCGTGATGCCCACGTACATCAGCCGGCGCTCTTCCTGCAGCCGCTCGGCGGACATTTCCTCGTCGCTGCCCTTGAACGGCAGCAGGCCCTCGTTGACGCCGGCCAGCACCACGTGCGGCCACTCCAGGCCCTTGGCGGCGTGCAGCGTCGACAGCGTCACCACGTCGCCGTCCTCGCCGCGCTCGGCAATGCTGATGATGATGCTGATCGTCTGCGCCACGTCGAAGACGCTGCGCCGCTCGCTTTCCTCGACGGTGCCGGCCACCTCGGCCGCCGTCTCGCCGCCGCAGCGGCGGGCGATCCAGTCGACGAAGTCGAGCACGTTGGTCCAGCGCGCGCTGGCCAGCTTCTCGCTGTCCTCGCCGTCGTGCAGGTGCTGCTCGTAGCCGATGTCCTTCAGCCACCCCATCAGGTAGACACGGGCGTCCTCGGCACCACTGGTGTGGCGGGCGCGGTATTCGAGGTCGTTGACATAACGGCCGAACTCGTGCAACGCGTCGATGGCCTTGCCCTTCAGCGCCGCCGAAAGCGTCGGCGCGAAGAGCGCCTCGAAGAGGCTTTCCTTGCGCTTGGCCGCGAACTCGCCGAGCGCGGCCAGCGTCTGGTGGCCGATGCCGCGCTTCGGTGTCGTCACCGCGCGCAGGAACGCCGGGTCGTCGTCGTTGTTGACGATGAGGCGCAGCCAGGCGCACAGGTCCTTGATCTCGGCGCGGTCGAAGTAGCTGGTGCCGCCGCTGACCTTGTACGGGATCTGTGCCGCGCGCAGCTTCTGCTCGAAGACCTTGGCCTGGTGGTTGGCGCGGTACAGCACGGCGATGTCGGCGAACTTCACCGCCGCGCCGTCGCCGGTGCGGCCGGCGCGCAGCGCCTGGACGCGTGCGACGACGCGCTCGGCTTCGTGTTCCTCGCCGTCGCACTCGATCACCTTCACCGGCTCGCCTTCGCCCAGTTCGCTCCACAGCTTCTTGTCGAACAGCTTCGGGTTGCCGGCGATCACCGCGTTGGCCGCGCGCAGGATGTGGCCCGTGCTGCGGTAGTTCTGCTCGAGGGGGATCACCTTCAGCGAAGGGAAGTCCTGCGGCAGGCGCCTCAGGTTCTCCACCGTCGCGCCACGCCAGCCGTAGATGCTCTGGTCGTCGTCGCCCACGGCGGTGAACGGCCTGCTTCCGGCGCCGCCGAACCCGTGCGGGCCGCCGCCGACCAGTGCCTTCAGCAGCTCGTACTGCACGGCGTTGGTGTCCTGATACTCGTCGACGAGCACGTGCCCGAACATCGCCTGCCACTTGCAGCGCACCTCCTCGTCGCGCTTCAGCAACGCCAGCGGCAGGCCGATCAGGTCGTCGAAGTCCACCGACTGGTACGCGGCAAGCCGCTCCTGGTACAGGCGCATCACGCGGGCGGCGACTCGCTGGTCGTCGTCCGCGGCAGCGGCCTCGGCCGCATCGGCATCGAGCCCCTGGTTCTTCCACAGGCTGATGGTCCATTGCCAGCGGCGCGCCAGCGCGTTGTCGGTGTTGCCGCCGCAGTCGCGCAGCACGCCCAGCACGTCGTCGCTGTCGAGGATGCTGAAGTTGGTCTTCAGCCCGACGCGTTCGCCGTCGCTGCGCAGCATGCGCACGCCCAGGCTGTGGAAGGTGCTGATGACGAGGTCCTTCGCGCCGCGCGCGCCGACGAGGCCGCGGGCCCGCTCGCGCATCTCGGCGGCGGCCTTGTTCGTGAACGTGATGGCCGCAATCTGCCGCGGCGCCAGGCCGGAGTGCAACAGCCTGGCGATCTTGTGCGTGATGACGCGCGTCTTGCCCGAGCCGGCGCCGGCCAGCACCAGGCAGGGGCCGGAAAGATGGTGCACGGCTTCGAGCTGAGCCGGGTTCAGCGAAGGCGCTGCAGGGGCATTCATGAAGGGCGGCGGATCATAACGAGCGAGGGCTTCGGAGGTTCCTGCCTCGCCGCTGTGCGCAGGGCCGTCGCGCGCCCTTCGAGGTCGTTGTCGCTTTGGCGCGCGGCAACGGCGAGCGTGCGTGCGGCCTTGGCGCGCGACAAACGCGACCGGGTCCTACGCGATCAACGCAACAGCATCACATCAGGCCATGAACCCGAGATTGCGCTGTGCCGCGTCGAAGTTGGCGAGGTTCGGGAAGATCGCCGCCAGGTCGCCTGCCGAGACGCCGAACCAGGCCCCCAGCGTCGCCGCCATCTGGTCCACCGAGTTCACCGGCAGCAGCGAGCCGTTGCCCAGCTGGTCGCCGCTGCCGTCGAAGTTGTTGTTGTTGGCGTTCTTCGGGGCCAGCACCGGGAAGCGGCCGTACACGTCGCCGCCCTTGACCGCGCCGCCCATCACGAAGTGGTGCGCGCCCCAGCCGTGGTCGGTGCCGTCGCCGTTGCTCGTGAAGGTGCGGCCGAAATCGCTGGCGGTGAAGGTGGTGACGAGGTTGCGCGCGGCGAGCGCGCCGAGCGTGGTGTCGAAGTAGCGCAGCGCCTGCGCCACGCGCGCCATCAGGTCGGCGTGGTTGCGGTTTTGCAGGTCGTGCGTGTCGAAGCCGCCGAGGCTGACGAAGAACACCTGCCGCTTCACCGCCACCGCGCCCCGCAACGCGGCGTCGATCATGCGTGCCACCACCTGGAACTGCTGCGCCACGGCGTTGAAGGCCATCGCGCCGGTGAGCGGGTTCAGGTATTGCAGCTTCGGATCGGCGTTGGCGTTGTAGCTGCCGCTGGCCGGCGCGGTGCCGAATGCGGCGTCACTGGCGGGGCGCAGCGCGGTGCGCAGCGTCTCCTCCGCGGCGATGGAGCGCTGCGCCACCGCCGCCACGTCGGCTTCCAGCACGTGGCCGCTGCGCGCGCTGCCGGCGATGCGTGCCAGCGCCTGCGCCACCGCGGTGGAGCCGTAGACCTGGCCGCCGGCGTTGGCGCCCAGGCGGATGGCGCCGGCGCTGCCGACCTGGTACTGCTGCACCGTGTTGCCGTTGAGCCAGACGGCGCCGCCGCTGGCCGAGACCGAGGTGAACACGGCGCTGCCGTTGCCCGCAGCCAGCGCGTCGCCCATGCGCCCGCCCCAGCCCCGGGTGGCACCTTCGGGCGCCAGCGCCTGCCAGGTGCTCTGCTGGTCGTTGTGCGAGAACAGGCGCAGCGGCTTCGGGTGCGAAGCCTGCCCGTACTGCGCCTTCGTCGTCGGCATCACCAGCGGCCCGACGTTGGGCACGATGGCCAGGCGCCGGTCGGTGTCGAACATCGTGCGCAGCTCGCCCATCAACGGGTGCAGCGCGAAAGCGCGGCCGGTGTTGAGCCCCGTTGCGTTCAACGCCGCGATCGGCAGCACGCCACCCAGCCGCGCCGGCGTGCCCGCGCCGGCCGCCGCGTTCGGCGCCGTTCCCGCAGCCAGCAAGGCGATGGGGTCGGGCGCCTGGTTGCGCGTGGCGGTGTAGGCGGCCCAGCTCGCCGCGTCGGTGGGCAGCACCATGTTGTAGGTGTCGTTGCCGCCGAAGAGGAAGAAGCACACCAGCGCGCGATAGTCGGGTGCCGCCTGCGCCGCCGCCGAACCGGCGGCCAGCAGGTTCAGCGCCAGTGGCGCGCCGGCGCCGGCCAGCGCCGACAGCGCCGCGCCGTGGCGAAGGAACAGGCGCCGCGATGCGCCCCAGTGCAGCGCCGGGGCGGCCGGGCCGCCATGGCGGCGCGAGGCAGGGTTGCCGTCACGATGCATGTCGTTCTCCTCTTGCGCTGCCGCCACTCACTTCAGCACCACGAACTCGGGCGCAGCCAGCGTCAGCAGCATCGCCGTGTTGACGCGGTTGCGCCTGGCGGTGTCGATGGCTGCCTGGTTGGTGCCGCCCGCATTGAGCGCCGGGATGGCGATGCTCGCCACCGCGGCGGCGATCTCGGTCTTCAGCGCGGCACCCGCGGCGCCATAGGTCAGGCGCGACGTCACGCGCTCGGTGAGGGCCGCAGCGTCGGCGGCCAGCGCGATCTCGGCGGCGTAGTTGCCCTGGATGTCGCGGCGGTTGGTCGGCGCGCCGGGGTTGAGGCCGATGCCGGCGGAGACGTTGTCGCGCATGAAGTTCACGTAGCCGGCAGCACTGGTCTCGCTGGCCAGCTGCAACTCGGGGGCGACGAGGCCGCGCGCCGCCGCCTGCGTGCCCGGCGCGACGAAGCCCGGGCGGTAGAAGTTGAACACCGAGGGCGAGCGCAGCGGCGACTGCCCGAGCTGCGTGCCGGCGTTGTCGGTGTTGCCCACCTTGAAGGCGCCCGAGTCGCTGGTGTGCGCGAAAGCGCGCAGGAAGGCCGACAGGCGCAGCACCGGTTCGCGCACCTTGCCCGCGGTGTCGCCGCTGCGGCGCGCCTCGGGGTTCATCAGCACCGCCTTCAGCACCGCCTTCATGTCGCCGCGCACACCGGCGCCGTTGTCGGCGAACGCCCGCGCCACCGCGCTCACGTAGGCCGGGCTCGGGTTGCTGGTGACGAAGCGCTGGATGAGCTGGCGCCCGATGAAGGGGCCGACGTTCGGATGCGCGGCGAGCCGGTTCAGCGCCGTGTTCAGGCTGGCCGCCGGGTCGGCCTGGCCTTGCGCGGCGACGGTGGTGCCGAGGAAGACCTTGCTGTCGGTGCTGTGGTACTGCGGATAACCGAGCATCGCCTTGAAGGCGCGGTCGGGGTCGCTGTTGCCGTTGGCGCTGCCGTTGAAGAAGCAGCCGTTGTCGGGCCAGTCGGGACAGGCCCAGCTCCAGCCGGTGAACACCTTTGCCAGGCCGGCGATGTCGGCCGGGCCGTAGGTCTCCAGCGCCGCGCCGTTCGAGCCGGTGCGCACGCTGCCGTCGTCGTTCAGCTCCACCAGGCCGATCGAGAACAGCTGCATCACCTCGCGCGCGTAGTTCTCGTCGGGCACGCGGCCGGTGCGCGCGTCGGCCTTCTGGTTGCGCAGGTGCGACAGGTAGACACCCATCATCGGGTGCCGCGACACCGACTCGAGCAGCTCGCGATAGGTGCCGAAGCCCTTGTCGCCGAGCATGTCGAGGTACGCCGCCACGGCGCGCGGGTTGTCGCCGACGGTGCCGTCGACCATCGAGATGACGAAGATCTGCGACAGCGCGTAGGCCATGCGCTGGCGCAACTGGTCGGGGCCGGTGACGGCCTGCTTCCAGAACGACTCGAAGACCTCGTTCTGGCCGGCTGCGTTGGCGGCGTTGGCGGCCTTGATCTCGGCGTCGCGCGCTTCCCAGTGCGCGCGGTGGCTCTGCGCCGGTGCGCGCACGAACTGCTCGTCGATCCAGGCCGCGTAGCCGATGTCGAGCAGGCGGTCGATGTCGGCATCGACGGGGCCGAAGGTGGCCTGGGCGAGAAAGCGCGCCGCTTCGTCGCGGGTGGCGGGCTTTTCGACCGCGGGCGGCGGCGGGGTGCCGACGCCGCCGGGGTCGCTGCCGCCTCCACCGCCGCCGCAACCGGCCAGCGCCACGGCCGCCGCCACGGCGAGGAATGCACTGCGAGCCTGCGCTCGGACACGAGCCAGCTTCATGGCTTCACCCTCCTCCCGGGAAGAGGGCGGCATTGTGCGCAGCGACCGGGCCGAAAACGGTGACCAGCGGCGGCGAAATCGTAGGCGGGCGTTACCGGACCCTCGGCCGCCGGGCGGCGCCGCTCGGCCGCCGCCGCACTGTCAGAGCACTGGCGCCAGCGCGCGCCGCGCCTCGTCGATGGCCAGGCTCTCGCGAGCGGCCCAGTCGGCGAGCTGGTCCTCGCCGATGCGCCCGACGTTGAAGTAGCACGCCTGCGGGTGCGCCAGGTAGAAGCCGCTGACGCTGGCCGCCGGCGCCATGGCCATGCTCTCGGTGAGCGACATGCCGATCTCGCCGGCACGCAGCACCTCGAACATCGCGCGCTTGACGCCGTGCGCCGGGCAGGCCGGATAACCGGGCGCCGGGCGGATGCCGCGGTAGCGCTCGGCAACGAGCTCCGCGTTGGCCAGCGCCTCGTCGGCGGCATAACCCCAGAACTCCTTGCGCACGCGCTCGTGCAGCCGCTCGGCGAACGCTTCGGCCAGGCGGTCGGCAAGCGCCTTGACCATGATCGCCGAGTAGTCGTCGTTGGCAGCCGCGAAGGCGCGCGCCTTGTCGTCGGCGCCGATGCCGGCGGTGACGGCGAACAGGCCGATGTAGTCGGCCGCGACGCCGCGCGGCGCGATGAAGTCGGCCAGGCTGCGGTTGGGGCGCTTCACGCCTTCGACGACCGGCCGCTCGCTTTGCAGCCGCAGCGGGTTCCAGCGCAGCGCGACGCCGGTGCGCGTCTCGTCGGTGTAGACCTCGATCGTGTCGTCGTCCACCGTGTTGGCCGGCAACAGGACGAACACACCGTTGGCCTGCAGCCAGCGGCCTTCGATGGCCTTGGCCAGCAGTTGCCTCGCGTCGGCGAACACGCGCCGTGCTTCCTCGCCGACGACCGCGTCGTCGAGGATGGCCGGGTAGGCGCCGGCCAGGTCCCAGGTCTGAAAGAACGGGCCCCAGTCGATGTAGGCGGCCAACTCCGACAGGTCCTGGTTGCGCAGCACGCGCCGGCCGGTGAAGCGCGGCTTCGGCGGCGCGTAGCCGGCCCAGTCGATGGCATGCTTGTTGGCGCGCGCCGCGGCCAGGGTCACCAGCGGCGCCTGCTTCTTGCCGGCGTGCAGCGTGCGCACCTTGTCCTGGTCGGCCCGCAGCTCGGCGACGAACGACTCGGCGCGTTCGCTGCTGAGCAGCTCGCTGCAGATGCCCACGCTGCGCGACGCGTCGGGCACGTAGACCACCGGCCCTTCGTAGTGCGGCGCGATCTTCACCGCGGTGTGCACGCGGCTCGTCGTGGCGCCGCCGATCAGCAGCGGCATGCGGCGCTCGCGGAACCAGGCGTCGCGCTGCATCTCGGCGGCGACGTGCTGCATCTCCTCCAGGCTCGGCGTGATGAGGCCCGACAGGCCGATCAGGTCCGCCTCCTCGACGCGCGCCTTCTCCAGGATGTCCTGGGCGGGAACCATCACGCCCATGTTGACGACCTCGAAGTTGTTGCACTGCAGGACGACGGTGACGATGTTCTTGCCGATGTCGTGCACGTCGCCCTTGACGGTGGCGATGACGATGCGGCCCTTGCTCTTGACGTCACCGCCGGCCGCGGCCAGGGCCTTCTTCTCGGCCTCGATGTACGGCAGCAGGTGCGCCACCGCCTGCTTCATCACGCGCGCGCTCTTCACCACCTGCGGCAGGAACATCTTGCCCTCGCCGAAGAGGTCGCCGACGATGTTCATGCCGGCCATCAGCGGCCCTTCGATCACGTACAGCGGCCGGCCGCCGCGGGCTTCGATGGCGCGCCAGGCTTCCTCGGTGTCGGCGGTGATGAATTCGGTGATGCCGTGCACCA
>JAEUPF010000005.1 GCA_016790425.1 Rubrivivax sp.
TCGGGCACACCTTCCACCGACGAGGACGTGCTCGCCGAGCTCGCCAACGACTACCCGCTGCCGGCGCGCATCCTCGACCACCGCAGCCTCGCCAAGCTCAAGGGCACCTACACCGACAAGCTGCCGCTGATGGTGAACCCCGGCAGCGGCCGTGTGCACACCAACTACGCGCAGGCGGTGGCCGTGACGGGGCGGCTGTCGAGCAACGACCCGAACCTGCAGAACATCCCCATCCGCACGGCGGAAGGGCGGCGCATCCGCGAGGCCTTCGTCGCGCCGCCCGGGCACGTGATCATGAGCGCCGACTACTCGCAGATCGAGCTGCGCATCATGGCCCACATCAGCGAGGATCCGGGCCTCCTGCATGCCTTCGCCGCCGGCATCGACGTGCACCGCGCCACCGCCAGCGAGGTCTTCGGCGTCGGCGTCGACGAGGTCACCAGCGAGCAGCGCCGCTACGCCAAGGTCATCAACTTCGGCCTCATCTACGGCATGGGCGCGTTCGGGCTGGCCACCAATCTCGGCATCGAGCAGAAGGCGGCACGCGACTACATCGAGCGCTACTTCGCGCGCTTCGCCGGCGTCAAGCGCTACATGGACGAGACGAAGCGGCGCGCCGCCGAGACCGGCTACGTCGAGACGCTGTTCGGCCGCCGCATCGTCCTGCCCGAGATCAGGGGCGGCAGCGGCCCGCGCCGGGCCGGCGCCGAGCGCCAGGCGATCAACGCGCCGATGCAGGGCACCGCGGCCGATCTCATCAAGCTGGCGATGATCGCCGTGCAGGCCGAACTCGACCGCGAGCGCAAGGCCACCGCGATGGTGATGCAGGTGCACGACGAACTCGTCTTCGAGGTGCCCAACGAGGAAGTCGACTGGGCGTGCGCCGCGGTGCCACGCCTGATGGCCGGCGTGGCGCAGCTGAAGGTGCCGCTGCTGGCCGAAGTGGGCACCGGGCCGAACTGGGACAAGGCGCACTGAGACCAGGCGCCGGTGGCGGTGCCGGCGCGCGCGCACGGAGGTTTTCCCTCGGCGCCGCCGTCCCATCAGGCAAGACCGGCGCGCGGCCGGGGGCCGGTGGCCGCAGCACAATGGCGCCGTGGGCCGCGCTGGCGGCCGTAGCCGATCGCCCGACGGGAGACTGCCCTGATGCTTCGCCGCCCCTTCATCGCCGCCGCCGCACTGGCCCTGGCCGCTGTTGCCCCGACGCCGTCGTTCGCGCAAGACCCCTGGCCGAGCAAGCCGGTGAAGCTGATCAGCCCGTTCCCGGCCGGCGGCACCAGCGACGTGATGGCGCGCATGATCGCCGAGGCGCTGACCAAGGAGCTCGGGCAGCAGTTCGTCGTCGACAACGTCGGCGGGGCGGGCGGCACCATCGGCACCTTGCGCGCGGCCAAGGCGACGCCGGACGGCTACACGATCGTGCAGACCGGCGTCGGCCAGAACGCCGTGGCGCACGGCCTCGACCCGAAGCTGCAGTACGACTCGATGCGCGACTTCGTGCACCTGGCTCAGGTGCACACCGGCCCCAACGTCCTCGTCGTGCACCCGGGCACGCCGTTCAAGACCTTCAAGGAACTCGTCGAGTACGTGCGCAAGAACCCGGGCAAGCTGAACTACGGCTACACGCACGCCGCTTCGGGCCACATGGCCATGGAGCTCCTGAAGCAGCGCGCCAGCGAATGCCCCAAGGGCGTGAAGGACTGCAACGGCTTCTTCATGGTCGGCATCCCGTACCGCGGCGGCGGGCCGATGCTGCAGGACCTGCTGGGCGGCCAGTTCCCGCTGATGTTCATCAACCAGGACGTGGCGCTGCCGCACGTGAAGGCGGGCAAGCTGCGCGCGCTGGCGGTGACGAGCTTGCAGCGCAACGCGCTGTACCCCGACGTGCCGACCATCGCGGAAAGCGGCTTCCCCGGCTTCCAGGCCCTGTCGTGGTCGGGCATCTCGGCGATCAAGGGCACGCCGCAGCCGATCGTCGACAAGCTCGAAGCGGCCCTGCGCAAGGTGATGACCTCGCCCGAGATCAAGCAGCGGCTCGAATCGGTGGGCTTCGTCGTGCCGCCGCCGGGCGCCGCCGCGTACACGCAGTTCGTCAAGAGCGAGCTCGACCTGTGGACGAAGGTGATCAAGACCGCCGGCATCAAGCCCGAGTAGGAGACAAGCCGGCCGCGATGTGATCCGCTGCAACCCGTCGCTCGCCCAGGCGCTGGCTGGACGAGCCACGCGACCCGCCTGATCCACGCCGACCCGCGAACGGCGAACGATCGCGCCTGAGGAGGCATCCCCGATGACCTTGTCCGTCACCGCCACGCCGGCGCCGGCCGGTGCAGCTTCCACCACCTTGCCGGTGCTGATCGCCGGCGGCGGCATCGGCGGCATGGCGGCGGCGCTGGCGCTGGTGCAGCGTGGCTTCGCCGTGACGCTGCTCGAACAGTCGCCCGAGATCGGCGAGATCGGCGCCGGCATCCAGCTCGGGCCCAACGCCTTCTCGGCCTTCGACGCGCTGGGCGTGGGCGAGCGCGCGCGCGGCCGCGCCGTCTACACCGACGAGATGGTGATGCACGACGCGCTGGACGAATCCTGCGTCGGCCGCATCCCCACCGGCGAGGCGTTCCGCGCGCGCTTCGGCAACCCCTATGCGGTGATCCACCGCGTCGACGTGCACCGCTCGCTGCTCGAAGGCGTGCAGGACTCGGGGCGCGTCGAGGGGCGCACGTCGCCGCGCGTCGTGCGTGTCGAGCAGGACGCAGCGGCCGGCCGCGTCACCGCCCTCGACCAGCATGGCCGCACGCACACCGGCCAGGCGCTCATCGGCGCCGACGGGGTCAAGAGCGTCGTGCGCGAGCAGTACGTGGGCGACCCGGCGCGCGTCACCGGGCACGTGGTCTACCGCGCCGTCGTCGACCGGAAGGACTTCCCGGCCGAGCTGCAGTGGAACGCCGCCAGCATCTGGGTGGGCCCCAACTGCCATCTCGTGCACTACCCGCTGCGCGGCGGCGAGCAGTACAACGTCGTCGTCACCTTCCACAGCCGCAACGCCGAGCAGTGGGGCGTGCGCGAAGGCAGCCGCGAGGAGGTGCAGAGCTACTTCCAGGACATCTCGCCCAAGCCGCGCCTGCTGATCGACCTGCCCAGGAGCTGGAAGCGCTGGGCCACCGCCGACCGCGACCCGATTCCCAACTGGACCTTCGGCCGCGCCACGCTGCTGGGCGACGCGGCGCACCCGACGACGCAGTACATGGCCCAGGGCGCGTGCATGGCGATGGAAGACGCGGTGACGCTGGGCGAGGCGCTGCGCGTGCACGCGCATCTTGGACCAGGCGCCTGGGAACCGGCTTTCGCGCTGTACCAGCGCTCGCGCATCGCGCGCACGGCGCGCATCGTGCTGAGCTCGCGCGAGATGGGGCGCATCTACCATGCCAGCGGCGTCGAGCGCCTGGTGCGCAACGACCTGTGGCGCGGCCGCAGCCCCGAACGCTTCTACGATGCGCTCGAATGGCTGTATGGCTGGAAGGTGAGCAACTGCCTGGCGGCGCACTGAGCGGCGCCGGCAGCGACGCAACGGCACGACGAGCCGACGACTCGACGATGTGACGAAGGAACAGGCGATGAGCGAACTCGGCCGCCTCGAAGATCTGCCCGCCGACTACGTGGCGGCGCTGCGCGCGTTGAACCTGGTGCCGCTGTGGCCGAGCCTGCGCGCGGTGATGCCGGCGGGCAAGCCGCAGCCGCGCACGGTGCCCACCGCGTGGTCGTACGCGGCGCTGAAGCCGCTGTTGCTGCGAGCCGGCGAGCTGACGCCGATCGAGAAGGCCGAGCGGCGAGTGCTCGTGCTGGCCAACCCCGGCCACACGCTGGAGAAGATGCAGGCTTGCAGCGCCATCTACCTCGGCATGCAGTTGCTGCTGCCCGGCGAGTGGGCGCCTTCGCACCGGCACACGCCCAACGCCGTGCGCATGGTGGTCGAAGGCGAGGGCGCCTGGACGACGGTCGAAGGCGAGAAGTGCCCGATGAGCCGCGGCGACCTGATCCTCACGCCCACGGGCCTGTGGCACGAGCACGGCCACGACGGCGACCAGCCGGTGGTGTGGCTCGACGTGCTCGACCTGCCGCTGGTGCACTACCTCGAGGCGAGCTACCACGTCACCGGGCAGCGCCAGGTGCCGCGCGCCAGCCACGGCGAGCGCGCCTTCACCCGCGCCGGCGTCGCACCCACGCCGGTGTTCGAGCGCGCGCGCCGCGCCTATCCGCTGCTGCGCTACCCGTGGGCCGAGGTGAAGGCGGCGCTGCAGGCGCTGGCCGCCGACCAGCGCGACCTCGAATGCGTGATGGTCGCCTACCTGAACCCCGAAAGCGGCGGCGACGCGCTGAACATCCTCGGCTTCTACGCGCTGATGCTGCGCCCGGGCCAGGTGCTCGCGCTGCCGGCGCGCAGCCCGGCCAGCGTCTTCCACGCCATCGAGGGCAGCGTCGAGGTGCAGGTGATGGCCGAGCGCTTCACGCTCGCCGAGGCCGACACCTGCTGCGCGCCAGGCTACGAAGCGGTGACGCTGCGCAACCGCTCGCCTTCGGCAGCGGCATTCGTCTTCGTCGCCGACGAGGCGCCGCTGCACCGCAAGCTCGGCCTGTACGAAGTGCGCGGCTGACGGCGCACGGGCGGCGCACGGGCGGCGCGCAAGCGGCGCGCGGGCGGCGCGCGGGCGGCGCGACCGCGTCTGCGGCGGTTTCAGCGGCCGTCGCCGCCTTCGACGACGCGCCGGATGCGCGCCAGCTCCTGGTGGCTTTCGGCGGCGAGCTGCGCGTACACCTGCACCTGTTGGCTCGCGGCGCGCAAGCGGTCGGCGATGCGCGTGGCGAGCACCACCACGAGCTTGGCGGCGACCACCGGGTGCTCGGCCATCAGCTCCTCGAGGCCGCGGCGCGAGAGGCCCGCGGCCTGCACCGCGCTCAGCGCCGTGCAGCTCACGGCACGCGGCGCGCCGTCCAGCAGCGCCATCTCGCCGATGATCTCGCCGGGGCCGAGCACCGACAGCGCCAGCGGCGCCTGCGGGCCGCCGGCGGCTTCGCTGTCGACGCTGACCTCGCCTTCGAGCAGCAGCAGCATGTGCCCCGAGGCGCTCTCCTGGCCTTCGCGCAGCACCACGCTGCCCGCAGGAAAGGCCACCAGCCCCATGCGCGCGACGATGAGGCGCGCCTCGTCGGGGCTGAGCTGCACCATCGCCTTCGGCCGGCTGAGCATGCCCGCGGCCACCTCGGCCAGCGCCGGCAGCTCGATCAAGGGGCGGACGCGTTGCTGGAAGACTTCGGCCGGGGACATGCGGCCAGAGGTTAGCAGAGCGCTGCGGGCCGCCTGCGTGCGCCCTGCCCGCGCGTCAGGCTGGACGAAGTAACGATTGGTTGGCGCCGGCGGTCCCTTCTGCCCGTGAAGCCCCTCCTGGGATTCCCCTGGCCGGCCGCGCCTGGCGCCCTGGGGGGCCGCCCGGCGCCGACCCTTCAGCGGCCGTTCGCGCGCCGCCAGGCCGCGAACGCCTCGCGGTTGGCCTCGTCGGTGGGCGGGTACAAGCCGAGGATCGACTGCCCGGCGAGCACGCGCTCCTGCACGAAGTCCTCGAACGCGGTCATCTCGGTGGCCTCGATGGCCACCTCGTCGGCCAGATGCGCCGGGACCACGACGACGCCTTCGCCGTCGCCGACCACCACGTCGCCGGGGAACACCGGCGCGTCGCCGCAGCCGATGGGCACGTTGATGTCGATCGCCTGGTGCAGCGTCAGGTTGGTCGGCGCGCTCGGCCGCTGGTGGTAGGCGGGGAAGGGCAGCCTGGCGATGTCGGGGCTGTCGCGAAAGCCGCCGTCGGTGACGACGCCCGCGACGCCGCGCTTCATCAGGCGGCTGACGAGGATGCCGCCGGCCGACGCGGCGCGCGCGTCCTTGCGGCTGTCGATGACGAACACCGCTCCCGGCGGGCATTCCTCCACCGCCTTGCGCTGCGGATGGGCGCGGTCGGTGAAGACGCTGATCGGGTTGAGGTCCTCGCGCGCCGGCATGTAGCGCAGCGTGAATGCCTCGCCCACCATGTTCGGCAGGTTCGGGTTGAGCGGCTGCACGCCCTGGATGAACTGGCGCTGCAGGCCGCGCTTGAACAGCGCCGTGCACAGCGTCGCCGTGCTCACCTTCGCGAGCAGGGCGCGGGTCTGGGGTTTCAGGGCCATCGTTGCCTCGTTCCGGGGAATTGCGAGCCGGGGCCGGCTCAGTAGATGTCCGGCTCGGGCACCGGCGCGCCGAAGCTCGTCTCGAGAAAGTCGAAGTCGCAGCCGTCGTCGGCCTGCAGGATGTGCCGGGCGAACAGGTAGCCATAGCCGCGCTGCCAGCGCGGCGGCGGCGGCGTCCACGCAGCGCGGCGGCGGGCCAGCTCCTCGTCGCTCACTTCGAGGTGGATGCGCCGCGCCGGCACGTCCACCGTGATGCGGTCGCCGGTCTTCACCAGCGCCAGCGGCCCGCCGACGGCCGCCTCCGGCGCGCAGTGCAGCAGGCAGCCGCCGTAGCTGTTGCCGCTCATGCGCGCATCGGACAGGCTCAGCATGTCGCTGACGCCGGCCTTCAAGATCTTGGTAGTGATCGGCAGCATGCCCCACTCGGGCATGCCCGCTCCCTTGGGGCCGGCGTTGCGCAGCACGAGCACGTCGTCACCGCTCACGTCCAGCTCGGGGTCGTCGACGGCCTTCTTCAGCGCGGGGTAGTCGTCGAACACCAGCGCGCGGCCGGTGTGCTGCAGCAGGTGCGGGGCGCAGGCGCTCGGCTTGATGACGACGCCGCCGGGTGCCAGGTTGCCGCGCAGCACCGCCAGCGCGCCTTCGGCGTAGATCGGGTTCGAGAGCGGCCGGATGACGTCGTCGCTGTAGACCTCGGCGCCGGCGATGTTCTCGCCGAGCGTGCGGCCATTGACCGTGCGCGCACCGAGGTGCAGCTTGCCGCGGATGCGTTCGAGCAGGCCGCGCAGGCCGCCGGCGTAGTAGAAGTCCTCCATCAGGTACTTGTCGCCGCTCGGCCGGATGTTGGCGATGACGGGAACGACGCGGCTGGCGGCATCGAAGTCCGCCAGGCTCACCGCATGGCCGGCGCGGCGCGACATCGCGATGAGGTGGATGATCGCGTTCGTGCTGCAGCCCATCGCCATCGCGCAGGCGATGCCGTTCAGGAAGCTCTCGCGGCTGAGCAGCTTCGCCGGGCTCAGGTCTTCCCAGGCCATCTCCACCGCGCGGCGGCCGCACTCGGCGCTCATGCGGATGTGGTTGGCGTCCGCCGCCGGGATGCTGCTGGCGCCGGGCAGAGACAGGCCCACGGCCTCGGCAATGCCCATCATCGTGGCCGCGGTGCCCATGGTCATGCAGGTGCCGGCGCTGCGCGCGATGCCCGCTTCCATCTCCTGCCACGCCTGGTCGCTCAGGCGCCCGGCGCGGCGCTCGTCCCAGTACTTGAAGGCGTCCGAGCCCGAGCCGAGCACCTGGCCCTTCCAGTTGCCGCGCAGCATCGGGCCGGCGGGCAGGTAGATGCTCGGCACGCCGGCCGAGAACGCCCCCATCAGCAGGCCCGGCGTCGTCTTGTCGCAGCCGCCCATCAGCACCGCGGCATCCACCGGGTGGCTGCGCAGCAGTTCCTCGGTCTCCATCGCGAGGAAGTTGCGGTACAGCATCGTCGTCGGCTTGACGAGCGATTCGGACAGGCTGATCGCCGGCAGCTCGAGCGGAAAGCCGCCGGCCTGGAAGACGCCGCGCTTCACGTCCTCGACGCGGCTCTTGAAGTGCGCGTGGCACTGGTTGGCGTCGCTCCAGGTGTTGACGATCGCCACCACCGGCTTGCCCTTCCAGTCGGCCGGCGCGTAGCCCATCTGCATCACGCGCGAGCGGTGGCCGAAGCTGCGGAAGTCGTCGGGGGCGAACCAGCGCGCGCTGCGCAGGTCTTCGGGGCGGCGTTTCGGTGCGGGGGGCGTCATCGCGTGCGGATCCTCGTGTTGGCTGCCGTGCCGCGCGGCACCGCGCCGGGGCAACGCGGCCGCGCGCCGATGGCAGAATGTTCCGCGCCGTGGGACAGGCCGGCTGCCTGGCCCGGCGGCCGAAGCGTATCGAACGCATCGTAGAAGTGCGAGGCAGCGCTGCCAATCGGGGCCGAACGGAACGGACGGCGCGGGGGCGGCGCGACGCGGGCGCTTTTCCAGGATCTGGGATGGGCGCCCCGCGCAACGCCCTGCACGGGCCACGGCCATGACATCGAAGACCAGCGAAGGCACCGCATCCCTGGACAAGGCGCTCGACGTGCTCGACGCCGTAGGCAGCGTGGCGGCGGGCTTGTCGCAAGCCGAACTGGCGCAACGGCTGAAGCTGCCGCGCACGACGCTGTACCGGCTGCTGGGCACGCTGGTGGCGCGCGGGCTCGTGCGGCGCGATCCGCTGCGGCGGGTGTACTGCCTGGGGGCGCGCTGCTTCGAGTACGCGCGCGCGGCCTACGCGATGCCCGACCTGGTGGCCGCCGCAGCGATCGAGCTCAGGGCCCTGCGCGACATGACCGGCGAGACCAGCTACCTCGCCGCGCTCGACGGGCTGGAGGTGGTGGCGCTGGACCGTTGCGACGGCGCGCACGCGCAGCGCAGCCACGCCGCGGTGGGGCAGCGCAAGCCGCTGCACTGCACGAGCCAGGGCAAGGCCATCCTCGCGGCGCTGCCGCCCGAGCGGCGCGATGCGCTGGTGCGCGAACTGGCGTTGGCGCCGCTGACGCCGCGCACCATCACCGACCGTCGCCGCCTGCTGGCCGAGCTGCGGCTGACGGCGCAACGCGGCTGGTCGATCGACGACGAGGAGATCGCGCTGGGGGTGCGCTGCTGCGGCGCGCCGATCGTCGACGCCTTCGGTGATGTGCGCGGCGCCGTCAGCGTCGCCGGGCCGGCGTTCAGGCTGACGATGGAACGCCTGGAACTGCTCGGTCCCGAAGTGGCCGAGGCCGCGCGGCGCATCGGCGCGCAACTGGCCGCAGCGCGGCCTTCGCGCAGCGACGGCGAGGCGCGCGCCGTGCCCGGCGAGTGGGCCTTCGAAGGCGCGTTCCCGAGCAACGGCGGCGCGCGCATGTGGTGGGCCGACCGGCTGGCGCCGGCCCTGCATGCCGCCGGCGCCGAAGTCGACGAGACGGTGGCCGACCTCGAGCACCCGATCGTTGCGCTGCTGTGCGAGCGCGGCGACGGCGTGCGCGTGCTGGCCGGCGAGGCCTGGCACCGGTACGGCGCCGACGGCCAGCGCCTGCCCGATGCCGAGGCGGCGCCGTCGCTGCCGAGCAGCGGCGTGCTGGCCGCCTGCGCAGGGCCTGCCGGCCAGGCGTGGGTGTGCCAGGCCGACGGCGAGCGCTGGCGCGTCGGCCTCGTCGACGTCGCCGGCGCAGCGGCAGCGGGTCACGCCAGCGCCCTGCCGGCCGCCGACACCGGCTGGCTGCTGCCCGAACCCGCCACGGCACTGGCCTGGAGCGAAGCGCAGCGCACGCTCTATCTCGCCGCGGCCGGCAGCGGCACGCTCTACGCGGCGCAGGTGCGGCACGCCGGGCTCAGGCGGCTGGCCACCGTGCCCAAGGGCTCGGGGCGGTTGGGTGGCATGGCCGTGGATGCCGCGGGCGGTCTTTGGACCGCACTGCGCGGCGGCTGGAGCATCGCGCGCTTCGAGGCCGACGGCAGCATGGACCGCGTCGTCGCGCTGCCGATCCCTGCACCCACGGGGCTGGCCTTCGGCGGCGAGCGCGGCCGCACGCTCTTCGTGACGACCGCCCGCGACGCGCTCGACCGCGAGTCGCTCGATGCGGCGCCGCTGTCGGGGCGGCTGTTCGTGGTCGACGCCGGCTGAGGCGGCCGTCGCCGCCGGGCGCAGCGCCTCAGCTCGGCTGGTAGGCCAGCCGCACGTAGATCGGCGCGAACGCCTCGGCCTGCGTCACTTCCACCAGCGCCTCGCGCGAGAGCTCGAGCATGGCGATGAAGGTCACCACCAGCACCGCAACGCCGCGGCCGGCCTCGAAGAGGTCGGCGAACTCGACGAAGCGGCGACCCTGCAAGCGGCGCAGCACCAGGCTCATGTGCTCGCGCACCGAGAGCTGCTCGCGGCTGATGGTGTGGTGCGCGGTGAGGCGCGC
This sequence comes from Rubrivivax sp., assembly GCA_016790425.1. GTDB lineage: Bacteria > Pseudomonadota > Gammaproteobacteria > Burkholderiales > Burkholderiaceae_C > Rubrivivax. Next base: position 10,160 of record JAEUPF010000005.1, read on the forward strand.
GCGGGCCAGGATCTCGCGCCAGGCCTGGCGCAGCTCGTCGGCGTGCACCTCGGGCCAGCGCGGCACCAGCGCCTGTTCGATGTAGACCTGCGCGCGCAGGAAGTCGCGCCCGAGCATCGGCAGTTCGTCCAGGCGCGCCGCGGCGAGCTTGATCTGCTCGTATTCGACGAGGCGGCGCACGAGTTCGGCGCGCGGGTCCTCGGCCTCGCTGCCGTCGGCGCTCTTCTTCGGCGGCAGGAGCATGCGGCTCTTGATCTCGATGAGCATCGCCGCCATCAGCAGGTATTCGCTGGCCAGCTCGAGGTTGCGGCTGCGGATCTGCTCGACGTAGGCGAGGTACTGGCGCGTGACGTCGGCCAGCGGGATGTCGAGGATGTTGAAGTTCTGCTTGCGGATGAGGTACAGCAGCAGGTCCAGCGGCCCTTCGAACGCCTCGAGGAAGACCTCCAGCGCGTCGGGCGGGATGTACAGGTCCTGCGGCAGCGCGAAGAGCGGCTCGCCGTAGAGGCGCGCCACGGCCACCTGGTCGACCACGGCGGGCTCGGGCGGTGCCGCTTCACCGGGCAGCGTCGCGCCGGCTTCGCTGTGGCTCATCGATCAGGCGCGATGCCGGTGCGCTGTCGCTTGCGGTTCGCAGCTCGCTTCAGTGCCCGCTCTGGTAGACGTAGCCCTGCTGCGGCACTTTCGCTTCGCGCCACTCGGCCAGCTGGCGGCGGTCCTGCGGGCGGTCCCACAGCAAGGCGCGGCCGGCGCGCTGCTCGGCTTCGAGGGTGGGCTTCCTGGCCTTCAGATCCTCGATGAACGAGGTCAGCTCGGACTTGTAGGGCTTCCAGAACAAAGGCATGGTTCAGCGCGAGAGGCAGGCTGCAAGAATGCCGCGATTCTAACGAGGGCGCACCCGGGCAAGGCGCCGCCACGCGACCGAGGAGCCGCATCGATGAAGACCTGCTTCGCCATCTTCCTGCTCGGCATCGCCTTGCTCGCGGGCTGCGACCCGCAGCGCGTGGCCCGGCTCGAAGAAGGCGTTGCCACCGAGGTCGACGTGCGCAAGCAGTTCGGCGACCCCGGTCGGCGTCACCTGACCTTCGGTGCCGCCGGCAAGGTGCCGGCCACCGCGAAGGCCGACGACCCGCGCGAGCAGGCGCAGGCCGGGCGCTGACGTTCCCGCCGCGCTGGGGCGGCTCACGCGGGCCGCGGCCCGGCTTCCTGGGCGTGCTGCACGTCCTGCACGCCCGGCACGCCAGGCACGCTCGGCACTTCCCGCACGGTCGGCTCGGAGAACGCCGCGCTCACCGTGGGAACGATGTTCTCGGCCCCGATCGCATCCTCGAACCCCGAGCGCCGCACCAGCGACAGCGGCTGCTCGTTGACGTTGGCCAGCACCAGGGCCACCTGCTGGCGCGCCAGCGTGCGGTGCAACTGGCGCAGCGCGTCCAGGCCCGAGGTGTCCAGCAGCACCATGCGGTGCATCTCCAGCACCACGGCGCGCGTGCCCGCGGCCACCTGCTGCGGCAGCTCTTCCACCTGGCCCACGGCGCCGAAGAAGAGCGAGCCGAACAGCTCGAACACCTGCACGCCGGGCGGCAGGTCGGTGGGGGCCAGCGGGTGCACGCGGAACTGCGTGCCCATGCGCCAGATGAAGAAGGCGCAGGCGAGCACGAGCCCCACCTCCACGGCCACCGTGAGGTCGAAGACGACGGTGAGGAAGAACGTGCCGAGCAGGATCACGCGGTAGGGCAGGTTGTAGCGCTTCAAGTGCGCGAACTCGCGCCACTCGCCCATGTTCCAGGCGACGAAGGCGAGGATGCCGGCCAGCGCCGCCAGCGGCACGTTCAGCGCCAGCGGCGCCGCGGCGAGCATGATCGCCAGCAGCGTCGCCGCGTGCACGATGCCCGCCACCGGCGTGCTGGCGCCGGAACGCACGTTGGTCACCGTGCGCGCGATGGTGCCGGTGGCCGGGATGCCGCCGACCAGCGGCGCCACGAGGTTGGCCACGCCTTGCGCCATCAGTTCCTGGTTGGGGTCGTGGCGCGGCAGCTCGGTGAGGTTGTCGGCCACACGCGCGCACAGCAGCGACTCGATGGCGCCCAGCAGTGCGATCGTGATCGTCGGCATCAGCAGCAGCTTCACCGTCGTCCAGCTGAACTCGGGCAGCGCCAGCGGCGGCAGGCTCTGCGGGATGCCGCCGAAGCGCGAGCCGATGGTCTCGACGTTCAGGCCGGCCAGCGTCACCGCCAGTGTCGTGACCACCAGCGCCACGACGGTGCCCGGCACGTGCGCGGCCCAGCGGTGCAGGTGCCTGAGCGCACCCACCGGCCCGGTGGGCATGGCGTACGACTTCGGCCACAGCACGACGATGGCCAGGCTCGACAGCGCCAGCGCCAGCGCCGCCGGGTTGACGGTGTGGGCGTGCGCGGCGAGCACGCCGATGAGCGAGAAGAAGTCGCCGGGCAGCTTCGGCGTCACGAGTCCGAAGAAGTCCTTCACCTGCGACAGCCCGATCAGCACCGCGATGCCGTTGGTGAAACCGATGACGATGCTCACCGGCACGTAGCGCACCAGCGCCCCGAGCTTGAACAGGCCCATCGCCATCAGCAGCACGCCGGCCAGCATCGTGGCGATCAGCAGGTTGGCCAGGCCGAAGCGCTCGCCGATGCCGTAGACGATGACGATGAAGGCGCCGGCCGGACCGCCGATCTGGACGTTGCTGCCGCCGAGCGCGGCGATCAGGAACCCGGCGACGATGGCGGTCACCAGGCCCTGCTCGGGCTTGACGCCGCTGGCGATGGCGAAGGCCATGGCCAGCGGCAGCGCGACGACGCCCACGGTCAGGCCCGCGGCAAGGTCGGCGATGAAGCGCTGGCGGTCGTAGCCCTTCAGCGTGTCGAGCAGCCGGGGGCGGAAGCGGTGCAGCGGGATCGGGGAAGGCATGAGGTCTCCAGGGCGGGTTCTCCGGTGTCGAAGCAACCCGCAGCGGGAGGACCGCAGTGGTAGCGCAGCGCGATGAACGAGCGCCGCCGGCTGGCGCGCCGCGGCGGCGTCGTGCGCGCGCGGCGCCCGGTCATCGCACGCGCAGCCCGGGCCTGGCACCCGGCCAGGGCTCGAGGATGTACAGCCCCGGCTCGGCCTTCTCGTCGGCGTGGCTGGCGGCGAGCACCATGCCTTCGCTCACACCGAACTTCATCTTGCGCGGCGCGAGGTTGGCCACCAGCACCGTCAGCTTGCCGGCGAGTTGCTCGGGCGTGTAGGCGCTGGCGATGCCGCTGAAGACGTTGCGAAGCCGCGGGCGCCCCTGCGGGTCGGGGCCCTCGCCGGCGTCCAGCGTCAGGCGCAGCAGCTTGGTGCTGCCCTCGACGCGCTCGGCGGCGACGATCTTCGCGATGCGCAGATCGATACGGGCGAAGTCGTCGATGCCGATCGTCGCCGCGATCGCCTCGCCGCCGGGCAGCGGCGCCGCGGCCGGTCCGGGCGCCGCCGCGGCCGGCGGCTCGAACAGCGCTTCGAGCTGCGCGGCCTCGACGCGCTGCATCAGGTGCTTGTACTCGCCGATGCGGTGGCCGCCGCCGTGGTGCACCGAGCGCTGCGCGTCGGCCCAGGCGAGCGGCTCGATGGCGAGGAACGCCTCCACCTTCGCGGCCAGCGCCGGCAGCACCGGTTTGAGGTAGACGGTGAGGACGCGGAACGCCTCGATGCACACGGTGCAGGCGTCGTGCAGCGCCGCCTCCATGCCGGCCTGCTTCACCAGTTCCCACGGCTTGTGGCGGTCGACGTACTCGTTGACGCGGTCGGCCAGCAGCATCACTTCGCGCAGCGCCTTGCCGAACTCGCGCGCCTCGTACAGCTCGCGCACCGTTGCGGCGTGCGCGCGCAGGCCGTCGAGCAGCGCGCGGCCCTCGACGCCGACGTCGGCCGACAGCCGCCCTTCGAAGCGGCGCGTGAGGAACCCGGCGGCGCGGCTGGCGATGTTGATGTACTTGCCCACGAGGTCGCTGTTGACGCGGGCCATGAAGTCCTCGGGGTTGAAGTCGAGGTCCTCGACGCGGCCGTTGAGCTTGGCGGCGATGTAGTAGCGCAGCCACTGCGCGTCCATGCCGAGCTCCAGATACCTGAGCGGGCTGATGCCGGTGCCGCGGCTCTTGCTCATCTTCTCGTTGTTCACGGTCAGGTGGCCGTGCACGAAGATGTTGTCGGGCACCTTGCGGCCGCTGAACTTCAGCATCGCCGGCCAGAACAGCGTGTGGAAGGTGACGATGTCCTTGCCGATGAAGTGCACCTGCTCCACCTGCGGGTCGGCCAGGTACTTCTCGAAAGCGTCAGCGGCGGACTCGCCTGCGGCTCGCGGGCCCAGCTTGCCGAACCAGTTCTTCAGCGAGGCGAGATAACCCACCGGCGCGTCGAGCCAGACGTAGAAGTACTTGCCCGGCGCGCCGGGGATCTCGATGCCGAAGTAAGGCGCGTCGCGGCTGATGTCCCAGTCGCCCAGGCTCACCTTGCCGTGCTCGTCGCGGGCGAACCACTCGCGCACCTTGTTGGCCACCTCCGGCTGCAGGCGGCCGTCCTGGGTCCAGGCCTCGAGGAAGGCGACGCAGCGCGGGTCCGAGAGGCGGAAGAAGAAGTGCTCGCTGGTCTTCAGCACCGGCGTCGCGCCCGACAGCGCCGAGTACGGGTTCTTCAGGTCGGTGGGCGCATAGACCGAGCCGCAGACCTCGCAGTTGTCGCCGTACTGGTCCTTGGCGCCGCACTTGGGGCATTCGCCCTTGATGAAGCGGTCGGGCAGGAACATGCCCTTGTCGGGGTCGAAGAACTGCTCGATCGTGCGCGTTTCGACGAGGTCGTTGGCCTTCAGCGCCAGGTAGATCGAGCGCGCCAGCTCGTGGTTCTCGGGCGCGTCGGTGCTGTGCCAGTTGTCGAACGAGATGTGGAAGCCGTCGAGGTACGGCTTGCGCCCGGCGGCGACCTCGGCGACGAACTGCTGCGGCGTCTTGCCGGCCTTCTCGGCGGCGATCATGATCGGCGCGCCGTGCGCGTCGTCGGCGCAGACGAAGTGCACCTCGTGCCCGAGCATGCGCTGCAGCCGCACCCAGATGTCGGCCTGGATGTACTCCATGATGTGGCCGATGTGGAACGCGCCGTTGGCGTAGGGCAGGGCGGTCGTGACGAAGAGCTTGCGCGGCATGGTTGCTCGATTCTAGGTGCCGCTCCGAGGGGAATCGGCCGTCGGCTAGACTCGCCCGCCGACTGCGACGAGGAGACCTTCCGCCCATGCCCGCCCCCACCGAATCCGCCGTGCTCGAAGCCTTGAAGGCGGTGGTCGACCCGAACACCGGCAAGGACCTCGTCGGCACGCGCGCCTTGCGCAACGTGCGCATCGAAGGCGGCGACGTCGCCTTCGACGTCGAGCTGGGCTACCCGGCGAAGAGCCAGCATGCGGCGCTGCGCGCGGCGCTGGTGGCCGCGGCGAAGAAGGTCGGCGGCGTCGCCAACGTCAGTGTCTCGATCTCGACCAAGGTCACCGCGCACGCGGTGCAGCGCGGCGTGCAGCTGCTGCCCGGCGTCAAGAACATCATCGCCGTCGCTTCCGGCAAGGGCGGCGTGGGCAAGAGCACGACCACGGCCAACCTGGCGCTGGCGCTGGCCGCCGAGGGCGCCAGCGTCGGCATCCTCGACGCCGACATCTACGGCCCGAGCCAGCCGATGATGATGGGCATCTCCGGCCAGCCCGAGAGCGCGGACGGCAAGACGATGCAGCCGATGGAGAACCACGGCGTGCAGGTGATGAGCATCGGCTTCATGGTCGGGCCCGACCAGGCGATGATCTGGCGCGGTCCGATGGCCACGCAGGCGCTCGACCAGCTCCTCAGGCAGACCAACTGGCGCGAGCTCGACTACCTGCTGGTCGACATGCCGCCGGGCACCGGCGACATCGCGCTGACGCTGAGCCAGCGCGTGCCGCTCACCGGCGCCATCATCGTCACGACGCCGCAGGACATCGCGCTCATCGACGCGAAGAAGGGCCTGACGATGTTCGAGAAGGTCGGCGTGCCGATCCTCGGCATCGTCGAGAACATGGCGGTGCACGTGTGCACGAACTGCGGCCATGTCGAGCACATCTTCGGCGCCGAGGGCGGCAAGCGCATGGCCGCCGAGTACAAGGTGGACTACCTCGGCGCGCTGCCGCTGACGATGAGGATCCGCGAGCAGGCCGACAGCGGCCACCCGAGCGTGGTGGCCGAGCCCGAGGGCGAAGTGGCGGCGCTGTACAAGCAGGTGGCGCGCACGGTGGCGGTGAAGATCGCCGCCAAGGCCAAGGACTTCAGCAGCAAGTTCCCGACGATCACGGTGAGCAAGGGCACCTGAGGAGCGGAGCCTCCTCCCTCTCCTGGCTGTTGCCTGGCTGCTGCGGCCGGCGTGGCCGCACAGGCGGCGCTGCATGGAAACGCCGCGCCTGCGCCGGCCCTACACCAGCCCCTCGAACAACCACACCGTCACCGGCTCGCCCGCCGCCACCGAGCCCTGCTCGTGGCCCAGCACCACCAGCGCGTTGGCCTCGCTCATGCTGCGCAGCACGCCGGCGCCCTGGCTGCCGGACAGGCGCACCTGCCAGCCCGGCGCGCCGCCGGCTGCTTCGGTGGCCGGCTCGACGATGGCGCGCTGGAACTCGGTGCGCCCGGGGCGCTTGCGGATCGCCGCTGTCGAGCGCGCGCTGAGCTGCGGCAACGGCTCGGGCGTCGCTGCCGCGAGCACGAGCAGCGCCTCGCGCACGAAGGCGTAGAAGGTGACCAGCGCGGCCACCGGGTTGCCCGGCAGCGCGAAGAGCCACGAGGTATCGCCCGTCCGCGCCGCTGCCCCCTGCGCAGGCTTGCCCGCGGCGTCGACGGCGCCCGCGCCCGGCGGCCGCCGCAGCGGCCCGAAGGCGAACGGCCGCCCCGGGCGCATGGCCACCTTCCAGAACGAGACGTCGCCGTGCGCGGCGAGTACGTCGCGGGTGTAGTCGGCGTCGCCGGCGCTGACGCCGCCGCTGGTGATCACCACGTCGGCTTCGCCGAGCGCGCGCTCGACGACCGCGGCGAGCGCGGCGCGGTCGTCGCGCACGAGGCCGAGATCGATGGCCTCCATCCCCAGCCGCCGCACCGCGGCGGCGAGGGCGTAGCGGTTGCTGTCGTAGATGCACCCCGGCGGCAGCGGCGCGCCGGGGGCCACCACTTCGTCGCCGGTGGAGAAGATGGCCACCTTCAGCGGCCGCATCACCGGCACGGCGGTGAGCCCCAGCGATGCGGCCAGGCCGACGTCGGCCGGCCGCAGCACGCGCCCGGCGCGCAGCGCCGGCTTGCCAGCGGCGAGGTCCTCGCCGCGCTTGCGACGGTTCTCGCCCGGGCGGATGGTGCCCGCGGCGATGCGCACTTCGCCCTGGTCGGGCGAACCCTGCACCTGCGCCAGCTCCAGCGGCACCACCGTGTCGGTCCCCTCGGGCATGACGGCGCCGGTCATGATGCGCACGCATTGCCCGCCGGCAACCCGAGCGGCGAACGGCCGGCCGGCGTAGACCGCGCCGGCGGCGCGCAGCACCACCGGCCCGCCGCCCGCCAGGGCGCCGCCGGCGAAGGCGTAGCCATCCATCGCCGAGTTGTCGTGCGCCGGCACGTCGATGGGCGACACCACGTCGGCAGCCAGCACGCGCCCCACCGCTTCGTGCAGCGCGACGGGCGTCGACTCGCGCCGAGGCAGCGGCACCAGCGAGCGGGTGATCGCCGCGCGCGCCTCTTGCACGCTCAGGTTACGCTCGCCGGCAGCGAGCGGGGAAGGGCCGAGGTCTTCGCTCATGGAGGTCGGGGCGTCCGTTGGCCGCGATTGTCGACAATGCCGGCGTCCTCCGCCTCACCGCCCCAGCCATTCACCGAGAAGCGCCCCATGAGCCTCCCGATCGACCTGCGCAGCGATACCGTCACCCGGCCCACCCAGGCCATGCGCGAGGCGATGGCCCGCGCCGACGTCGGCGACGACCAGTACGGCGAAGACCCCACCACCAACCGCCTGCAGGAGCAGATGGCGGCGTTGCTCGGCAAGGAAGCCGCGCTGTGGATGCCCAGCGGCACCATGGCCAACCAGGTGGCCCTGCTCGTGCTGGCGCGCGCCGGCGACGAGGTGGTCACGGCGGGCGAGGCGCACGCCGGCTGGCACGAAGCCGGCGGCGCCGCGGCCAACGCCGGCGTGCAGATCGTCGAAGTGGGCGAGCGCGGCGTCTTCACGTGCGAGCAGTTCGAGGCGGCCATCAAGCCGGCCGGGCTGCCGGTGTTTCCGGCCACGACGGTGGTCGAGATCGAGAACACCCACAACCGCGCCGGCGGTGTCGTCTTTCCACAAGACGAGGTGGTGCGCATCTGCGCCCTGGCGCGCCAGCGCGGCGTGGCCAGCTTCCTCGATGGCGCGCGGCTGTGGAATGCCGCGGTCGCCAGCGGCCGCAGCGAAGGCGAACTGGCGCAGCCGTTCGACCTGGTCTCGGTTGCCTTCAGCAAAGGGCTCGGCGCGCCGGGCGGGTCGCTGCTGGCCGGCTCGCGCGAGCTGATCCAGCGCGCCAACCGGCACCGCCGCCGCCTGGGCGGCGCGATGCGGCAGGTGGGCATCTTCGCCGCCGCCGCGCTGCACGGGTTCGAATTCCACCGCGAGCGGCTGGCAGGGGACCATGCCAACGCGCGCCGGCTCGCCGAGCGGCTGGCGGCGTGTCCGGGCGTGCAGCTCGACCTGGCGAGCGTGCAGACCAACATCGTCGTCTTCCACCTGGCGCCCGGGGCGCCCGATGCAGCCACCGTGGTGGCGCAGGCCCGCGCACGCGGCGTGCTGCTCAACGCCTTCGGCCCGCGCACGGTGCGCGCCGTGACTCACCTGGACGTGAGTGCGCAGCAGTGCGAAGAAGCCGCGGCGCAGCTGGCCGGGCTGCTGGCTGGCTGATGGCTGGCTGATGGCTGGCTGATGGCCGGGCTGACGGGCTGATGGCCGGGCGCCAGGGCGTGCGCCGCGTCTGCCTGCGAGGCGGCGCGTCGCCACGGCACCCGGGCCACCCCTGATTGCAATGTGGGAGAACTCTGCGCCCTAATGCAAGCCGCTATGCAAAGGCGGGCATATGTCTGTCCGTCCGAACCGGGGGTCACCATGAAGCAAGCCAGACAGCCAGCGATCGCCCCATCCACGCTGAACCGGCGCAAGCTGCTGGGCGCCGCCGGCACCACCGGCACAGTGGCGGCGGCCGCCACCGTGCTGGCCACACACGATGAAGAGCCCACCGCCGGGCCCGGCGCGCAGACGGCCGCCGCCCCCGCCAAAGGCGGCGGCTACCGGCTCAGCGAACATGTGATGCGCTACTACCAGACCGCGAAGGTCTGAGTGCTTCGCCGTCCGCGGCCACGCAGTGCGCGGACCGGCCGACAAGACGAGCCCGATCGAGCCCGATTCCCAGCAGAGGTTCAGCCATGCTCCTTACCCGCAAGTCCGATCACGCCGGCGTGTCTTCGTCTTCGAGCCTGGTGCAAAGCCTGTCGCGCGGCGTGGGTCGCGCCATTCCCACGCTCGACCGCCGCGCCTTCCTGCGCCGCTCGGGCCTCGGCCTGGGCGCCGGCATGGCCGCGTCGCAGTTGCTGCTGGTGCGCAAGGCCCGCGCCGCCGAAGCGCGCAAGCACGGTGGTGCCGCGGATGCCAAGGTCGAAGTCAAGCGCACGGTGTGCGGCCACTGCTCGGTGGGCTGCGCCATCGACGCCGTGGTCGAGAACGGCGTCTGGGTGCGCCAGGAGCCGGTGTTCGACAGCCCTCTGAACCTGGGCGCGCACTGCGCCAAGGGCGCCGCGGTGCGCGAGAACGGCCACGGCGAGTACCGCCTGAAGTACCC
>JAEUPF010000098.1 GCA_016790425.1 Rubrivivax sp.
ATCCCGCCGCCCCTCCTGCACACCGGGTGCGACGCTGTTCCCGGCGTTCACACCAGACATTGCTCCAGGCCTTGCATCAGCACGTCCTTGGGCAGGTCGATGCCGATGAACACCATCTTGCTCATCTTCTCCTCGCCCGGCGCCCACTTGGGGCCGAGGTCGCTGCCCATCAGCTGGTGCACGCCCTGGAAGACGACCTTGCGGTCGCTGCCCTTCATGTTCAGCACGCCCTTGTAGCGCAGCATCTTCGGCCCGTAGACCTGGACGATGGCGCCGAGGAAGTCCTCCAGCTTGGCCGGGTTGAAGGCGCGCTTGCTGCGGAAGACGAAGCTCTTCACGTCGTCGTCGTGGGCGTGGTGGTGCGGGTGGTCGCAGTGCTCGCCGTGCTCGTGGTCGTGGTCGTGGTCGTGACCGTGATCGTGGTCATGGTCGTGGCCGTGCCCGTCACCGCTCAGGAACTCGGGGTCGATGTCGAGCTTGGCGTTGAGGTTGAAGCCCTTCAGGTCGAACACCTGCGCGATCGGCACCTCGCCGAAGTGCACCGTGCGCTGCGGCGCGCGCGGGTTCATGTGCTTGAGGCGGTGGATGAGCGCGTCGACCTCGTCCTTGGCGACGAGGTCGCTCTTGCTGATGAAGATCTGGTCGGCGAAGCCCACCTGGCGGCGCGCTTCCTGGCGCGTGTCGAGCTGGCCTTCGGCGTGCTTGGCGTCGACGAGCGTGAGGATGCTGTCCAGCAGGTAGCTCTCGGCGATCTCGTCGTCCATGAAGAAGGTCTGCGCCACCGGGCCGGGGTCGGCCAGGCCCGTGGTCTCGATGACGACGCGGTCGAACTGCAGCTCGCCCTTGCGCCGCTTCTCGGCCAGTTCGGCCAGCGTCGTGCGCAGGTCCTCGCGGATGGTGCAGCAGACGCAGCCGTTGTTCATCTGGATGATCTGCTCCTCGGTATCGACCCTGAGGATGTCGTTGTCGATGTTCTCCTCGCCGAATTCGTTCTCGATGACGGCGATCTTCTGGCCGTGCGCCTCGGTGAGCACGCGCTTGAGCAGCGTCGTCTTGCCGGCGCCGAGGAAGTCGGTGAGGATGGTGGCGGGGATGAGTGACATGGCGGTGACGGGTCTCTAGGCTTGCGAGAGCCTGGCTTGCTGGGGCTTGGAACTGCACGCGGAACTGCACGCAGCGCCGCGGCTGCGGCGCCGGCGGCCCAGATGAGGGCGGCGGAATGTCTTGCAAGAGGCCAGGGCTGTCAAGCCGAGGGGTTCGCCAGCGGGCGCCGCCGCCGCGCGACGCTGCGGTATCCTCCCCGGCCTGCCCACTTCCGACACGTTGTCGTGTCAGAGCCCCCGTCGACACGCCCCGGCGCCCTCTCGCCCGAGACACGCCACCCTGACCCGCGCGCCGGCAAGCGCGGCTTCTTCGAACGCCTGGTCGAGTTCGTCTCGCCCGGCCCGGACAGCAAGGCCGAACTGCTGGAGACGCTGGCCGACGCCGAGAACCGCGAGCTGATCGAGCCCGAGTCGCGGGTCATGCTCGAAGGCGTGCTGCGCATGGCCGACATGACCGCCGGCGACGTGATGGTGGCCGCGCCGCGCATGGACCTGCTGGACATCGACGCGCCCTACGAGGAACTGCTGGCGGTGGTGATCAGCACCGCGCATTCGCGCTTCCCCGTCTACGACGGCCAGCGCGACAACATCATCGGCATCCTGATGGCCAAGGACCTGCTGAAGCGCCAGCGCTCGCCCGAGCTGCACCTGCGCACGCTGCTCAGGCCGGCCGTCTTCGTGCCCGAGAGCAAGCGCCTGAACGAGTTGCTGCGCGACTTCCGCAGCAACCGCAACCACCTGGCGATCGTCATCGACGAGTTCGGCAACACCGCCGGGCTCATCACCATCGAAGACGTGCTGGAGGAGATCGTCGGCGAGATCGAGGACGAGTTCGACGAGCAGCAGCGCGAAGGCGGCATCTACACGCTGGCCGACGACAGCCACCGCGTCGCCGGCGACGTGGCCATCGGCGCCGTCAACGCCGCCTTCGGCACCCACCTGCCCGAAGGCGAGTTCGACACCATCGGCGGCCTCGTCGCGCACGAACTCGGCCAGGTGCCGCGCCGCGGCGAAGCGGCCGAGCTCGGTGGCCTGCGCTTCACGGTGATGCTGACGCGCGGCGGCGCGGTGCGCTGGTTCCGCGTCATGCGAGCGCCCCGCGCCGAACAGCCGGCCGAGGGCGGCGCCGGCGCTTGAGCGCGTCGATCGCCGCGGCGCCCCGGCCGGCGGCGCCGCGCCGGGTGGCATCGCTTTGGTTGGCATTGGCCCTGGCCGCGGCCGGCGCGG
>JAEUPF010000100.1 GCA_016790425.1 Rubrivivax sp.
GCCTGGGCCTGCTCATCATCGACGAGGAGCACCGTTTCGGCGTGCGCCACAAGGAGGCGATGAAGGCCCTGCGCTCCGAGGTGGACGTGCTGACGCTCACCGCCACGCCGATCCCGCGCACATTGGGCATGGCGCTCGAAGGGTTGCGCGATCTCAGCGTGATCGCCACCGCGCCGCAGCGGCGGCTGGCCATCAAGACCTTCGTGCAGAACGAGGGCAACAGCATCGTGCGCGAGGCGGTGCTGCGCGAGCTCAAGCGCGGCGGCCAGGTCTACTTCCTTCACAACGAAGTGGAGACGATCGCCAACCGGCGCGAACGGCTGGCCGAACTCGTGCCCGAGGCGCGCATCGCCGTGGCGCACGGCCAGATGCCCGAGCGCGAGCTGGAAGCGGTGATGCGCGACTTCGTCGCCCAGCGCCACAACGTGCTCTTGTGCTCGACGATCATCGAGACCGGCATCGACGTGCCCACCGCCAACACCATCGTCATCAGCCGCGCCGACAAGTTCGGCCTGGCACAGCTGCACCAGCTGCGCGGCCGCGTCGGGCGCAGCCACCACCAGGCCTACGCGTACCTGCTGGTGCCCGACAAGGAAGGCCTCACCCGGCAGGCGGCGCAGCGGCTGGAGGCGATCCAGCAGATGGAGGAGCTGGGCAGCGGCTTCTACCTCGCGATGCACGACCTGGAGATCCGCGGCGCCGGCGAGGTGCTGGGCGAGCAGCAAAGCGGCAACATGATGGAGGTCGGGTTCCAGCTCTACAACGACATGCTCGCCGAGGCGGTGCGTTCGCTGAAGGCCGGGCGCGAGCCGGACCTGCTGTCACCGCTGGGGGGATTCGGCGGCCTGGCCGGCACCACCGAGGTGAACCTGCATGCGCCGGCGCTGTTGCCCGACAGCTACTGCGGCGACGTGCACCAGCGGCTGTCGCTGTACAAGCGCCTGGCCACGGCCGACCGCCCCGAGCGCATCGACGCGCTGCTGGAGGAGATCACCGACCGCTTCGGCCGCCTGCCGGCGCAGGGGCAGACGCTGTTCGACACCCACCGCCTGCGCGTGCTGGCCCGGCCCTACGGCGTGGCCAAGATCGACGCAGGGCCGAAACTGATGAGCGTGAGCTTCCGCCCCAACCCGCCGATCGACGCGCGGCGCATCATCGAGCTCGTGCAGAAGAACCGCGCCATCAAGCTCGCCGGCAACGACAAGCTGCGCATCGAGCGCCAGATCGACGCGCCGGCCGAGCGGGCGCAATTCATGCGCGACCTGCTGCGCTCGCTGGGAACGCCCCAGGCGGCGGTGCCGGCCTGAACGCCGGCGCGCAACGCGCAGCGCGCACCCGGGAGGAACGAAGAAGATGCCGCACCTGCCGCCTGCCCCCGGCCACGAGCGGCCCGAACGGCCGCGCGAGAAAGCGCGCGAGATCGAGCCGGGCCTGTGGATCCGCGGCATCGTGCCGCCGCTGGCGCTGGCCGACTTCAAGCTGGTGGCGTTCGACATGGACTCGACGCTCATCAACATCGAGTGCGTCGACGAGATCGCCGAAGCCGCCGGCCGCCGCGCCGAAGTGGCCGCGATCACCGAAGCCGCGATGCGCGGCGAGATCAGCGACTACAAGCACAGCCTGCGCCGGCGCCTGTCGCTGTTGCGCGGCGTGCCGGAGTCGGCGCTTGAACAGGTCTATGCCGAGCGCCTGCGCCTGAACCCCGGCGTCGAGACGTTCGTCAGGGCCTGCCAGGAAGCGGGGCTCAAGACGCTCCTGATCTCCGGCGGCTTCACCTACTTCAGCGAGCGCGTGCGGGCGCGGCTGAAGCTGGACTTCGCGCGCGCCAACCTGCTCGAGGTCGTCGACGGCCGCCTCACCGGCCTGCTGCTCGAAAGGCCGTGGGGCGAGATCGTCGACGGCAGCGAGAAGAAGCGCGTGCTGCTCGAGGTGTGCGAGCTGATGGGCATCGACACCGCACGGGCGATCGCCGTCGGCGACGGCGCCAACGACCTGCCGATGATGCGCGTGGCCGGGCTCTCGATCGCCTACCACTCGAAGCCGGCGGTGCGCGAGCTGGCGATGGTGTCGATCACCGAAGGCGGCATGGACCGCGCGCTGCGCGTCTTCGGGCGCTGAAGCGCGCCTGTCGCGCGCGCCTTGCGTTGCCGCGCGCCGTGGCGGTGGCGCGAAGCGCCCGCGCTGGCGCCGGCGCTACCGCCCGTCCTTGAAGACGAGCTGCACGCGGTGCGGGCGCGCCGCGGGCAAGGGTGCGTAGCGCCATTGCTCGATGGCGGCGGTGATGAGCGGCACCAGCGGCCGCGGCACCGGCGGCAGCACCGAGATGCCGCTGACCCGGCCGTCGGCGGCGATGGTGAACTCGACCGACACCTCGGCGCCCGCGAGCTGGTCGAGCAGCCGCGGCGGCACCTCGGGCTGCACCAGGTGCACGAGTTGCGGCGCCGCCGCGGCCACGACCGGTGGCACCTGCGGCAGCGGTGCGCGCGCCGAATCGCCGGGCAACGGCGCTGTGGCCGAGCCAGCGCGCAGCGGCGCCACGGCCGCCTGGTCGAGCCCGGCGCCGCGCGCCGGCGCGGCCGGTGCCGCGTCTTCGGGCAGCGTCAGGATCACGATGGGAGGCGGCACGTCGGCCCGCTGCACCGGCAGCGCAGCCGCAGGCGAGCGGTGCAACACCGGCGGCACGGGCGGCGCCGGCGCGGCGGCTGCCGCGGCCGCGACCGCCGCAGGCGCGGCCAGGGCCGGCTGAGGCGCTGCGAGCCTGACAGCGGGCGGCGCCGCCGCAGGAACCGCCGCCGGGGGAACCACCGCCGCGGGAACCGCGGCCGCAGCCGCAGGGCCGCCGGCCAGCGCGGTGGCCCGGCGCAGGGCGGCTTCCGCGTCGGCGCCGGTCGGTTCCGGTTCGATGCGCCGTCTGACCTTCGCCGCTTCGAGAATGGCGCGCAGCGGGCTGTCGGCGGCGCGTTGCACGCGCTCCATCGCGGCCGAGGCGCCTTTGGCCGGGGCGCTGGCGTTTCCCGCAGGGGGCGTGGGCCGCGCGCCTTGCGCATGGACGCTGAGCGACAGCGCCAGAGAGACGGCCGCAACGGCCGAAGCCGCCGTCGAAGCATGGGGCAGCGCGCGCACTTGACGCGGCCGCGCAGCCCCGACGCCCCGATTGCCTGCACCCAAGTCCGCACTCCAAGCGAAAGCGGCCCACCGTCGCGGGCCGCCTTTTCCCAGCGCATTCCACAGGCGCCGCGCGGCAACGCGCCGGGCCGTGGAAAGTGCGGACGATTCTAGGAGCCGGCCCTCAGGCGCTGCCCCTTCGCGCCTGCAGCGGGCAGGGCCCCGAGCCGGCCCTGGATGCGAAGGATTTCACGCCTTCACTTGAAGCCGACGCGGTCGAGCATCTGCTGCACCTGAGCCGTCGCGGCGCCGACCTTGGCGATGGGCACCGTCTCGGCCTTGAAGTTGCCCATCGCGGCCAGCGCCGGGTTGTCGGTGCGCACGCCGACGGCGGCGGGGTATTCGTTGTTGCCGTCGGCCAGCATGCGCTGCGCTTCGCCGCTGGTGAGGTATTCGATGAAGGCGACCGCGGCGTCGCGGTTCTTCGCGTTGCGCGCCACCGCGGCGCCGGAGATGTTGACGTGCGTGCCGGCGCCGGCCTGGTCGGGGAAGACGACGCCGACGCGCGCCACGAGATCGCGGTCGGCCGGCGCGCTGCTGCGCAGCAGGCGCGCGAAGTAGTAGGTGTTGGTCAGCGCCACCGCGCATTCGCCGGCAGCGACCGAGCGGATCTGATCGGTGTCGCCGCCCTTGGGCGCGCGGGCCAGGTTGCCGGCCACGCCTTTCAGCCAGGCCTCGGTGCGCGCCGGCCCCAGCCGCTCGAGCATCGAGCCGAACAGGCTCAGGTTGTACGGGTGCGAGCCCGAGCGCACGCAGATCTTGCCCTTCAGCGCCGGCGCGGCGAGCTTGTCGTAGCTGTCGACGTCCGCAGGCTTCAGTGCCGCCTTGTCGTAGACGATGACGCGGGCGCGCGTGGACACCCCCACCCACTGCGGGCCCTGGCCGCTGTCGGCGCCACGCAGCTGCGGCGGGATGCGCTGGTCGACCACCGCCGACTTCAGCGGCTGGAACAGACCGTCCTGCTCGCCGCGCCACAGCCGCGCCGCGTCGACCAGCAGGATCACGTCGGCGGGGCTGGCGGTGCCTTCGGCCTTCAGGCGCGCCAGGATGCCGGCGTCGTCGGCCTCGACGCGGTTGATGCGGATGCCGGTGGCGCGCGTGAAGTTCGTGTACAGCGCCTCGTCGGTCTGGTAGTGGCGCGCCGAGTACAGGTTGAGCACGCGGTCCTGCGCGGCGGCGGCGAACGAGGTGGCGACGATTGCGAAAGCGAGGGCGGCGGAGGCGATCGACGCGAGAGGGCGGTGGGTCTTCATGGGCGGGGCGCCTTCGGGCGCGGTGGAGGGTTGGGGTGGGGAATGACGGAAGCGGCCGCGATCGTATCGCAACTGCGAATCATTGTCATTCGCGCTCTGCACAGCCGGCGGCACGGCCTCCCGCCGCCAGCGAGCAGGACCGCGTTGCCACCCGCCCCGTTCAGATCGCCTCAGGCGTCGATCTGCGCCCACACCTTGTCCAGCCGCTTGCTGCTCACCGGCTGCGGAGTGCGCAGCTCCTGCGCGAAGAAGCTGACGCGCAGTTCCTCCAGCAGCCAGCGGTACTCGTCGAGTCGGGCGTGCGCCGCGCCGCGCAGCTCGGCGCGCCGGCGCAGCCAGCGCTGCTCCAGCGGGCGCAGCTCGGCCAGCCGCGCCGAATCCCGCGCCGGGTCGGCGCGCAGCTTGTCCAGGCGCAGCACGACGGCGCGCAGGTAGCGCGGCAGGTGCTGCAACTGCGGCCACGGCGTCTCGGCAAGGAAGCGCTTGGGCACCAGCCGTTGCAACTGCGCGCCGATGTCGTCGGCCGCCTCCTTCGGCGGCTTGCTCTCGCGCAGCTTGCGTTGCGCGGCGGCGTGCTCGGCGAGCACGGTGCCGGCCTGCCGCGCCACTTCCTGCGCGATGAGACTCAGCCGCGCGCGCCCTTCGTCGAGCCGGCTCCGGAACCCGGCCTCGCTGGCCGGCAAGGGCTCGCCGAGAAAGGCACGTTCCAGCGCCACCTCGACGATCTGCGCCCGCAGTTCCTCCAGCGTGCCCAGCGCCATGTACGGCGCCGCCATCGCAGTCATGCCCGCGATGTTCTTCTCGAGGAACTTCAGCGGCTCGCGCAACTGCAACGCGAAGAGGCGCCGCAGGCCCACGCGATGGCGCTCGGCCGCTGCGGCCGGTTCGTCGAAGACCTCGATCGCCACCGCGTCGCCCTGGTCGACGAGCGCCGGAAAGCCGACCATCGACTGCGCGCCGCGCTTCACTTCCATCAGCTCGGGCAGTTCGCCGAAGCGCCAGTCGACGTAGCGCTGTGCGGCCGGCGGCGGCGCGTCTCGCTCTCCCGACACCTGCGCTGCGGGGTCCTGCGCCTTCCGCCGCGAAGCCGCAGCGGGGGCGGGCGAGGGTCGATCCGCAGGCGGGACCACCGGCGCCGCGCCGCCCGGCTCCTTCAGCGCCGCCAGCGCCTGGAAGGCGCTGCGGGCCTTGGCGCCCCACTCGGCCTTCAAGGCGGCGAGATCGCGCCCGCTGCCGAGCTGGCGGCCATGCTCGTCGACGACGATGAAGTTCATGAACAGGTGCGGGCTCAGCTGCTCGAGCTTGAAGTCGCCGCGCTGCACCGGCAGCTGGGTGCGCTCGCGCACGGCATTCAGCAATGCATCGAGCAGGCTGCCTCGCGCGAACGCTGTCGTGGACGAGAACGCTTCGGCGAACTCCGGCAGCGGCACCAGGCGCGAGCGCGGCCGCTGCGGCAGGCTCTTCGCCAGCGCCTGCACCTTGGCCGCCAGCATGCCCGGCACCAGCCACTCGCAGCGCTCTTCGCTCACCTGGTTCAGTGCGTAGAGCGGCACCGTCACCGTGAGGCCGTCGCGCGCGTCGCCGGGCTCATGGAGGTAGCTGGCCGCGCAGTCGATGCCGCCCAGGCGCAGGCGCGGCGGGAACGCTTCGGTGGTGATGCCCGCGGCCTCGTGCCGCATCAGCTCCTCGCGCGTGAGCTGCAGGAGCTTCGGCTCGCGCTTCACCGCTTCGCGGTACCAACGCTCGAAGCTCGCGCTGCCGTTCACTTCGGCTGGCAGCTTGGCGGCATAGAAGGCCTCGATCAGCGCTTCGTCGACCAGCACATCCTGGCGCCGCGCCTTGTGCTCCAGCTCCTGCACCTGCGCCAGCAGGCGGCGGTTGTGCGCCAGGAACGGATATTTCGCATCCCACGCCTGCGGCTCGGCGAGCGCCGCGACCAGCGCCTCGCGGATGAAGATCTCGCGCGCAGCGGCCGGGTCGACGTTGGCGTAGTTGACGCGCCGGTTGGCGTAGACGACGAGGCCATACAGCGTGGCGCGCTCCAGCGCCACCACCTCGCCGGCCTTCTTCTCCCAATGCGGCTCGAGCAGCTGTGTCTTCAAGAGGTGCCCGGCGAGCGGCGGGATCCACTGCGGCTCGATGGCGGCGATGCCGCGCGCATAGAGCCGTGTCGTCTCGACGAGTTCGGCGGCGACGATCCAGCGCCCCGGCTTCTTCGAGAGGTTGGCGCCCGGGTGGCGCCAGAAGCGGATGCCGCGGGCGCCGAGGTACCAGTCATCCTCGTCGGACTTCAGACCGATGTTGCCGAGCAACCCCGCCAGCAGCGCCAGGTGCACCTGCTCGTAGGTGGCCGGCGCGCCGTTGAGGCGCCAGCCCTGCTCGGCGACGACGGTATGAAGCTGGGCGTGGATGTCGCGCCACTCGCGCACGCGGCGCGGGCTGATGAAGTGCTCGCGCAGGCGCTGCTCCTGCTGGCGGTTCGACAGCCGGTGCCGGTCGACCTGCTGCGCCTTCTCGCCGGCGCCGGCATGGCCATGCACGCCGCGGCCGGCCTCGATCCAGCGCCACAGCGCCAGCGTGCCCATGAACTCGCTCTTCTCGTCGTCGAAGGGCTTGTGCTTCTGGTCGGCGGCCTGCTGCTGCTCCAGCGGGCGGTCGCGCACGTCCTGCACGCTCAGCGCCGCGGCGATCACCAGCACCTCGGCCAGCGATTGCCGCTGGCGCGCCTCGAGGATCATGCGGCCGACGCGCGGGTCCAGCGGCAGGCGTGCCAGCTCGGTGCCGGTGGGAGTCAGCTCGTTGGCGTCGTCGACGGCGCCGAGTTCGGCCAGCAGTGCGTAGCCGTCGGCGATGGCCTTCTTCGGCGGCGGCTCGATGAACGGGAAGTCCTCCACGCGCCCCAGGTGCAGCGACTTCATGCGCAGGATCACGCCGGCCAGCGAGCTGCGCACGATCTCCGGGTCGGTGAAGCGCGGCCGCTGGGCGAAGTCCTTCTCGTCGTACAGGCGGATGCACACGCCATCGGCGACGCGCCCGCAGCGCCCGGCGCGCTGGTTCGCCGCCGCCTGGCTGACCGCCTCCACCTGCAACTGCTCGACCTTGTTGCGGAAGCTGTAGCGCTTCACGCGCGCCAGGCCGCTGTCGATAACGTAGCGGATGCCCGGCACCGTGAGCGACGTCTCGGCCACGTTGGTGGCCAGCACGATGCGCCGGCCGTGGCCCGGTGTGAAGACGCGGTCCTGCTCGGCCTGCGACAGGCGCGCGAAGAGCGGCAGGATCTCGACGGCCGGACCGCCGCGCAGCGAGTGCGCGAGGTGCCGCCGCAAGTGATCGGCGCAGTCGCGGATCTCGCGTTCGCCGGGCAGGAAGACGAGGATGTCGCCGGCGGCCGCGGCCGAAGCACCGCCACCTGCCGCCCCGCCGCGCCACAGCTCGTCCACCGCGTCGGCCACGGCGTCGTCGATGCCGTGGTCGCGGCTGTCCTCGAACGGCCGCCAGCGCTGCTCCACCGGGTACAGGCGGCCGCTGACGGCGATCACCGGCGCCGGGCCGCGCGCGCCGGCAAAGTGCTCGGCGAAGCGCTCGGCGTCGATCGTCGCCGAGGTCACCACCACCTTGAGGTCGGGCCGCCGCGGCAGGATCTCGCGCAGGTAGCCGAGCAGGAAATCGATGTTGAGGCTGCGCTCGTGCGCCTCGTCGATGATCAACGTGTCGTAGGCCGCGAGCAGCGGGTCGCTCTGGGTTTCGGCCAGCAGGATGCCGTCGGTCATCAGCTTCACGCTGGCGCCGGGCGACAGGCGATCCTGGAAGCGCACCTTGTAGCCGACCACGTCCCCGAGCGGCGTGTTCAGCTCCTGGGCGATGCGCCTGGCGACGCTGCTGGCGGCGATGCGGCGCGGCTGCGTGTGGCCGATGAGGCCGCGCCCGCCACGCTGCCGGTTGCCCGTGCCGCGCCCGAGTTCGAGGGCGATCTTGGGCAGTTGCGTCGTCTTGCCCGAGCCGGTCTCGCCGCTGACGATGATGACCGGGTGCTCGGCCAGGGCCCGCGCGATCTCGGCGCGGCGGGCGCTGACCGGCAGCGATTCGGGGTAGGTGATCGGCGGGGGCAGCGGGCGTTCCTCAGCCCATCGAGTAGGCGATGACGTTGAAGATCGCGCCCTGCGGGTCCTGCAGCACGGCGAAGCGGCCGACCTTCGGGATGTCCATCGGCGGCGCGATGACCTTGCCGCCGAGCGACTTGCACTGCGCCACCGTCGCGTCGGTATCGGCCACGGTCACGTAGCAGCCCCACATCGGCGGCATGCCCTTGGCGCCGGGCGGTGTGGCCATGATGCCGCCCATGCCGCTGTCGCCGACCTTGACGACCTGGTAGTCGCCACCTTCGGCCATCTTCATCACGTCGTACTTCCAGCCGAACAGCTTGCCGTAGAACTCCGCGGCCGCCTTCGGGTCGGGCGTGAGCAGCTCGGTCCAGCTGAAAGCACCCGCGGTCTTGAACACGTCTTCGTAGGCCTTCATCGCGCTTGCCTCCTTGGCAGGGTTGGAAGGCGATGCTCCCACGCCGGCGGCGACGGCACAATGCGCGCGGATTCCACCCCCGGGGCGCGCCGCCCCGCGCCCTGCCCCACCTCCTGCCCTGCAGCCGCCGGCGCACGCCGAGCCGCCGATCCTCGCCACCGATGAGCCTCGTCTTCCCGCACACTTTCGTCCCCTGGTTCCGCGCCGTCGCGCCGTACATCCACATGTACCGCGGCAAGACGTTCGTCGTGGCGCTGGCCGGCGAAGCCATCGCCGCGGGCAAGCTCAACGTCTTCGTGCAGGACCTGGCCATCCTGCACGCGATGGGGCTGCGCATCGTGCTCGTGCACGGCTTTCGGCCGCAGGTGAGCGAACAGCTCGCCGCCAAGGGCCAGGTGTCGCGCTACCACAAAGGCACGCGCATCACCGACCCGGTGGCGCTCGATGCGGCGCAGGAAGCCGCCGGCCAGCTGCGCTTCGAGATCGAGGCGGCGTTCTCGCAGGGGCTGCCGAACACGCCGATGGCCAATGCCACGGTGCGCGTCGTCTCGGGCAACTTCCTCACCGCGCGCCCGGTGGGCATCGTCGACGGCGTCGACATGATGCACAGCGGCCTCGTGCGCCGCGTCGACCATGCCGCCATCCAGCGCGCCATCGAGACCGGTGCCATCGTGCTGCTGTCGCCGTTCGGCTTCTCGCCCACCGGCGAGGCGTTCAACCTGACGATGGAAGACGTGGCCACCGCCACCGCGGTGGCGCTGCAGGCCGACAAACTGCTGTTCCTGACCGAGATCCCCGGCGTGCGCCATCGCCTGGACGACCCCGACAGCCCGATCGACACCGAGCTCGCGCTGGCCGACGCCAAGCGCCTGCTGGCGCAGTTGCCACCGCCGCAGGGGCCGGGCGACCTCTCGCATTACCTCGGCCACTGCGTGCGCGCCTGCGAAGGCGGCGTCGAGCGCTCGCACATCCTGCCCTACGCCACCGACGGCGCCGTGCTGCTGGAATGCTTCACGCACGACGGCATCGGCACGATGGTCGTCGACGAGAAGCTGGAAAGCCTGCGCGAAGCCGGCGCCGACGACGTGCCCGGCATCCTGCAGCTCATCGAGCCGTTCGAGCGCGACGGCACGCTGGTGCGGCGCGAGCGCACGGAGATCGAGCGCGACGTCGGCAACTACACCGTCATCGAGCACGACGGCATCATCTTCGGCTGCGTCGCACTGCACCCCTACCCCGAGGCGCACACGGCCGAGATGGCCGCGCTCACCGTGAGCCCGCTGGCGCAGGGCCAGGGCGACGGCGAACGCCTGCTCAGGCGCGTCGAGCAGCGCGCCCGCTCGCTCGGCCTGGCCAGCATCTTCGTGCTGACCACGCGCACCATGCATTGGTTCATCAAACGCGGCTTCACGCCGGCCGACCCCGACTGGCTGCCCGAGGCGCGCAAGCGAAAATACAACTGGGACCGGCGCTCGCAGGTGCTGGTCAAGAAGCTGGTCTAGGGCCCGCTCACGGGTCCCCGCGAAACGGCCGCGGGCACGGCATGTGCCGCGCCGCGGCATCGAACATTGCTTGGAGGTGCGCCCATGGCACGGATGGTCAATTGCGTGTACTTGAAGAAACAGGCCGAGGGGCTGGCGTTCGCGCCCTACCCGGGCGAGCTGGGCAAGCGCATCTACGACAACGTCAGCAAGGAAGCGTTCGAAGCCTGGAAGCGGCACCAGACGATGCTGGTCAACGAGAACCGGCTGAACCTCGCCGATGCACGCGCCCGCCAGTACCTGGCGCGACAGATGGAGCAGTTCTTCTTCGGCGAAGGCGCCGAGCGGCCGGCCGGCTTCGTGCCGCCGGGCCAATGAGACGGTAGCGCACGCCCGGTCGCGCCACGTCGCGCCGCCGCCGATCGATTCGCCACCGCTCGGCAACCCCCTTGCCTGCGCCCAGCGAGCTGCCGACCCCGCGCGAGCGTCCGCCGGCGTGGGCGGCACGAACGCTGATGCCGCTGCGCTTTGCCACCGTGGCGCTGGCCGCGGTGGCGCTGGCCTACGCCGGGGCGCTGGCGTGGCCGCTCGGCGAGCCCTGGACCTGGATGGCACTGCCGGCCGGCCTGGCGCTGGCGATGGTGCTGCGCTTCGGCTGGGGCATGCTGGTCGCGGTGCTGGTCGGCCTCGGCGCGGCCGTCGCCAGCGGACTGCACGGGCTGGCCTCGGGTGCCTACACGATGCTGGCGATGGCGGTGACCGTCTTCACCGCCGTGCGCCTGCTGCGCCTGCTGGCCTTCGACCCGCGCCTGGAGCGCGCGCGCGACATCGGTGCCCTGGTGCTCGTGGTGCCGCTGGCGGCCGCGGCGCCATCGCTCGTGTTGAGCGCCTGGCTGGCGGCGATCCAGCGCGAACTGTGGTGGCCCGGCGGCGTGGCGGGTTGGGGCATCGTCGTGCTGGGCACGCTGATCGCTGCGGCCGCAGGGCTGGCCACCGACCGCCGCGTGCTGCAGGCGCTGCAGCCGCAGGCCGACTGGCGCGAGACGCTGCTGGCGCTGCTGGGCGTGGTGGGCTCGCTGGCAGCGCTGTGGGCGTTGCCGCAGATGGGGCCGGCGCTGCAGCTGCTCACGGCGCTGGCCGTGCCGCTGCTGGCCGCGGCGCTGGCGCTGCGCGGCCACTTCACGCTCGCCGCCGGCGCCACGCTGCTGGGGGCGCTGGTGGCGGCCACGGCGCTGAGCGAAGTCACCCTCACCGAGCCTCTGCGCACGGAGTTCGGCGCCGCGCTGCTGGTGTGGTCGGCCGCCTGCGTCGGCGCGGTGCTGGGCGGCCACGCCGCCGCGGTGGCCTGGGCCGGCAAGGCGCAGCGCTGGGAATGGGCGCTCGACGGCTCGCGCCTGGGCGTGGCCGATTGGGACCTCGTCACCGGCGCCGCCTTCGCCTCGGCCGCCTGGCGCTCGCTGACGCGTTTTCGCGCCCGGCGCTGGAACCCGGCGGCCTGGGCCGCGCAGCTTCATCGCGACGACCAGCCGCGCCTGGCCGCGGCCATCGAAGCGGTGAAGACCGGCACGAGCGGCCGCCGCCAGGTGGAGCTGCGGCTGCCCGAGGCGGGCGGCTGGCGCTGGTTCGAAGCGACGCTGCTCGTCACCGAGCGCGACCCCGCCGACAAGCCGATGCACCTCCTGGTGACGCTGGCCGACATCCACGAGCGGCACGAGGCGCAGGAGCGCCAGCGCATGTCGCTCAACCTCTTCCAGCACCTGCACGAAGGCTTGCTGGTCACCGACGCCGAGATGCGCACGCTCGACGTCAATCCGGCCTACGGCGAGATCCTCGGCACCAAGCGCGAGACGATGCTCGGCCGCGTGCCTTCGCTGCTCAAGCCCGACCCCACCGACCCGCAGGCGCGCGAGCAGCGCGCGGCGATGTGGGCCGCGTTGCGCGAGCACGGCCGCTGGCGCGGCGAGTTGCAGGAAAAGCGCGCCGACGGGCTGATGCTGACGCTGCAGACGACCATCTCCGCAGTGCCCGGCAAGGACGCGCGGCCCGACTACCACGTCGTCGTCATCGCCGACATCACCGAGCAGCGCGTGCAGCGCGAGGCGCTGGAACGGCGCGCCCACTTCGACGAGCTGACGCGCCTGCCCAACCGCGCCCGCCTGTCGCAGCTGCTGCTCGACGCGATGCAGAGCACCGACCGCGACGGCTACCTGCTCGTCGTGTGCTACATCGACATCGACCACTTCAAGCCGGTCAACGACCGCCACGGGCACGCCGCCGGCGACCGCCTGCTGGTCGAACTGGCCGCGCGGCTGCGCAGCGCGCTGCGCAGCCGCGAGAACTGGGCCGACGCCGCGGCGCGCCTGGGCGGCGACGAGTTCGTGCTGCTGCTGCGCGCCGGCACCATCGAGGAGGCGCGGCTCGCCGTCGAGCGCGTGCTGCGCGTCGTCGCGCAGCCCTACCAGATCGACCGCGAGGCCGAGCCGGTGCAGGTGAGCGCGAGCATGGGCGCCACCATCTACCCCATCGACCGCAGCGACGCCGACACGTTGCTGCGCCACGCCGACCACGCGATGTACGGCGCCAAGCAGGCCGGCCGCAACGGCTACCTCTTCTTCGACCCCGAGAACCGCCGCCGCACCGAAGAGCGCGTGATGGCGATCGGCCGCGTGCAGGAAGCGCTCGACCTGCACGAATTCATCCTTCACTACCAGCCCAAGGTGGACATGCGCAGCGGCCGCGTCCTCGGCCTGGAAGCGCTGCTGCGCTGGGACCACCCGCAGCAGGGCCTGATCGCGCCGCTGCAGTTCCTGCCGCTGATCGAGAACACCGGCCTCTCGGCGCGCGTGGGCGACTGGGTGCTGGCGCAGGCACTGGACCACCTCGTGCAGTGGCAGCGCGCCGGCTTCGACATCTCGGTCAGCGTCAACGTCTCGGCGCGCCATCTGCAAGAGCCCGACTTCGCGATGCGGCTGGCGGCGCTGCTGGCACGGCGCAGCGAGCCGCTGGCCGAGAAGCTCGAGCTGGAGATGCTCGAAAGCGCGGCCCACGCCGACATCGAGGCCACCTCGTCGCTGATGGCGCGCTGCCGCGAGCTCGGCGTGCGCTTCGCGCTCGACGACTTCGGCACCGGCTACTCGACGCTGACCTACCTGAAGCGGCTGCCGGTGGACGTGCTGAAGGTCGACCGCAGCTTCGTGCACCACATGCTCGACGATGCGCACGACCGCGCCATCGTCGAAGGCGTCATCGGCCTGGCGCGCACCTTCAACTGCTCGGTCGTGGCCGAGGGCGTGGAGTCGCCGGCGCAGGCCCGCGCGCTGCTCGAACTCGGCTGCGACATCGGCCAGGGCAACGGCATCGCCGCGCCGATGCCGGCCGACCGCGTGGCCAACTGGATCCGCGACTGGCGCGGCATGTTCGCGCTGGCGCCGGCCTCGGGGCACGGCGATCTGGCGCGGCCGGCAAGCGCGCCTTGACGCCTGCCGCGGGCCTGCAGCGCGAAGCCGCGGCGCCCGGCCGCCCGCCGGGACCCCGGCGGCTCACCCCGGCACGGTGATGTTCTCGTCCTTCACCAGCTTGTGCCAGCGCGCGACTTCGCCCGCGAGGACACGCTGCGCTTCGGCCGGCGTGCTGCTGGTGGCGCCCAGGCCGATGCCGGCAAGCTTTTGCGCAACGTCGGGCCGGCTCATCACCTTGGCCGTCTCGACCGCCAGCATCTCCACCAGTGCCGGCGGCATTCCCTTCGGGCCCGCCAGCGCCGTCCAGCCCATGACCTCGTAGCGGTCGCCGGAGGCTTCCGCGACGGTCGGCACGTCGGGCACCGAGGCCCAGCGCTGCGCGCTCGTCACCGCGATCAGGCGCAGACGCCTGGCCTGCAGCAGCGGCTCCATGCTGGCAAGGTTGTCGATCACGGCCACGATCTCGCCGGTCGAGGCCGCCGTCGGCGCGGCGTTGCCACCCTTGTACGGGATCTCGTTGAAGCGGATGCCGGTGCGGTTCTGCAGCAACGAGCCGGCCAGATGCATGCCGGTGCCCACGCCGGCGTGGCCGAGCGTCACGACCTTGGGCTGCTCGCGCGCCGCTGCGAGCAGCTGCTGCAGCGACTGGATCGGCGAGTTGGCGCCGACCGCGATGGCGAACGGAAACCGCGTCGTCATCGAGATCATCGTGAAGTCGTTCACCGCGTCGTATGGCAGGCTCTTGAGCAGCGCCGGCGAGATGCTGTGCCCGGACGCCATCAGGAAGAGCGTATGGCCGTCCGGCTCCGACTTGGCCACATGTCCGGCCGCCGTGGTACCGCCCGCACCCGGGCGGTTCTCGACGACGAAGGGCTTGCCGAACGACTCGGCAAGGCCCTGCGCGACCAGTCGCGACGTGATGTCGACACCGCCGCCGGGGGTGAACCCGTTGACCACCTTGACCGTCGCGCGCGGCCAGTCGCTCTGCGCGAGCACAGCGGGTGCGCCGAGCGCGGCGAGGGCGCCGAGCACGGCGCGGCGCGGTAGAAGACTCGTGTCCATGGCGATGTTCCTCCGGTCTGCTGCCGTCCCGCGGCCGATGCCGCGGCCGATCAAAGCGCCCACTGCGCCGGTTGCGGTCCTCGCTGCACCGGCTCGCACCGGTACCGGCCTTCCTCGAACATCCGCAGCCGCGACTCGAGCAACTGCTGGTTCAGCTCGCCGTGCCGGCGCCTGTCGAAAGCGAGCTCGCCGTCCTTCTTGACGAAGCGACCGGCCACCATCACGTGCCGGATGTCGGAGGTCTCGGCGTACATCACGGCGGCATGCGCCGGGTTGCCGCCGGGCAGCGCGGGGAAGATGTTGGGACTCGCGCCGTCGATCAGGATCAGGTCTGCCTGCTTCCCTGGCGTGATCGAGCCGATCTTGTGGTCGAGGCGGAAAGCCTTGGCCCCACCCATGGTCGCCCAGTGGATCGCGTCGCGCGTCAGCGTCGAGTGCTGCGTCTTGGCGGGCCACTCGCCTTGCGCATGCAGGCTGCGGTTGTCCAGGTCGCGCTGGTGCAGGAAGGCGTGCCGCATCACCCAGAGCATCGAGCTGTTGAAGTACGGGTCGCAGTCGGTGCCCAGCGATGGCGTGGCGCCGTGCCTGAGCAGGCGGCCGAGCATGGCCGGCTTCTCGTAGTTGAGCGCCTCGGTGAGGTTGGTCGCGGTGATCGTGCAGCCCGCATCGAGCACGAGCTTGAGTTCGTCGTCGTCGAAGCAGTTGCCGTGGCCGATGTTGTGGTCGGGGCCGAGCAGGCCGGCCTGCGCCAGGCGAGGATAGCCGTCTTCCACCACGCGCTTGCCCTTGCGGCCGTAGGTGTGCGCCGAGTTGACCAGGCCGTACTCGCGCGCCAGGCGGATGTCGTGCTCGGCCACGTCGTACTCGCCCCAATCGGGGCCGAGGATGGCCATCGCCAGCGTCAGCAGGCCGTCGTCGGAAGCGAAGCGGCCGGTGCGCAGGCGGCGCACTTCCTCGCGCGGGTAGGGCAACTTGTGGAACGGGATCTCACCGGGCCGCTCCGGCGGTTTCACGGTGCCGCGCGCGAAGACGGCGCGGATGCCGGATTCGTCCAACGCCTCGACGGCGGCGTCGGTCATCTCGGCGTCGCGCAGGATGTGGCACCAGTCGACGATGGTCGTCGTGCCGTTGCGCAGCTGGTTCAGCGCGCCGAGCAGATTCCCGAGGTACACGTCGCGCGCGCCGTAGCGCGTCGCGAGGTTCTTGTGCATGTTGGCGTGGTAGTCGCGGTTGCCGACCCAGTCGGCACCGATGCCACGCAACTGGAACTCCCAGGTGTGGATGTGCGCGTTGACGAGGCCGGGCATCAGCAGCTGGCCGCGGGCGTCCATCACGGTGTCCGCGTGCGCTTGCAGGGCGGGCCCGACGGCGGCGATCTTGTCGCCTTCGACCAGCACGTCGGCATCGGCGAAGTCGCCGATCTTCGGGTCGACGCTGATCACGGCAGCGTTCTTGATCAGGAGGGTGTGCACGGAGTCCTCTTCCTTTCAGGCGCGGTCGGTTCAGGGGCGAGTGGCGGATGGCCACAGTGTGCACGTCGGCCCGGTCGGCCTGCAGCACGACGTGCGCGGACGGATCGGCGAGCGATGGCGCATAGGGGCCTGCCGCAGCAGCAGCCCGCGTCGACGAGCCTGCGCTGCAAAGCCGGGTTCACGCCTCGCGACGGCAGCCGGCCCGCTGCGCCGGGCTGCATCACTTCGAAGCCCGGCCGACCAGCTCCCGCGCCGCGCGCACCACCGCCACCACGCCGATGCGCGCTTCGTTCTCCAGCGCCGGCGCATAGCCCACCGGCACCCGCGGGGCACCGAGCCGCGCGACGCGGCAGCCGGTGTGCTCGGCCACGGTGGCGGCCACCTCGGCGCCGAAGCCCGCCGCCTGCACCGCTTCGTGCACGACGAGCAGGCGACCGGTGCGCGCCGCGTCGGCGCACACCGCGTCGCGGTCCCAGGGCCAGATCGTTCCGAGGTCGATGACGCCGGCGTCGATGCCCTGCCCGGCCAGCGCCGCGGCGGCCTCGGCCGCGACCTGTGCCGCGGCCGACCAGCTCACGATCGTCAGGTCGCGGCCGCTGCGCCGTTGGCGCGCCCGGCCCAGGTTCGCCGGCAGGCCGCGATCGACCGGCCCCTTCAGCGACCACAGCTCCTTGTGCTCCATGTGGATCACCGGGTCGTCGCAGGCGAGCGCGGCGCGCAGCATCGAGTAGCAGTCCTGCGGCGTGCTCGGGCACAGCACGACGACGCCGGGCAGGTGCGCGAACCAGGCCTCGAAGCTTTGCGAGTGCTGCGCCGCCGACCCGGTCCACAGGCCGATCGGCAACCGGGCCACCAGCTTCACGCGCCCCTGGCCGCCGAACATGTAGCGGTTCTTCGCCGCCTGGTTGACGATCTCGTCCATCGCGCACATCGCGAAGTCGGCCACGCGCATCTCGACGACCGGGCGCAAGCCCGCCAGCGCCATGCCCACCGCCGCGCCCATGATCGTGCTCTCGGAGATGGGCGTGTCGATGACACGCTCGGCGCCGAAGCGGGCCAGCAGCCCCTGGTACTGCGTGAAGATGCCGCCGCGGCCGAGGTCTTCGCCGAGTGCGACAACGGCGGCGTCGTCGGCCATCGCGTCGGCCAGCGCCGCGGCAGCGGCCTCGGCGCAGTTCATCGTCGTGGTGCTCGGTGTCATCGTCGTCGTGGCGCTCGTCGTGGCGCCGGTCGTGGCGCCGGTCGTGGCGCCGGTCGTGGCGCCGGTCGTCGGGCCCGTGGTCGTCGGGTCGGGCGTGGCCGTGCTGGCCGCCGTGTTCATCGCCAGGCCCCCGCGCCGAGCGTCTGCACGTCGGTGTAGGCCTCGGCCGCGGCGGGCGCGGGCGAGCTCTCGGCGAAGCGCAACGCCGCTTCGGTCTCGGCGCGCGCGTCGGCGAGCACGGCATCGAGCGCTGCGGCCGGTGTGCCGCGCGCCAGCAGCCGCTCGCGCGCCAGCCCGAGCGGATCGGCGGCGCGCGCCGCTTCGATGTCGCCGGGCTCGCGATAGCCCTGCCGGTCCACCGACACGTGGCCCTTGACGCGCCAGGTCAGCGCATGGATGAAGCGCGGCCCGCCGCCGGCGCGCGCTTCGCGGACGAAGCGCGCCGCCAGGGCCGACACCGCCTCGACGTCGTTGCCTTCGACGACTTCGGCCTCGACGCCGATCGAGCGCGCGCGCGCCGCGGCCCCTTCGCCGGCCGTCATCGGGCCGGTCACGGTGGTCGCCGAATAGCGGTTGTCCTCGCAGGCGAAGAGCACCGGCAGCGTGTACACCGCGGCCCAGTTCAGCGCTTCGAGAAACGGGCCGCGGTTGATGGCGCCGTCGCCGAAGAAGCACGCCACCACCTGCGGCAGCCGCCGGATCTTCAGCGCCTGCGCCGCGCCGCAGGCGATCGGCAGGCCGGCGCCGACGACGCCGTTGGCGCCGAGCATGCCCACCGAGAAGTCGGCGATGTGCATCGAGCCGCCCTTGCCGCCGTTGTGGCCGCCGCTGCGGCCGAACAGCTCGGCCATCATGCGGTTCACGTCGGCGCCCTTGGCCAGCGTGTGCCCGTGGCCACGGTGGGTGCTTGTCAGCAGGTCGGCACGCTCGAGGTGCGCGCAGACCCCGGCGGCCACCGCCTCCTGCCCGATCGACAGGTGCAGCGGCCCGCGCACCTTGGCCGGCGGCGCGCCGGCCGCGGCAGCCGCCACGCCGAGCACCTGCACACCGCCCTGGCTGGCCACCTCGGCGGCTTCCTCGAAGGCGCGGATGCGCGCCATCGTGCGGTACAGCGCCAGGAGATCGTCGCTCTTCATCACCGGCCCTCGTGCTTCAGATGGCCAGGCAGGTAAGCCCGCCGTCCACCGGCAGGCTGACCCCGGTGATGTAGGCCGCCGCGTCGCTGGCCAGGAACAGCGCCGCGTTGGCGATGTCCCATGCCGAACCCTGGCGGCCCATCGGCGTCTTGGCCGCGCGCGCCGCACGCATCGCTTCGGCGCTGTCGTACTGGCCGACGATCTGCTTGTAGATCAGCGGCGTGTCCATCATGCCGGGCATGATGGCGTTGGCCCGGATGCCCTGTTTCGCGTACTGCAGCGCGATGCTCATGGTCAGTTGGTTGAGGCCGGCCTTGCTGGCCTGGTAAGAGGGGTAGGGATAGCTGTAGCGGATGGCCGCCACCGACGAGACATTGACGATGGCGCCCTTGCCGCGCGCCAGCATGTGCGGCAGCGTGTGCTTGGCGGTGAGGAAGGCGCTCGTGAGGTTGATGTCGAGCACGCGCTTGAAGCTCTCCTCGCTCTCCTCGAGGATGCCGCCCATCACCGTGATGCCCACGTTGTTGTGCAGCACGTCGATGCGCCCGAGCCGCGCCGCCACGTCGTCCACCAGGGCCTTGATCTGCGCCGAATGGGTGACGTCGCACACCGCCGCTTCGGCGCGGTGGCCCTCGGCGGTGATGAGGCCGCGCGTCTCCTCGGCGGCGGCGCCGTCGATGTCGATGCATACCACGCGCGCGCCGGCGCGCGCGAAGGTCACGGCGGTGGCCTTGCCGTTGCCCCAGCCGGGGCCGGAGGAGCCGGCGCCGAAGACGAGTGCCACGCGGTCCTTCAGCACCGGCGCGATCGGCAGGTCCGGCGGCGCAGCAGCGGCGGCGGCGGTTGCGGGGGAAGTCGCTGCAGAGCTCATCGAAGTCATCTCACACCAAGCCAGGCCGGCACGGCGAGGCTGACGGCCGGCACGAACGTGACCAGCGCCAGCACCACCATCGCGGCGACGAAGAAGGGCCACACCTCGCGCGTCACCTCGCGCTGCGGCGCGCCGGCAATCACCGAGACGATGGACAGGCTGATCGCCACCGGCGGCGTGATCAGCCCGAGCACGAGGTTGAGCGCCACGATCATCGAGAAGTGGTAGGGGTCGACGCCGAACCTGGCGGCGATCGGGTACAGCACCGGCGCCAGGATCACCAGCGCCGGGCCGTTTTCCATGAAGGTCCCCACCGCCAGCAGCAGCAGGTTGGCCGCGAGCAGGAAGATCCACGGCTGGCCGATGGCCGACAGCATCCACGAAGCCACCGCCTGCGGCACGTTCTGGTACGCGAGCAGCCAGGCCACGACCTGCGCGCCGCCGAGCACGATCATGATGATCGCCGTGGCGCGCCCGGTGCGCACGAGCGCCTGGCCGATGTGCGCCAGCGTCAGCTCGCGGTAGGCGAAGCGGCCGACGACGAGCGCGTACAGCACCGCCATCGCCGAGCACTCGGTGACGTTGAACAGGCCGCTGCGGATGCCCACGAGGATGAACACCGGCATCATCAGCGCCCAGAAGGCCTTGCGGAAGGTGCGCCCGATCTCGCTCCAGCCGGCGCCCGAGTGCACCGGGTAGCCGCGCCGCCGCGAAACGCCGTAGGCCACCGCGGCCATCGCCACGCTGTAGAGGACGCCCGGCACGATGCCGGCCAGGAACAGCTTGGTGATCGACAGGTTCGTGAGCACGCCGATCAGGACGAAGGTGATCGACGGCGGAATGATCGGGCCGACGATGTTGGCCGCCGCCGTCAGCGCGGCGGCGAAGCCGCGCGAGTAGCCCGCCCTGGCCATGGCCGGGATCAGCACGCGCCCGAGCGCGCTGGTGTCGGCCACCGCCGAGCCGGAGATGCCCGACATGAACGTCGCCGAGGCCACGTTGGACAGCGCCAGCCCGCCGCGGAAGCGCCCGACCAGCGCGTTGGCGAAGTCGAGCAGCCGCCCGGTCATGCCGCCGCTGTTCATCAGGTCGCCGGCGAGCAGGAAGAAGGGAATCGCCAGCAGCAGCAGGCTGTCGACGCCACCCACCACCTGCTGCGGCATCGCCATCAGCGGGATGTCGCCGAGCCAGGCGATGGTGGCCGCCCCGGCCAGCATCAGGCTGAAGGCCACCGGCAGTGCCAGCAGCAGGCAGGCGACGAGGATCGCCGAGAGGACGAGCGCCAGCGTCATGGCGTTTGCGCAGCCGGCCGGCGCAGCGTCAGAAGACGCCCTCGCCTTCGTTGACGGCCTGCGTCGGAAAGGGGCTGCCGAGCAGCCGCGCCAGCAGCACCATGGCGACGATCAGCACGCCACCGGCCGGCAGCGCCGCATAAGGAACGGTCATCGGGATCTCGAGGGCGGCCGACTCCTGGGCGCCGTTCAAGCGTGCGTACAGGAACCCTTGCCAGGCGAGCAGGCCGGCCACGGCCACGAGCGCCGCGTCGCGCAGCGCCAGCGTGACGGCGCGCGCGCGCGGGCCGAGGACATCGACGAGCGAGGTCACCGCGATGTGGCTGCCGCTGCGCAGCGCCGCGGCGGCGCCGAGCATCGTCACCCACAGCATCAGGAAGCGCGACGCCTCCTCGGTCCAGCCCGGCGCGCGGCTGAAGGCGTAGCGGCCGATGACCTGCCAGGCCATCGCCACCACCATCACGCCGATGGCGGCGCCCAGCAGCACGTCGAGCGTTCGTTCGATGCGCCGCGCCAGCAGCGCGGCCCAGGCGCGGCGCCGGCCGCCGCCGGCGGCCGCCGGCGCTTGCACCCTCACTTCACGGCCTGCATCTTCGCCACCCAGGGCGCCAGGTCGGGGAACTCCTTGCTCATCGGCACCAGCGCGCTGGCGAAGGCGGCGCGGTCGACGGTCACGAACTGCATGCCCTTGCCCTGCAGGCGGCCCTTGATCTCGCCTTCCATGCGCACCATGCGCTCGGTGGCCGCGAGCATCGCCGCCTCGCCTTCTTCCTTGAGCAGCTTCTGCACATCGGCCGGCAGGCTCTTGAACTTCGCGTCGGAGAAGATCCACGTCATCGCGCCGCTCACGTGGCCGGTCTCGACGACGAACTTCTGCACCTCGTTGAACTTCATCATCTCCACCACCTCGAGCGGGTTCTCCTGCCCGTCGATGACGCCTTGCTGCAGCGAGGTGAACAGTTCGGCCACGCCCATCGGCACGGTCGAGGCGCCCAGCGTGTCCCAGGTCAGGCGGTAGATCTTCAGCGGCGGCACGCGGATCTTGATGCTCTTCACCTCGGCCAGGTTGCGCACCGGCTTGCTGCTGGTGAGGTGGCGCATGCCACGGTAGCCGGCGCCGACGATGCGAAAGCCCGTCTTCTTCGCGATCTCGTCGTACAGCTCGGCGCCCACCGGGCCGTAGTAGACCTTCTTGAAGTGGTCGATGTCGCGCACCAGGTACGGATAGGCTTCGACGCCGGCCACCACGTTGTAGCGGTCGAGCGTGCCCACGCTTTGCAGCACGATGTCGTTGGTGCCGATCTTCAGGCCCTCGATCGAGGCCGGCCAGTCCCCCGTGGTGCCGCTGGGGGCGATGACGATCCTGACCTTGCCGCCGCTCTTGGCTTCCACCGCCTTGGCATAGGCCTCGGCGGTCTCGTACCAGATGTTGCCCGGGTTGTAGATGTGCGCCATCTTCAGCGTCGTCTGGGCAGAGGCGACGCCGGCGGCGCAGGTCAGCACGGTGGCCAGCGCGGTGCTCGCGCAGGCGGCAAAGAGTCGGCGGATGGTGATGCGCATGCGTTCTCCTGGGCTCGTCAGTTCGTCCGGGGTCTTCTGTCCAGCATAGCAGTCAGCGCGGCGCCTTCGCGGCCAGCGCACGGTCGCCCCGCGGCGCGGCCTTCGCCTTGTCCTTCCCGTTGGGACTCACCGCCTTCGCGGCCTTGGCCGCCTTCGCGGCCTTCGCCGCCTTCGCGGCCGTCGTCGTCCTCGCCGCCGTTGTCTTCCTGGCCGCCGTCGTCGTCCTGGCCGCGGTGGTCGCCAGTGCGGCCTCGATGTCGTCGCGCGCGCTGTCGATCAGCGCCAGGCTGGCGCGCTCGGCGGCGAGCGGCCGGCGCGCGGCCACGGCGTCGAGGATGGCGCGGTGCAGCGGCAGCGACAGCCCGGCGCGCCCGGGCTGCGTCGTGCTCACCTCGAAGCTCGTGCGCAGCAGCGCCGCCAGCGCCTTGCTCATCTGCACCATCATGCGGTTATGCGAAGCGGCCAGCAGCCCCTGGTGGAAGCGCAGGTCGCTGCCGACGTAGTCGCCGCCGTCGTGAACGGCCGCCGTCATGCCGGCGAACGCGGCCTCGAGTTCGGCGATGTCGCTGCCGCTGGCGCGCTCGGCGGCCAGGCGCACGGCCGCCGGCTCGACGACGCGGCGCAGTTCCTGCACGTCCTGCAGGAACTCGCGCGTCAGGCCCACCTGCGACTGCCAGGCCACCACGTCGGGGTCGAACCAGTTCCACTGCTCGGCCGGGCGCACGCGCGTGCCGACCTTGGGGCCGGTGGAGACGAGCCCCTTGGCGGCGAGCGACTTGATGGCCTCGCGCACCACGGTGCGGCTGACGCCCAGCGCCTGGCACAGCGCCGGCTCGGGCGGCAAGGCGCTGCCGGGCGCGTGCACGCCGCCGACGATGGCCGCGCCCAGGCGGTCGCGGATGTGGCCGTGGAAGGTCTGCGGCGGCATCGGCCCCTTCACCGGCTGCGCACGCTTCGCCCGCCGCGCATCACGGGCCAGCCCGCACGAACAGCGTCACCAGCGGTTCGGGGCCGGCCTGCCGGCTCCAGTGGCCGTGCACGGCCGCATCGAAGCTCGCACCGGCGGGCACCGTGTCGGCGCTGAAGAAGTGCTGGCCCGGCCCGAAGGCGCGCACGCTGCCGTCGCGCAGGCCGATCTCCATCACGCCGCCGAGGACGAACACCCACTGCGGGTGCTCGGTGCAGTGGTACTCGCTGCGGAAGCCCGGCGGGCTCATGCGCAGCTGGTAGCCGCCGCTGGCCATCAGCGCCGACAGGCGCGCCTGCGGCTTGCCCTCGCCGAGCGGCACCCCTTCGTCGCGAAAGCGCGCACGGCCGTCGCGGTCGGTGAAGAGGACGACCTTGGTGAACACGGGCGCGGTGTCGCTCATCGCGGGCTCTCCTTCTCACAACGACGCGGTGATGCCGCCGTCGACGTACAGCACGTGCCCGTTGACGAACGCGGCGGCGTCGCTGGCCAGGAACACCGCCACCGGGCCCAGCTCGTGCACCTGGCCCCAGCGGCGGCCGGGCGTGCGGCCTTTCAGCCAGGTGGCGAACTTCTCGTCCGACAGCAGCGGCTCGGTCAGTTCGGTGGCGAAGTAGCCCGGCCCGATGCCGTTGACCTGGATGCCCAGCGGCCCGAGCTCGATGGCCATCGCCTTGGTCAGCATCTTCGCCGCGCCCTTGCTGGCGGTGTAGGCGGCGGTGTTGGGGCGGCCGAGCTCGCTCATCACCGAGCAGATGTTGATGATGCGGCCGCGCCCGCGCGCGGCCATGTGCCGCGCCACCGCCTGGCCGGTGGCGAAGTAGCCGTCGACGTTGGTGCCCTGCACGGCGCGCCAGTCCTCCTGCGTGACTTCGAGGAACGGGGCGCGGCGCGTGATGCCGGCGTTGTTGACGAGGATGTCGATGGCGCCAATGTCGCGCTCGATGCGCGCCACGGCGGCGCCGACGGCCGCGGCGTCGGCGGTGTCGAAGCGGGCGCTGTGCACGCGGTGGCCCTCGCGCCCGAGCGCCGCGGCGGCGGCTTCGAGCCGGCCGGCGTCGCGCCCGTTGAGCACCACCGCTGCGCCCGCTTCGGCCAGGCCGCGCGCGATGGCCAGGCCGATGCCGGCCGAGGAACCCGTGACGAGCGCGAGGCGTCCGTCGAGGCGAAAGGTCTGGGCGTCGATCATCGCGAGGCTCCTGGAGAGAAAGGGAAAGGCTCGGGCGCGCCGCCGCGCAGCCACGCCTCCGCCGCGCCGGCCAGCTCCTCGGGCGGCGGCTCGATGGAAAGCGCCAGCGCGTCCTCGTCGGCCGCGGGCGGTTCCAGCGCCGCGAGTTGGCTGGGCAGCAGCGAAGCGGGCATGTAGTGGCCGCGACGCGCCGCCAGCCGGCTCGCCAGCAACTCCGCCGGGCCGTGCAGGAAGACGAAGCGCACGTCGGGCGCGCCGCCGCGCAGCACGTCGCGATAGCGGCGCTTCAGCGCCGAGCAGGTGACGACAAGGCCGCGGCCGGCAGCTGCGGCCGCAGCCAGTTCGGCCGCGATCTTCCCGAGCCAGCCTTGGCGGTCGGCGTCGGTCAGCGGCGTGCCGGCGGCCATGCGCTGCACGTTCTCGCGCGGGTGCAACTCGTCGCCTTCGATGTAGCGCCAGCCCAGGCGCGCGGCCAGCACGCGGCCGACGCTGGACTTGCCGCAGCCGGCAACGCCCATCACCACGACGCGGGCTGCGGGCAGCGGCGGTGCGGTCATCGCGGCGCGCTGGGGCTCGTCGGCGGCCGCGCGAGCGCCCTCAGGCCAGCGCCGCGGCGCGCTGCACGGCCGCGGGCTCGACGCCGACGCTGGCCGCGGCGGCGAGGATCTGCTGCCACGTCGTCGCGTCGACCGGCAGGCCGCGCGCGGCGCGTTCGGCGCGCGTGCGCCGCTCGGGGTCGCCGGCCAGCAACACGCGCTCGTGGCCTTCGCGCGGCGCGGTCGCCAGCAGCGCCGCGACGAAGTCCTCGGCCACCGCCTCCCAACCTTCGCCGCCGTGCAGCGCCACCGGGTCGATGACGACGGTGAGCATGCCGTTGAGCACGCGCTGGCGTACGCCGTCCTCGCGGTAGCCGGCCATCCCCGCGGCCAGCGCGCCGCCGAGGAGCTCGCACAACACCGCCAGCCCCGAGCCCTTGTGCTGCCCGAAGGCGAGCAGCGCGCCCCACGGCGGCTGCACGGTCCAGCGCGGGTCGGTGGTGGCACGGCCTTCGCCGTCGATGAGGCAGCCCACGGGCACGCGCTCGCCCTTGTTGAACGCCACCCGGGTCTTACCTTGCGCGATGACGCTGGTGGCGAAGTCCAGGATCATCGGCGGCCGCCCTCGCAGCGGCACGCCGGCGGTGAAGGGGTTGGTGCCAAAGCCGGCCTTGGCGCCACCGAACGGCGCCACGATCGGCCGCGCGACGACATTGACGAAGTGCAGCGACACCAGGCCCGCGGCGACGGCCATCTCGGCCCAGGCGCCGATGCGGCCGAGGTGGTGCGCATTGCCGAGCGCGACGATGGCGCAGCCGAGAGCCTTGGCGCGCTCGATGGCCAAGGCCATCGCCTCGGCGCCGACGACCTGGCCGAAGCCGGCGTCGCCGTCCAGGCGCAGCAACGCGCCGGCGTCGAGCACGGTGCGCACATGGGCGTTGACCTTCAGGCCGCCTTCGCGCACCGCACCCACGTAGCGCGGCAGCATGCCGATGCCGTGCGAGTCGTGGCCGGCGAGGTTGGCTTCGACGAGGTTGTCGGCGACCGCGGCCGCCTCGGCCTCGCTGCTGCCGCAGCCGCGCACGACCATGCGCATCGCCGCGCGCAGCGGCTCGTGGGCGATCAGATGCATTTCGGCCACAGGCTTCGGTCCTTTCGCGTCGGTCTCGGGCGGGCCGACCTTCGGCCCTGCACCTTCAGCGGCACTCCGGCACCGGCGTCTTCAGCGGCCGGCCTGCGAAGTGCGCCTCCAGGTTGGCCAGCGCCAGGTCGGCCATCGCCTGGCGCGTGCTCGTCGTCGCGCTGCCGATGTGCGGCACCAGCACCACGTGCGGCAGGGCGCGCAGGCGTTCGGGCACGTTCGGCTCGTCGGCAAAGACATCGAGCGCGGCGCCGCCGATGACGCCTTGCTCCAGCGCCTCGATGAGCGCGGGCTCGTCGACGACCGAACCGCGCGCCACGTTGACGAGGATGCCCTTCTTGCCGAGCGCGCGCAGCACCGCGGCGTCGATGAGGTGCCGGGTGCCGGCGCCGCCGGGCGTGATGACGACCAGGAAGTCGCTCGCGGCCGCCAGCGCCGCCGGCGTCGCGTGGAACTCGTAGGGCAGCTCGGCCTTCGCCGAACGCGCTGTGTAGGCCACGCTCATGCCGAAGGCGAGCGCGCGTTGCGCGATGGCCTTGCCGATGCGCCCCATGCCGACGATGCCGCAGCGCGCGCCGCTCATCCTGCGCGCCAGCGGCATCGCGCCCTTGGCCGCCCAGTCGCCACTGCGCACGTAACGGTCGGCGGCGGGAAGCTGGCGCGCCGCCGAGAGCATCAGGCCGATGGCGAGGTCGGCGACGTCGTCGTTGAGCACGTCGGGCGTGTGCGTGACCTTGGCGCCGCGCGACTTGCAGGCGGCGACATCGATGCCGTCGTAGCCCACGCCCATCACCGCGACGATCTCCAGCGCCGGCAGGCTGGCCACCAGCGCCCCCGGCAGCTTCGACTCGCCGCTGGCAGCGACGGCGCGGATGCGCGGCGCCGCGGCGGCAAAGGCCGCCGGGTCGGTTTCGTGCAGGCGGTCGAGCAGTTCGTAGCGTTCGGCCAGCGGCGCCGCGTACAGCGGCGACAGCTTCGACGCCGCGAGCACGGCGATGCGGCCGTTCGCCCGTGTTTCCTGTTGTGCCAAGGGTTCGATCTCCTGCGGTGCACCCGGTTACAGGCCGCGCCTAGGGCGAACCCGGGGCGCGGGCCAAACGTCATACCAATAGTATTTCATCATCCGCCCGCCTCGAATCCCCTCATGCCCGACAACATCGACGACAAGCCCAGGCGCCGCAAGCCGGCCAGCGAACTGCGCAGCCAGCAATGGTTCGGCCGCCAGGACCGCGACGGCTTCGCCTACCGCAGCTGGGTCAAAGGCAAGGGCGTGCCGCACGACCAGTTCGACGGCCGCCCGGTCATCGGCATCTGCAACACCTTCAGCGAGCTGACGCCGTGCAACTCGCATTTCCGCACGCTGGCCGAGCAGGTGAAGATCGGCGTCTACGAAGCCGGCGGCTTCCCGCTCGAGTTCCCGGTGATGAGCCTGGGCGAGACGCTGCTGCGTCCCACCGCGATGCTCTACCGCAACCTCGCCAGCATGGACGTCGAGGAGAGCATCCGCGGCAACCCGATCGACGGCGTCGTGCTGCTGATGGGCTGCGACAAGACGACCCCCAGCCTGCTGATGGGTGCTTCGAGCGTCGACCTGCCGACGATCGGTGTCAGTGGCGGCCCGATGCTGAACGGCCAGTGGCGCGGCCAGCAGCTGGGCAGCGGCACCGGCGTGTGGAGCATGAGCGAGCAGGTGCGCGCCGGCACGCTGAAGCTGGCCGACTTCTTCGAGGCCGAGAGCTGCATGCACAGGAGCCACGGCCACTGCATGACGATGGGCACCGCCAGCACGATGGCCAGCATGGTCGAGGCGCTGGGCATCGGCCTGCCCGGCAACGCGGCGTATCCCGCGGTGGACGGCCGGCGCAACGTCATCGCGCGCGACGCCGGGCGGCGCATCGTCGAGATGGTGCACGCCGACCAGAAGATCTCGCAGGTGCTGACGCGCCAGGCCTTCGAGAACGCCATCCGCACGCTGGCGGCGATCGGCGGCAGCACCAACGCGGTGATCCACCTCATCGCCATCGCCGGGCGCCTGGGCGTACCGTTGTCGATCGACGACTTCGAGCGGCTGGGCAGCGAGATGCCCTGCCTCGTGAACCTGCAACCCAGCGGCGAATACCTGATGGAGGACTTCTGCTACGCCGGCGGCCTGCCCGCCGTGATGAAGGCCATCTCGAAGTTCCTGCACCTGGACGTGGTCACCGCGAACGGC
This sequence comes from Rubrivivax sp., assembly GCA_016790425.1. Classification (GTDB taxonomy): domain Bacteria; phylum Pseudomonadota; class Gammaproteobacteria; order Burkholderiales; family Burkholderiaceae_C; genus Rubrivivax. The sequence continues at coordinate 28,515 of JAEUPF010000100.1, forward strand.
CGCACCGTGCGCGAGAACATCGCGACCGCCGAGAACTTCAACCCGAAGGTCATCAAGTCGGTCGACGAGCCGTTCAAGGACAAGGCCGGCATCGCGGTGCTGCGTGGCAACCTGGCGCCGCGCGGCGCCGTGATCAAGCCGAGCGCGGCGACGCCCTCGCTGATGCAGCACACCGGCCGCGCCGTCGTGTTCGAGGACAGCGACGACTTCCACAAGCGCATCGACGACGAGAGCCTCGATGTCGACGAGCACTGCATCCTGGTGCTGAAGAACTGCGGCCCCAAGGGCTACCCCGGCATGGCCGAGGTGGGCAACATGCCGCTGCCGCCGAAGGTGCTGAAGAAGGGCATCACCGACATGGTGCGCATCAGCGACGCCCGCATGAGCGGCACCGCCTACGGCACCGTGGTGCTGCACACCGCACCCGAGGCTGCCGCCGGCGGCCCGCTGGCGCTGGTGAACAACGGCGACCTCATCACGCTCGATGTCGCGCAGCGCTCGCTGCACCTGCACGTCGACGACACCGAGCTGGCGCGCCGCCGCGCCGCGTGGAAGGCGCCGGCGCCGCCGCTTTCCAGCGGCTACTGGAAGCTCTACATCGACCACGTGCTGCAAGCCGACGAGGGCGCCGACCTCGACTTCCTGCGCGGCAAGCGCGGCGCCTTCGTCCCCAAGGACAACCACTGAGTCGCCCCCCAAAGGCAACCTCTGAGCCGTGCCGAAGGATCCCCCCTGATGGACAAGTTCGCCGCCGTCACCGGCGCCGGCAGCGGCATCGGCCGCGCCTGCGCCCTCGCGCTCGCCAAGGACGGCTGGGCGGTCGCCTTGCTCGGCCGCCGCGCCGAGGCGCTGCAGGCCACCGCCGCCCAGGCCACTGGCGCTGCCGCCGGCGCGCGCACGCTCGTCGTGCCCTGCGACGTCGGCGACGACCAGGCGGTGGCCAGCGCCTTCGCGCGCATCGAGCGCGAGTTCGGGCGGCTCGACCTGCTGTTCAACAACGCCGGCATGGGCCTGCCGCCGACGACGCCCGACGGGGTGAGCGCCGCCGACTGGAAGCGCGTCGTCGACGCCAACCTCAACGGCTCCTTCTACTGTCTCTCCCAGGCGTTCCGGATCATGAAGGCGCAGCAGCCCATGGGCGGGCGCATCATCAACAACGGCTCGATCTCGGCCTACGCGCCGCGGCCGGGGTCGATCGCCTACACCGCCACCAAGCACGCGGTGAGCGGCCTCACGCGCACGGCGGCGCTCGACGGGCGGCCGTTCGACATCGCGGTGGGCCAGATCGACATCGGAAACGCCGCCAGCGAGATGACCGAGCGCATGACCGCCGGCGTGCCGCAGGCCGACGGCAGCGTGCGCCCCGAGCCGCGCATGGACCTGGCTTCGGTGGTCGAGGCGTTCCTGACGATGGCGCGCATGCCGCTCACCTCCAACATGCTGTTCGTCAACGTCATGGCCACGAAGATGCCCTTCGTCGGCCGCGGCTGAAGCAGCCGCCGCACGACCGGCCAGCGCAAGCACGGTCAGGCACCCAACGCAAGCGAGCGAAGACATGGCAAGGATCGGCTTCATCGGTGCCAGTGGCCTGATGGGTCACGGCATGGCCAAGAACCTGCTGGCCAAGGGCCACGCGCTGGCGCTCACCGTGCACCGCAACCGCGAGCGGGTCGCCGACCTGCTGGCCGGCGGCGCCCGGGAAGCGCCCGACGCGGCGGCGCTGGCCGGGCCGCAGTTCGGCTGCGAACTCGTCTTCCTCTGCGTCACCGGCTCGCCGCAGGTCGAACAGGCCGTGCTCGGCGCGCGCGGCGTGCTTGCCGGCCTGAACGCAGGCGCCGGGTCCGCCGCCACCGGCCTCGTCATCGTCGACTGCTCGACCAGCGAGCCCGACTCGACCGCGCGCGTGCGCCAGCGCTGCGCCGAAGCCGGCGTCGCCTTCGTCGATGCGCCGCTGTCGCGCACGCCGGTCGAGGCCGAGGCCGGGCGCCTGAACGTGATGGTCGGCGCGACGGCGGACGATTTCGCCAAGGTCGAGCCGGTGCTGCGCGCCTTCGCCGAGAACGTGTTCCACATGGGCGGCCCCGGTGCCGGCCACACGATCAAGCTGCTCAACAATTTCATCGCGCAGGCGATCTGCACCGCCACCGCAGAGGCGTTCGCGGTCGGCCAGCGCGCGGGCGTCGACCTGCGCAAGCTCGTCGAGCTGATCAGCCTCGGCCCGGTGAACAGCGGCCTGTTCCAGGCGATGGCCAAGACGCTCGACGGCCAGCTCGACGGCCTGAAGTTCGAACTCGACAACGCGCGCAAGGACGTGCGCTACTACACCCACCTCGCCGAAGGCCTGGCCGTCCCGACGCTGGTGGGCGAGGCAGTGCACCAGTCGCTGGCACTGGCCAGCGCGCTCGGCCACGGCCGCAAGTTCGTGCCCTCGCTGGTGGAAGCGCAGGAGCAGCTCACCGGCGCGCGCCTCGTGCGGCGCTGACGGGGCCGCGGCCGCCGCCGTCCTTCTGCCGCCTCGCCCGCGCCCAAGGCCGCCGCCGCCGCCCCGCCTTCGCCACGTTGCCACGATGAAGATCACCGGCGCCCGCGTCATCGTGTGCTGCCCCGGGCGCAACTTCGTGACGCTGAAGGTCGAGACCGACGCCGGCCTCACCGGCATCGGCGACGCTTCGCTCAACGGGCGCGAGCTGGCGGTGGCCAGCTACCTCACCGAGCATGTCGTGCCGCTGCTCATCGGCCGCGACGCGACGCGTATCGAGGACACCTGGCAGTACCTGTACCGCGGCGCCTACTGGCGGCGCGGGCCGGTGACGATGAGCGCCATCGCTGCGGTCGACACGGCGCTGTGGGACATCCTGGCCAAGGCCGCCGGCCTGCCGCTGTACCGGCTGCTCGGCGGCGCCAGCCGCGAGCGCGTGCTCGTCTATGCGCATGCCAACGGCGGCGACATCGCCGAGACGGTGGACGCGGTGCACGCGAAGGCCGCGCTCGGCTACCGCGCCATCCGCGCCCAAAGCGGGGTGCCGGGGCTGAACAAGGTCTATGGCGTCGCGCACGATCGCGGCCACGGCAAGAGCTACGAGCCGGCGACGCAAGGGCTGCCCAACGAAGAAGACTGGGATACGGCCAAGTACCTGCGCCACACGCCGCGCCTGTTCGAAGCCGTGCGCAGCGCCATCGGCTGGGAGCACGAGCTGCTGCACGACGTGCACCACCGGCTGACGCCGATCGAGGCGGCGCGCCTGGGCAACGACCTGGAGCCGTACCGCCTCTTCTGGATGGAAGACGCGACGCCGGCCGAGAACCCCGAGGCGTTCCGCCTGATCCGCCGCCACACGACGACACCGCTGGCGGTGGGCGAAGTGTTCAACACGATCTGGGACTGCAAGGCGCTGATCGAAGAGCAGCTGATCGACTTCATCCGCACCACCGTCGTCCATGCCGGCGGCATCACGCACCTGAAGCGCATCGCCGACCTGGCAGCGCTGTACCAGGTGCGCACCGGCAGCCACGGCGCCACCGATCTCTCGCCGGTGTGCATGGGCGCGGCGCTGCACTTCGACCTCGCGGTGCCGAACTTCGGCATCCAGGAGCACATGCCGCACAACGAGGCCACCGATGAGGTGTTCCCGCATGCCTACCGCTACGAAGGCGGCTACATGCACCCGGGCGATGCGCCCGGGCACGGCGTCGACATCGACGAGCGGCTGGCGGCGAAGTTCCCGTACCAGCGCGCCTACCTGCCGGTGAACCGCCTGCAGCGCGACGGCACGCTGTGGGACTGGTAGCGCGTGGGCCGCCGACTGACTGCCGGCTGATCGCCGCTGATCGCCGACTAACCGCCGACCGATCGCCGCTGACCGCCGACCGAGCGCCGACCGACCGAAAGAGCCCCGCGGATGAACGCCGCCGCGACCGACGCCGATACCGAGCCCGGGGCGCCGCCCCCGGCGCCGACGGCGGCGCCCCGGCCGGCCGCGCTGCCGCGCCTGCACCCTTCGAACCTGGCCGGCCTGCCGCCCGAAGTCGCGCGGCCGCGCTACGAGCGCAACGAACTGCGCCCGGGCATCGTGCACCTGGGCCTCGGCTCGTTCGCGCGCGCCTTCCTCGGTGCCTACAACGAAACCGCCATCCACGCCGGCGGCGAGCCGCACTTCGGCATCGTCGGCGTTTCGCTGCGCAGCCCCGCGGTGCGCGACGCGCTGGCGCCGCAGGCGGGGCTGTACACGCTGGCCGAGCGCGACGCCGACGAAGAGGGCCGGCCGCGCCAGCGCCTGCGCGTCATCGGCAACCTCGTCGGCCAGATCGTCGGCCCGGAGGATCCGCGCGGCGTGCTCGAGGCCATCGCCGCGCCGGCCACGCGCATCGTCAGCCTCACGGTCACCGAGAAGGGCTACGCGCTCGACCCGGCCAGCGGCCGCCTGCGCGAAGAGCAGCCCGACATCGCGCACGACCTGCGCGTGGGCACGCCGCTGCTGGGCTCGCCGAAGAGCACCATCGGCACGCTCGTCTTCGGCCTGGAACTGCGGCGCGTGCGCGGCATGCCGCCGGTGACGCTGCTGAGCCTGGACAACCTGCCGCACAACGGCCGCACGCTGCAAAGCCTGGTGCTCGCCTTCGCGCGCCGCAGCCACGAGGCGCTGGCCGACTGGATCGAGGCCCGCTGCACGTTCCCGTGCAGCATGGTCGACCGCATCGTGCCGGCCACCACCGACGCCGACCGCGACAACGTCGCCGCCGCGCTCGGCCGCTTCGACGCCTGGCCGGTGCCCGCGGAGCCGTACTGCCACTGGGTCGTCGAAGACCGCTTCGCGGCCGGCCGGCCCGACTGGCACCTGGCCGGCGCGCGCCTGGTGGCCGACGCCACGCCGTGGGAGCAATTGAAGCTGCGCGCCGTGAACGGCAGCCATTCGGCCGTCGCCTACCTCGGCGCGATGGCCGGCTGGAAGACCGTGCACGAGGCGATCGCGCAGCCCGAGATGCGCCGCTTCGTGCAGGCGATGCTGGCCGAGGAGGTGGCTCCGACGCTGCCGCCGCTGCCCGGCCTGGACTTCGGGCGTTACGTGCAGGGCCTGCTGCAGCGCTTCGGCAACCCGGCGCTGGCACACCGCCTGCAGCAGATCGCGATGGACGGTTCGCACAAGTTGCCGCAGCGGCTGCTGGCCACCATCGAGCAGCGCCTCGCGGCCGGCCTGCCGATCGCCCGCCTGGCGCTCGCCGTGGCCGGCTGGATGCACTACCTGCGCGGCATCGACGAATGGGGGCGCCCCTACGTCATCGACGACCCGCAGGCTGCGGCGCTGGCGGCGGCGCGTGCCGAGGCCGAGCGCGAGCCCACGCTGCACGACCGCGTCGCCGCGTTCACGCACTTCGCGCCGGTGTTCGGCGACCTCGCGGGCCACGCGACGCTGGTCGATGCGCTGACGCGTGCGTTGGCCAGCCTGCAATCCACCGGCGTGCGCTTCTCGCTGGCGCGCTGGGCGAGCGTCGAATGAACGGCCGCCCGGCGCCCGCCGGCCCCCCTGCCTCGCCGCGCCCGCTGCGTGTCCCATCCCGTGGCCCGCTGCAGCGGGCGGCGGCGGCCGTTGCGGGTTTGTGCCACCCGATCCTGCGCGAGGCGACCCGTAGCATCGTTTGCACGAGCGCCCTGCTTCCCCGACCGACCCTGGCCTGGTTCCGGCCCGACACCGGCCCGACGGCCGCCACCCAAGGAGACAACCGATGAAGCGCACCCTGTTCCTTCAGACGCTGCTGGCCGCGGCGGCGCTGGCGCTGGCCGCCGGCGGCGCCACCGCGCAGACCAAGCTCAAGTGGGCGCATGTCTACGAGACCAGCGAGCCCTACCACACCGAGAGCGTCTGGGCGGCCGAGGAGATCAAGAAGCGCACCAACGGCAAGTTCGAGATCCAGGTCTTCCCGGCCAGCTCGCTCGGCAAGGAGACCGACATCAACCAGGGCATGACGCTGGGCACGGTGGACATGATCATCAGCGGCCCGAGCTTCGCGGCGCGCAGCTACCCGCGCATCGGCATCGCCTACTACCCGTTCATCTTCCGCGACGCCGACCACCTGCTTGCCTACAGCAAGAGCGACGTGTTCAAGGAGATGATCGACGGCTACCGCGCCAAGACCGGCATCCAGATCCTCGCCTACACCTACTACGGTGCGCGCCACACCACCAGCCAGAAGGCGTTCACCGACTGCGCCGGCATGAAGGGGCTGAAGATCCGCGTGCCCGACGTGCCGGCCTACCGCGCCACGCCCGAGGCCTGCGGCGCCAACCCGACGCCGATCGCCTTCGCCGAGGTCTACCTGGCGCTGCAGAACGGCACCGTCGACGCGCAGGAGAACCCGCTCACCACGATCGAGGCGAAGAAGTTCTACGAGGTGCAAAAACACATCATGCTCACCGGCCACATCGTCGACGGCCTGACGACGCAGGTGGCGCCGCACGTGTGGAACAAGCTCAGCGAAGCCGAGAAGAAGATCTTCGCCGACGTCGCGCTCGAAGCCGCGGCGCGCGCCACGGCGCAGATCAAGAAGCGCGAGGGCGAGCTGGTCGACGAGTTCAGGAAGAAGGGCCTGGGCGTGCACGCGGTCGACCGCAAGAGCTTCGTCGACGGGGTGCTGAAGGCCAAGCCGGTGGAGTCGCTCGGCTTCGACCGCAAGGACTACGACCGCATCGTCGGCATCAAGTGAGCGGGGCCACCGCCGTCGCCCACCGCGGCGGCGCGCTGGCCAGCGAGGAGACGAACCCATGAAACCGCACGCCATCAAGACCGTGCTCGCCGCCTTCGCGCTGGCGCTGGCGGGAAGCGCCTTCGCGCAGACGAAGCTCAAGTTCGCGCACGTCTACGAGACGAGCGAGCCGTACCACCAGTGGGCGTTGTGGGCGGCCGAGGAGATCAGGAAGCGCACCGCAGGTCGCTACGAGATGCAGGTGTTCCCGGCCTCGCAGCTGGGCAAGGAGACCGACATCAACCAGGGCCTGACGCTCGGGACGGTGGACGTCATCTACACCGGCCAGGCGTTCGCCGCGCGCACGTATCCGCCGCTGGCCATCGGCGGCGCGCCGTTCATGTTCCGCGACCTCGAGCACTGGAAGAAGTACTCGCGCAGCCCGCTGCTCGAGGAACTGATGGACGCCTACTACAAGAAGGGCGGCAACAAGCCGCTGGCCGTCACCTACTACGGCGTGCGCCACACCACGGCCAACAAGGCGATCGTCAAGCCCGAGGACATGGTCGGCCTCAAGCTGCGCGTGCCCGACGCGCCGCTGTATGCCGCGTACCCCAAGGTGCTGGGCGCCAACGCGACGCCGATCGCCTTCGCCGAGGTCTACCTGGCGCTGCAGAGCAAGACCGTGGACGCGCAGGAGAACCCGCTGCCCACCATCGAGGCGAAGAAGTTCTACGAGGTGCAAAGCCACGTCAACCTGACCGGCCACATCACCGAGATGCTGCTGACGATCGTCAGCGGCCAGGTCTGGAGCAAGGCCAGCGAGGCCGACCGCAAGGTGTTCGACGCGGTCTTCAAGGAGGCGGCAGCGAAGTGCACCGACGAGATCGCCGCGGCCGAGCAGCAGCTCGTCGAGGGCTTCGTCAGCAAGTACAGGAAGACGGTCGTCAAGTCCGACCGTGCCGCCTTCGCGGCCCGCTTCCAGGCCTTCCACACCGGACCCGACGCCACCTGGGACAAGGCGACCTACGAGCGGCTGCAGGCGATCAAGTGAAGAGCGCGCACCCGCCGCGGCCGCGCCGGCGAGGAGCCGGGCGATGAGCGTGGACATCGACGCCGGCCCCAAGGTGATGGGCGACGACGGCGAGTTCCACGCCGTCGACGACGCCGTGGACCTCTCGGGCACGCCCATCGAGGCGTGGTTCGCGCTGGCCCTCTTCTGGGCCCTGGCCGGCGTCGTGTCCGTCCAGTTCGTCACCCGCTACGTGTTCAACGACAGCGCCAGCTGGACCGAGGAGATCGCCCGCTACCTGCTCATCGGCACCGTCTTCGTCGGCGCCGCCATCGGCGTGGCGAAGAACAACCACATCCAGGTCGACCTGCTGTACCGCTACCTGCCGCCGGGGATCGCACACGGGCTGTCGCGCGCGGTGGACCTGCTGCGCGCCGCCTTCTTCGCCGCGATGACGGTGCTCACGGTGCTGATGATGCAGAAGATGGGCAACTACCAGATGACCATCATCGACCTGCCGATGAACATCGTCTACGGCGTGTGCCTGTTCGGCTTCGCGGCGATGGCCGTGCGTTCGCTGTGGGTGCTGAAGGTGCACTGGCAGCGCGGCTACAGCGTGCTCGAGCGCCCCGAATCGCAGATGACCGACCGCTAGGGCCGCGGCCCGGCTCCCCGCAGGCACCACGAGAGAACAAGATGCTCAAGGCGCTCTTCCTGCTGCTGATGGTCAGCGGCATCCCGGTGGCCATCGCGATGGCGGGCAGCTCGCTCCTGTACATCCTCGTCAGCGGCGACCTGCCGGCGTTCGCGGTGGTGCACCGCATGATCGGCGGCATCGACAGCTTCCCGCTGCTGGCGGTGCCGTTCTTCATCCTCGCCGGCAACCTGATGAACAACGCCGGCATCACCAACCGCATCTACAACTTCGCGCTGGCGCTGGTCGGCTGGCTGAAGGGGGGCCTGGGCCACGTCAACGTGCTCGGCTCGGTCATCTTCGCCGGCATGAGCGGCACTGCCATCGCCGACGCCGCCGGCCTGGGCACGATCGAGATCAAGGCCATGAAGGACCATGGCTACCAGACCGAGTTCGCCGTCGGCGTCACCGCGGCGTCGGCCACGCTGGGGCCGATCATCCCGCCCAGCCTGCCCTTCGTCATCTACGCGATGATGGCCAACGTCTCGGTGGGCGCGCTGTTCCTCGCCGGCATCCTGCCCGGCGTGCTGATGGCGATCCTGATGATGCTGACGGTGGCCTGGTTCGCGCACAAGAACGGCTGGGGCGGCGACATCAAGTTCGAGTGGGCGCGGCTGTCGAAGGCGCTGATCGAGACGCTGGTCGTCTGTGTCTGGCCGGTGGCGCTGTACTACCTCGTCCAGTGGGGTGCGCCGGCGCAGGCCACCGTCATCGCCGGCATCGTCCTGATCTTCCTCGGCGACCGCTACTTCAAGTGGCAGGCGGTGCTGCCGATCATGACCCCGGTGCTGCTGATCGGCGGCATGAGCACCGGCATCTTCACGCCCACCGAAGGCGCCATCGCCGCCTGCGTGTGGGCGATGGTGCTGGGGCTGGCCTGGTACCGCACGCTGTCCTGGCGCATGTTCGTCAAGGTGTGTCTGGACACCGTGGAGACCACCGCCACGGTGATGTTCATCGTCGCTGCGGCGTCGATCTTCGGCTGGATGCTCACGGCCACCGGCGTCACCGCGGCCATCGCCTCGGGCGTGCTGGCCATCACCCGCGAGCCGTGGCTGTTCCTGCTGATGGCCAACCTGCTGATGCTCTTCGTCGGCTGCTTCCTCGAGCCGACCGCGGCGATCACGATCCTGGTGCCGATCCTGCTGCCGATCGCGCGCCAGCTCGGCGTCGACCCGGTGCACTTCGGCCTGGTGATGGTGCTCAACCTGATGATCGGCCTGCTGCACCCGCCGATGGGCATGGTGCTGTTCGTGCTGGCGCGCGTGGCCAAGCTGACGGTGGAGCGAACGACGGTGGCCATCCTGCCGTGGCTGGTGCCGCTGCTGGTGGCGCTGTTCGTTCTCACCTACGTGCCGTCGATCTCGCTGTGGCTGCCGCGCTCGGTGGGGCTGTAGAGCCGCCGGCCCGCAGCCCTTCAACAACAACGCAGGACCACCGACCCGATGCCGCGCATCACCCGCGTCGAACTGCTGCAGATCGACCTGCCGCCGCCGGTGCCGCGCAGCGACGCGATCCAGAGCTTCGTCACGCAGGAGACGCCGATCGTGCGCCTGCAATGCGACGACGGCAGCGCCGGCGATGGCTACAGCTACACCATCGGCACCGGCGGCTCGTCGGTGTTCGCGCTGCTGCGCGACCACCTCGGCCCGCGCCTCATCGGCCGCGAAGCCGACGAGGTCGAGGCGATCTGGCGCGATCTGCTCTTCGCCACGCATGCCACCAGCGTCGGCGCGGTCACCAGCCTGGCGCTGGCCGCCATCGACACCGCGCTGTGGGACCGGCGCTGCCGAAGCGCCGGGCTGCCGCTGTGGCGCGCCGCCGGCGGCGCCCAGGCGCGCCTCCCCGTCTACACCACCGAAGGCGGCTGGCTGCACCTGAGCCCGGCCGACCTCGTGCGCGAAACCCTCGCGGCCAAGGAAGCCGGCTTCAAGGGCGCCAAGATCAAGGTCGGCAAGCCGCACGTGGCCGAGGACGTGGCGCGCCTGGCCGCGGTGCGCGAAGCGGTGGGCGACGGCTTCGAGATCATGGTCGATGCCAACCAGTGCTTCACGCTGTCGGAGGCGCTGCGCCGCGCGCCGCACTACGCCAGGCTCGGCATCGCCTGGTTCGAAGAGCCGCTGCCGGCCGACGACCTCGCCGGCCATGCCAGGCTGGCCGCCGCCGGCGAGGCGCTGGGGCTGCCGGTTGCGGTGGGCGAATCGCTGTACTCGCCCGGCCAGTTCGGCGACTATGTGCGCGCCGGCGCCGCCTCGATCCTGCAGGTGGACGTGGCGCGCGTGGGCGGCATCACGCCGTGGCTGAAGGTGGCGCATCTGGCCGAAGCGTGCAACCTCGCCGTCGCGCCGCATTTCCTGATGGAGCTGCACGTCTCGCTCACCGGCGCCACGCCGGCGGCGCGCTGGGTGGAGTACATCCCGCAACTCGACGCCGTGGCCTCCAGCCGGCTCGCCATCGACAATGGCTGCGCGCTCGTGCCGCAGACCCCGGGCCTGGGCATCGCCTGGCGCTGGGACGAGATCGAGCGCCGCGCCCTGGCGCGGCACGTGCTCCAGTGATCGATTGACGGAGTCCGCCGACTCATCCTCCTGCCTCTTCCTTTCCTGCCGAGAGACTCATGAGCAACCGCCTGCAAGGCAAGACCGCCTTCGTCACCGCCGCCGGCCAGGGCATCGGCCGCGCCACCGCCGAGGCCTTCGCGCGCGAGGGCGCCCAGGTCATCGCCACCGACATCAACCACGAGCTGCTCGCCGGCCTGAAAGGCATGGCCGGCGTCTCGGTCGAGAAGCTCGACGCGCTCGACGCCGCCGCCATCGCCGAGGCCGGCCGCCGCCACGCCGGCGTGGACATCCTCTTCAACGCCGCCGGCTTCGTGCACCACGGCAGCGTGCTCGACTGCACCGAGGACGAATGGGACTTCGCGTTCGATCTCAACGTGCGCAGCATGTACCGCACGATCAAGGCCTTCGTGCCCGGCATGCTGGCGCGCGGCAACGGCTCGATCGTCAACGTCGCCTCGGGGGCCAGCAGCGTCAAGGCGGCGGCCAACCGCTTCGTCTACGGCACCACGAAGGCGGCGGTGATCGGCCTGACCAAGAGCGTGGCGCTGGACTTCATCACCAAGGGCGTGCGCTGCAACGCCATCTGCCCGGGCACCGTCGAGTCGCCCTCGCTGCGCCAGCGCATCGCGGCGCTGGCGAAGAAGACCGGGCAGACGACCGAGCAGGTGGAAGCGATGTTCATCGCCCGCCAGCCGATGGGGCGGCTGGGCACCGCCGAGGAGATCGCCGCGATGGCGGTGTACCTCGCCAGCGACGAATCGCGTTTCACCACCGGCACCGCCGCGCTCGTCGACGGCGGCTGGACGCTCTGACTTCACGACCACCGAAGAACCTGCACGAGGAACGCTGACGATGAAACTGCTCCGCCACGGACCCCTGGGCCGCGAGAAGCCGGCCCTGCTCGACGCCACCGGCACGCTGCGCGATCTCTCCGGGCTCATCGCCGACATCACGCCGGCCACGCTCTCGCCGGCCGGCCTGGCCGCGCTGCGCGCGCTCGACGCGAGCAAGCTCCCTTCGGTGCCGCAGGGGCGCCTCGCGGTGCCGTGGGCCGGCATGGGCAAGTTCATCGCCATCGGCCTGAACTTCGCCGACCACGCCGCCGAATCGAACCTGCCGATCCCCAAGGAGCCGATCGTCTTCACCAAGGCCGTCAGCTGCGCGGTCGGCGCGAACCACGCGGTCGTGCTGCCCAAGGGCAGCGTCAAGGCCGACTGGGAAGTCGAGCTCGGCGTCGTCATCGGCAGCCGCGCCCGCTACGTGTCCGAAGCCGAGGCGCTGAAGCATGTCGCCGGCTACTGCGTCGTCAACGACGTCAGCGAGCGCGAATTCCAGATCGAGCGCGGCAGCCAGTGGGACAAGGGCAAGGGCTGCGACACCTTCGGCCCCATCGGCCCGTGGCTCGTCACCGCCGACGAAGTGGGCGACCCGCAGAACCTGGCGATGTGGCTGGAGGTCAACGGCAAGCGCTTCCAGAACGGCAACACGAAGACGATGATCTTCGGCGTCGCCAAGCTGGTGAGCTACGTCAGCGAGTTCATCACGCTGGAGCCGGGCGACTGCATCACCACCGGCACGCCGCCGGGCGTCGGCATGGGCGTGAAGCCCAGCCCCGTCTACCTCAAGGCCGGCGACGTGATGCGGCTGGGGATCGACAAGCTGGGCGAGCAGCAGCAGACGGTGCACGCGTGGAACCCGGAACTGATCGACTCGTGAGCGCGGTCGCCCGCGACGGCGCGAAGTGAGCACCATGGCCGGCCCGACGATCCGCATCCACCCCACCGACAACGTCGTCATCGCGCGCCGCCAGCTCGTCTCGGGCGAGCGGCTCGGCGACGAGGACATCACCGTCTCGGGATTGATCCCGCCCGGGCACAAGGTGGCCACGCGCGCCATCGCGCCCGGCGAGCCGGTGCGCCGCTACGGCCAGGTGATCGGCAGCGCGACGCAGGCCATCGCGCCGGGCCAGCACGTGCACACGCACAACCTCGCCTTCAGCGACTTCCAGCGCGCGCACGAGCCCGGCGCCGCGGTCGTGCCGACCGCGTTCGTCGACACGCCGACCACCTTCGACGGCATCGTCCGTGCCGACGGCCGCGTCGCCACGCGCAACTACATCGGCGTGCTGACCAGCGTGAACTGCTCGGCCACCGCGGCGCGTGCCATCGCCGACCACTTCCAGCGCGACATCCATCCCGAAGCGCTGGCCGCGTATCCGAACGTCGACGGCGTCGTCGCGCTGACGCACGGCATGGGCTGCGCCACGGCCAGCGACGGCGAGGAACTGCTCGTGCTGCGGCGCACGCTCGGCGGCTACGCGCGCCACGCCAACTTCGCCGGCGTGCTGATCGTGGGCCTGGGCTGCGAGACGAACCAGATCCAGGGCCTCGTCGCCCAGGAGGGCCTGAGCGAAGGCGCGTGGCTGCGCACCTTCAACATCCAGGACAGCGGCGGCACCGCGAAGACGGTGGCGCGGGGCGTGGCGATGGTGAACGAGATGCTCGCCGAGGCCAACCGCGTCAAGCGCCAGCCGGTGCCGGCCAGCCACATCACGGTGGGTCTGCAATGCGGCGGCAGCGACGGCTACTCGGGCATCAGCGCCAACCCGGCGCTCGGCGCCGCGGTGGACCGCCTCGTGCGCCACGGCGGCACCGCGATCCTCAGCGAGACGCCCGAGATCTACGGCGGCGAACACCTTCTCACGCGCCGCGCGGTGAGCCGCGAAGTCGCCGCCAAGCTGCTCGCGCGCATCGCCTGGTGGGAGCAGTACACCGCGCGCAACGGCATGAAGATGGACAACAACCCGTCGGCCGGCAACAAGGCGGGCGGCTTGACGACGATCCTCGAGAAGAGCCTGGGCGCCATCGCCAAGAGCGGCACGACGAACCTGGTCGATGTCTACGAGTTCGCCGAGCGCGTGGCGAGCAAGGGCTTCGTCTACATGGACACGCCGGGCTACGACCCGGTCTCGGCCACCGGGCAGGTGGCCGGCGGCGCCAACCTCATCTGCTTCACCACCGGCCGCGGTTCGGCGTACGGTTGCGCGCCCTCGCCTTCGCTGAAGCTCGCGACGAACACCGCGCTGTGGAACCGGCAGCAGGAAGACATCGACATCGACTGCGGCGGCATCGTCGAAGGCACCGATACCGTCGACGCCGCCGGCGAGCGCATCTTCCGCCTGATGCTGCAAACCGCCAGCGGCCGCCCGACCAAGAGCGAGCAGCATGGCTACGGGCAGAACGAGTTCGTGCCCTGGCAGCTGGGCGCGGTGATGTGACCGCGGGTGATGGCCGGTGCTGGCCGGTGATGGCCGGTGACCGCGGCCGACCGCGGTTGACTGCGGCTCAGCCGCGTGAGCGCTACGCCGCCAGCGAACGCGGCACGAACCAGGCCTTGATGCGCGCGACGACTGCACCGAGCGCCGGCCGTTCCTCCGCCGGCCTGAGGCGAGCGCTGCCGGCAGCGGCCGGCTGCAACGACGGCGGCCGCGCGGGCGCGCTGACGGCGTTGCCTGCTCGGGCCCGCACGATCGGCCTCGAAGGCCTGAACACCGGCGCCGGCGGCAACGCCGGATGCCCCGCCGCGGCCAGCGGCATGGGCCGCGAGTCCGCGGCCCGCGCCGCCTCGGCGGCGGCGAGCGCCGCCACCAGCGCGTCGAGCACCGGCTGCCATTGCACCAGGTCGGGCGCCACCTCGGCGGGCGGCAGATCGAAGATCGTCAAGCCCGTCTCGGCCGCACGCACGTAGGCGCGCGCGTCACCCAAGGCGCCGAGGAACGGCAGGTCCAGGCCGGCGGCCCACTCAGCCAGCCGCGCCTCGCCGCCCGTCTGCGCATCGATGCGCATGCCCAGTGCAGCCACCTGCACGCGGGCCGAGGCCACGCGCGGGTGCGCGCGCATCTCGGCCAGGCAGGCCGCGGCAGATTCGCGGTCGAAGATGCTGTCGCCCAGCGGCATCAGCACGATGTCGGCATGCGCGAGCAGCCGGTTCATCTCCAGGCCGTGCAGGCCGCCCGGCGTATCGAGCACCACGTGCGCGACGCCCACCGGCGGCCGCAGCACGTTGCGCGGGTCCAGCGCCCAGCCCACCAGCGGTTCGCCGGCCGGCGCGGCCCTCTCGCGCCTTCTCAGCCACTGCACCACCGACTGCTGGCGGTCGACGTCGCCCAGCATCGCGCGCTCGCCGCGCTGCGACAGCCACGCCGCCACGTGCGTGGCCAGCGTGCTCTTGCCGCTGCCGCCCTTGCGATTGACGATGGCGATGACTGTCACCGGACCGGGCTCCTTGCGCCTGCGGGGTTGTCCGCGGAAGACGCGGAAACCCCCGGGGGGATTTTCCACGAAGGGCAGCTCACGGATCGCCTTCGACCGTCCCTGCGCGGCACGCAGTTGTGACAGGCCGTTCCCGTGCGCCAGGCAAGCGCCGCCGCGGCCCGCCTCGGTGATGTCACGCCGGCGATGTCACGCCGGTGATGTCACGCCGGCGATGTCACGCCGGCGATGTCACCCGCTCGTCACCTGCGCGCGCTTGGCGGTCGTGCTGCTGCGCGCCTAGTCTGCGGCGACCGCAACGAACCCGGCGCCAGCGATGCCTCGCTTGCCTGACCTTCCCCGCCTGCCGTGCCCGCGGCCGCCTTCAGGAGCCGGTGCGCCGGTGCCGCTGCAGCAGCGAGTCGAAGCGCGGGTTGCCGCGCAGCGAGGCGAGCGCCGGGTCGGTGGGGGCGTAGACGAGATTCGGGTCGCGCGTGCGCGCCGCCTCGTCCAGCAGGCGCAGCGTGGCCTGCAGATCGCCCAGCCGCCAGTGCACGAGCGCGACCTGGTACGGCGAAACATAGCGCTGTGCGAAGCGCTCGTGCAGCGTGGCCAGCGCCGCCAGCGCCGCGTCGCGCCGGCCGGCCATCGCCAACGCCTGCGCGACGCCGGCCAGGCCGATGGTCTGCCCGGGCGCTGCCGCATCGAGTGCGCGGTAGCGTTCGAGTGCTGCCTCGGGGTCGCCGGTGTACAGCCGCAGTGCCGCCGACATCGCGCGCGCCGGCATGTCCGTCGGTGCGAGGTCGAGCACGGCGGCGAGTTCCTTGTCGGCGTCGGCGAAGCGCTGCTGGCCGATGCGCAGCATCGCCATCTGCAGCCGGCCGTTGAGGAAGTGCGGGTCGAGCTCGCGCACCACCTTCAACTGCGCCTGCGCCTCTTCGAAGCGGCCGGCCAGCATCAGGTGGTAGCCGTAGCCGCTGTGCGTGAAGGCGCGCTGCGGTGCCAGCTCGACGGCGCGCTTCAGGTGCTGTTCGGCGGCCGGCCAGTCGAACTCGTAGCGGTGCAGCACCGAGCCGAGCAGCGTCAGCGCCTCGGGCTGGCCGGGATCGAGCGCGAGCGAGCGCCGCAGCGCCTCGGTGGCGTGCTCCACCCACGGCAGCGGCGCTTCGAGCAGCGCGCTGACGAGGTTCAGCCAGGCCCGCGCCGCACCGAGGTGTGCGCCGGCGTGGTCGGGTTCCAGGCGCAGCGCCGCCTCGAAGCGCGCCAGGCCGTTGCGGATGCCGGCTTCGTCGGCCGCTCGCATGAAGTGGTAGCCGCGCTCGACGAGGTCGTTGACCTGGAGCGAACCGGCGCGGCGCGCCGCTGTGTCGCGCTGCTGCAGCACCGGCACGTAGCTGCCCACCGGCAGGCCGATCTGCACGACGGCCTGCGCGCCCTCGGTGGCGTAGTACTGCGAAAGGCGCTGGCGCAGCCGCCGCGCCTCGACGCGCACGATGGTGTCGCGCACGGGGTCGAAGGTGGCCAGCGGGCGGTCGAAGACCTCGGCGGCGAGGACCGACTCCTTCAGCGCGGCTGCGCGGCCTTCGACGGCGTGCACGACCAGGTACTCGAGCAGGCGGCGGTGGCGGCGTGCGGATCTGAAGGCCGCGCTGGAAAGAACGCGCCCCAACTCGTCGCCGAGCCCGGGTTGCGTCGCGCCGTCGTCCCCGCCCGTCGTGGCCGCGCGCATCGGCGGTTCCTGGGGCCGCTTCGGGACTGCCATGGTGATCGGTCGGATCGTTGCTCGGAGCATAGCTTTGCGCCGAGCGTCATCTTCACCCAGAGGTCAGGGAGAGCACCGCATGGCTGCCAGTGAACGGGGCTTCGGCCGGGCGCGCGCGCACAGCGCAGCCGTGATGTCCTTCGTCCTCTTGCTCGGCGCCGGCGGTGCGCGCGCGCAGACCCCTGGGGACTGGGAAGCGCTGGAAGGGCTCGACTCCGAACTGAGCGGCAGACTGGTGAGGTTGAGCACCGACAACCTGCGGCTTCCCGGCACGTTCGTCGATGGCAAGCTCCGCCGGCCGGCGCTGTGGGACTACGACTTCCGAAGCAGGCGATTCAATCGCCTGGCAGTCACACCGCCGGGAAGGGCCGACACGGGCGGCAGCGCCACGAACCAGAGCCGCAGCGGCAGTTGCGTCATCGGCCACCAGGACGCCGGCAACGGCACGCCTTACCACGCGTTCCGCTGGACCGCGGCCGCGGGGCCGGTGGATCTCGGCACCCTGGACGCCGCCAACAACGGCAGCCGCACCTCGGACGCCGCCAACGTCAGCGACGACTGCAACGTCATCGTCGGCACTTCGCAATACAACGCCAACGGCTTCGCGCAGCACGCCTACCGCTGGACAGCCGCCGGCGGCATGGTCGACCTGGGTGCACCCGCCGGCGCCGGGCGCAACTCGCGCGCGTTCGGCGTCAGCGGCGCCGGCGATGTCGTGGTCGGCGAAGCGGAGTTCGTCGACGCGAGCGCCTTCAGCGGCTTTCGTACCGGGGCCTATCGCTGGACCGCCGCGGGCGGCTTCCAGAGCCTGGGCGCGCTCGAGCCCGGCTTCTTCACCTCCGCCGTCGCGGTGACGGCCGACGGCACCACGATCGTCGGCAACGGCGGCGTGGGCAACGGCTCGCGCGCGTTCCGCTGGACGGCGGCGGCGGGCCTCGTGCCGATCGGCCCGCTGGCCGGCCACAGCCATGCCGACGCGGCCGCGATCAGCGACAACGGCAAGATCGTGGCCGGCACCTCATCGACCGGGCCGCTGGACCGCAACGCTGCGGGCGGCGCGTTGCGCGGCACCGGCACGGCATTTCGCTGGACGCAGGCCAGCGGGATCCAGGACCTGCGCCAACTGCTCGTGGCAGCCGGCGTCGACATGACCGGCGTCACGCTCCTGAGCGTCACCGGCATGTCGCCCGACGGACAGTGGATCGCCGGCACGGCGACCACGCCGACCACGGCCGCCGGCGAAACCGTCGGCTACCTCGTCAAGTACTGCGACGACGCGATCGGCGCGGCCTGCGCGCAAGTCGGCACGACGCCCACGCCGTCGTTCGCGATCGGTGCGTCGGGCAGCGCGCTCACCGTCGCCGCCGGCCAGAGCGCGAGCACCACGTTGACGGTGACGCCGGTGGGCGGCTTCGGCAACGCGGTCACCTTCAGCTGCAGCGGCCTGCCGCGCGGCGCCACGTGCAGCTTCGCACCGGCCAGCGTCACGCCCGCAGGCGCGGCGGTGACGACGACGCTGACGATCGCCACCGACGGCGGGCCGGTGGCGCTGTGGCTGCGCGCGCACCCCGGTGTCGCGCTGGCGCTGCTGCTGCCGGTGTTCTTCCGCTGGCGCCCGGGCGATCCGCGCGGTGCGCGCCGCCGTGCCTGGCTTGCAGCGGCCTCGGTGGCTGCCTGGCTGGTCGTCGCCTGCGGCGGCGGTGGGGGTGGCGGTGGCAACGAGGGTGGCTCGGGCGGCGGCAACCCCACGCCGCCTGCCACCGGAACGCCCGCAGGCACGTCGACCGTCACCGTCACCGCCACCTCGGGCAGCGGCGCCGCAGCGGTGAGCCGCACGGCGGCGCTGACGCTCACGGTCACGCGCTGACGCTCACGGTCACGCGCTGATGCCGGGCGGCCGCGGGGCGGCCGGCGCGACACGCCGGCGCGACACGCCGGCGCGACACGCCGGCGCGACACGCCGGCGCGACACGCCGGCGCGACACGCGGGGGCGACACGCGGGTGCGACACGCGGGCGCGGCACGCGGCGAGCGGGGCCGCGCGCCGCCGGGCGGCCCTCGAGGGCGCGCGAGTGGCACACTGCGCGCCTTCTTCGCCAACGGCTCGCCACCATGAAAGTGCAGCTGGACAAGATCTTCGATCTCCCGGGCTCCGAAGCGGCCGCCTGGGCCGTGCTGTCCGACATCGAGCGCGTCGCCTCGTGCATGCCCGGTGCGCGCATCACCGAGCGGGTGGACGACACGCACTACAAGGGCACGGTGGCGGTGAAGTTCGGCCCTGCGAACATGTCCTTCCGCGGCGAGGTGGAAGTGCGCTCGCTCGACGCCGCGTCGAAGTCCCTGCGCCTGGTGGGCAAGGGCACCGACAGCACCAGCGGCTCGGGCGCCAGCATGGACCTGGACGCGCGCATCGAGCCGGTGGACGCGGCGAGTTCGAGGCTCGTCGGCAGGAGCGAGGTGTCGATGAGCGGCAAGGCCGCCGCGTTCGGCGCGCGTCTGGCGCAGGGGGTGGCCGACCAGGTCCTCAAGCAGTTCGTCGGCAACTTCGCGGCCCAGGTGCAGGCGGCGCAGGCGGCGCAGGAGGTGCAGCCAGCGCCTGCCATGCAGGGCGCACAGGCCGCTGGAACGCCGGCGCCGGCCCCGGCGGCGGCGCCGCTGAATGCCTTCGCGCTCGCGTGGGCCGTGTTCCGCGACTGGCTGCGCTCGGTGTTCTCGCCGCGCAAAGCCTGACGGCGCAGCCGCGCGGCGCGAGGCCCTGAGCTCAGGCCGCCATCGGCCGCGTGAGGTAGACGCCTTCGCGGCCGACGATGGCGGCTCGCGTGGGCATCATCACCGTGCAGTCGTCGCACGGCGCGCGGATCTCGTCGTCACCGTCGGTGGCGATGAGCTCGCCCTCGGCGAAGGTCTCGAACCCCCGCAGCGGCCGCGTGAAGGCGAAAGCCGTCGTCCGGACCATGCACGTTTGTAGCAGCTCGTAGCGGCGCGGTGGCGGCGCCGGGCCCGGGCCGGCCGCTTGGTCGCCCGCGGCGGCGGCGCTATCGCCCTCGCTGTCCGCCGCGGCGGCATCGACGAGCCCGAAGTGCGCGAGGAAGCGCATCGTCACGCGCCTGGCCGTCTCGCCGCTGGCGCGCTTGAAGTGCTGGCCGCACTCGGCCACCAGCGCCACGCCGTGATGGCCGGCATCGCCGTGCCGGCCGTGCTGGATGACCGGCGTGCCCGAACCGAGCCCCAGCGGCATCACCAGGTGCACGCGCGGCAGCCCGATCGCCAGCGCCGCGCGGCCGTTGCGCTCGAAGTGCGGGTAGACCCAGAACGGGGGCACGTCGTTCGACGTCGAGTGCAGGTCGAGGATGTGGTCGGCCGCCGCCACCGCCGGGCGCAGCTCGCGCGCACGCTCCAGCTCGGGGCTCGCCTCGCCGCCTTCGAGCCACCCGCTGGACCAGATGCGGTTGAGGTTGTGCACGAGCTGGCGGCTGTCGAACGGGCGGCTGGCGTCGAACGACTCGTACGCCGCCACGTTCGCGAAGCTCACCGTCAGCGTGCCGATGCGTGGGCGCACGCCGGTGTCGAGCAGGTGCGTGGCCGCGACCATGCCGCAGAACTCGTTGCCGTGCGTCAGCGCGTTGACCAGCACGTGCGGCCCCGGCCGGCCGGACTCGAAGCGGTGCACGTAGGGAATGCCGGTGTTGCCGGCGCGATACGGCGCCAGGTCGCGCGGCAGCAGTTCGAAGGCGGGGCTCGCAGGTTCCATCAGCGGCCGCCGAAGGTGTCGCACTGCTTGACGCTGCCCGAGTCGAGCCCGCGCTTGAACCAGCTCATGCGCTGCTGCGAGCTGCCGTGCGTGAAGCTCTCGGGCACCACCCGGCCCTGGCTGCGGCGCTGCAGCGTGTCGTCGCCGATCTGCGCCGCCGCATTCATCGCTTCCTGCAGGTCGCCGGCGTCGAGCCAGCCCTTGCCCTTCTGGCTGTGGTGGGCCCAGACCCCGGCCAGGCAGTCGGCCTGCAACTCCACGCGCACCGAGAGCTGGTTCATCTCCGCCTGCGAGACGCGCCCGCGCAGCTTGTCGACCTGGCTGGTCACGCCCATCAGGTTCTGCACGTGGTGCCCGACCTCGTGCGCCACGACGTAGGCCTGGGCGAAGTCGCCCTGCGCGCCGAGCTTCGTCGCGAGCGTCTCGAAGAACGCGAGGTCGAGGTAGACGCTGCCGTCGCCGGGGCAGTAGAACGGGCCCATCGCCTCCTGGCCGACGCCGCACGCGGTGCGCGTGGCACCGCGGAAGAGCACCAGGCGCGGCTCCTGGTAGCCCGCCCCGTCGGCCTTGAACATCTGCCCCCAGACGACCTCGGTGTCGCGCAGCACCACCGAGACGAACTTCGCCTGCGGGTCCTGCGGCGACGCGCCCCGGTGGCCGCCGGGCGCACGCTGCTGCGACGGCGCCACCTCGACCGGCCCGCCGCCGGACAGCAGCCCGAGCACGGTGAGCGGATTGATGCCGAAGATCCACCCGGCGAGCACCGCGATGACGATGGTGCCGATGCCGATGCCGCGCCCGCCGATGCGCGGCATTCCCATGCCGCCGCCACCGTCCATGCCGCGCCGGTCTTCGACGTTGCTGCTCTGCTCCTGGCCTTCCCACTTCATCGCGGCTCCTTGTCGGGATTCGATGGCGCGCGCCGGTCAGCCCGGCTCGGGTTCCTCGAGCATCGAGAAGCGCACCGGCAGCACCGGCCGCGAAGCGAGCCGGCCGCTGGCGTCCTTCTCGATCAGCAGCAACTGCTGCGACTCGGCCACGCCGGCAGGAATCACCATGCGGCCGCCGGGCTTCAGCTGCTCCAGCAGCGGCACCGGCACCCAGTCGGGCGCCGCGCTGACGATGATCTTGTCGAACGGCGCCTTCTCGGGCCAGCCGGCGCGGCCGTCGCCGACGCGGATGTCCACCGCTTCGGCGTAGCCCTGGCGCGCCAGGCGGCGGCGCGCCTCGCGCGCCAGCGGCTCGATCAGCTCGATGCTGTAGACGTGCGCGCCGAGCTCGGCCAGCACCGCTGTCTGGTAGCCCCAGCCGGTGCCCACCTCGAGCACCCGATCGCCGGGCTGCGGGTCGAGCAGGTCCGTCATCAGGGCCACGATGAACGGCTGCGAGATCGTCTTGCCGCAGTCGCTGGGCAGCGGCGTGTCGGCGTAGGCCATGTGCTGCAGCTCGTCGCGCACGAAGGCATGCCGCGGCACCTTGCCCATCGCCTCCATCACGCGCCGCGACAGCGCCGCCTTGCCCAGGCGCCCGGTCTGCAGCACCGTGTGCACCGTGATGTCGGCCACCATGCGCTCGCGCAGTGCGTCGTTTTCCGGGTCGCTCATGTCAACCTCGGCTGCGGTTGGGCGGCAGGCGGCGTGCCCGGCTCGGGCTCGGGCGTCCGCTAGGTCTTGGGCAGCGTCACCCCGCGCTGCCCCTGGTACTTGCCGCCGCGGTCCTTGTAGCTCGTCTCGCAGACCTCGTCGCTTTCGAAGAACAGCACCTGCGCGCAACCTTCGCCGGCATAGATCTTCGCCGGCAGCGGCGTGGTGTTGCTGAACTCCAGCGTCACGAAGCCTTCCCATTCGGGTTCGAACGGTGTCACGTTGACGATGATGCCGCAACGCGCGTAGGTGCTCTTGCCCAGGCAGATGGTGAGCACGTTGCGCGGGATGCGGAAGTACTCCACCGTGCGCGCCAGCGCGAAGCTGTTGGGCGGGATGATGCACACGTCGGCAGCGATGTCGACGAAGCTCTTCTCGTCGAAGTTCTTGGGGTCGACGACCGTGCTGTGGATGTTCGTGAAGACCTTGAACTCCGGCGCGCAGCGGATGTCGTAGCCGTAGCTGCTGGTGCCGTAGCTGACGATCTTGTGGCCGTCGGCCGCCTGGCGCACCTGGCCGGGCTCGAACGGCTCGATCATCCCGTGCTCGAGCGCCATGCGGCGGATCCACTTGTCGCTCTTGATGCTCATCTGTCGGCCGCGGCGCGGTTCACGTTCGGTGCGGCGATTCTAGGCAGCGCCGGCAAGGCCAACCGCCCGCGCCACGGCCGCCTGGGCTAGCATGGAAAGACCGCGCCCGCCGCTGCCGCCCCGGCTGCCGCCTGGCGCCCCCTCCACTGCTGCCACGCCGCCGCCTGCCCTCCGAGGTGCCCGCCATGTCCCGCCACAGCTTCACGCGCCCGGCCCTCGAGCTGCTCGTCCGCTACGCCCGCTACCACCGCGACCAGCGCAACATCAGCACGCACCTGGTCGGCGTGCCGATGATCGTCTTCGCCACCGCGTTGCTGCTGGCGCGGCCGGCGCTGGCGCTGCCCGGGGCGCCAGTCACGCCCGTCACGCCGGCCTGGCTGGCCTTCGCCGCGCTGGCGTTGTGGACGCTCTCGCGCGGGCAGGTGGCGCTCGGGCTGGCGACCACCCTCTTCGTCGGCGCGCTGGTGTGGGCCGCACACGGGCTGGTGGCCCTGGCCGAAGCGCCGGTGCTGACGGTGGGCCTGTCGCT
This sequence comes from Rubrivivax sp., assembly GCA_016790425.1. Taxonomy (GTDB): domain Bacteria; phylum Pseudomonadota; class Gammaproteobacteria; order Burkholderiales; family Burkholderiaceae_C; genus Rubrivivax. Next base: position 51,985 of record JAEUPF010000100.1, read on the forward strand.
GCTGGTGCTCGGCTCGCTGGTGCAGTTCATCGGCCACTACTACGAAGGCCGCCGCCCGGCCTCGGCCGACGACCTGGCGGCGCTCCTCGTCGGGCCGATGTTCGTGGTGCTCGAGCTGCTGGCGATGGCCGGGTTCTGCCGCGCGCTGGCCACGCAGGTGGAGCGCGGCGCCGGGCCGACCAAGCTGCGCGACCTGGCGCAGCCGCTGCCGCGCTGAAGCCCCCTCGCTCGCCCGGCGAGTCCGACGAGCACCTCGCGTTGATCCGCCCTCCCGGCCCGGCCCTGGTGATGGGCGCCGGCGCCATCGGTTGCTGGGTCGGCGGCCGGCTGCAGGCGGCCGGCGCCGAAGTGCACTTCGTCGGCCGCCCGGCGGTGCTGGAAGAGCTGCGCGTGTTGGGCCTGACGCTCACCGACCTCGACGGCCGCCGCACACACCTGGCACCGGCCGAGCTTCGCCTGCACGCCGAGGTGCCCGATGCGCCGCGCGCCGCGGCCAGCGACGGCGGCAGTGGCAACGTCCCCGGCGTCGCCGGCGTCGCCCCGGCGCTGGTGCTGCTGTGCGTGAAGTCCGGCTCCACCGCCGAGGCTGCGGCGCTGCTGGCGCTGCATCTGCCGCCCGGCACGCCGGTGCTCTCGCTGCAGAACGGGGTCGCCAACCCGGCCGTCGCGGCGGCGGCGGCGCCGGGGCTGGCCGTCATCGCCGGCATGGTCGGCTTCAACGTCGTGCGCGCATCGCCGGGGCACTGGCACCGCGGCACCTGGGGCGAACTGGCCGCGCAGGCGCACCCGGCGCTGCAGGCGTGGCTGCCGACGTTCGCCGCCGCCGGGATGCCGCTGGCGCTGCACGCCGACATGAAACCGGTGCAGTGGGGCAAGCTGCTGCTGAACCTGAACAATCCGGTCAACGCGCTGTCGGGCCTGCCGCTGAAGCGCCAGTTGCTCGACCGCGACCTGCGCGTCGTGATGGCCGCCCTCATCGGCGAGGCGCTTGCGGCGCTGAAGGCGCATGGCATCGAGCCGGCGCAGCTCGCCACCCTTCCGCCGCGCTGGATGCCGTTCGGCCTGCGCCTGCCGACGTGGCTGTTCAAGCTCGCCGCGCGCACCAGCCTGCGCATCGACGATGCGGCCCGCACCAGCATGGCCGACGACGTGGCGCGCGGCCGCGCCACCGAGATCGACGCGCTGTGCGGCGAAGTGGTGCGGCTGGCGCGCAGTGCCGGGCAACGGGCGCGCTGCAACGAGTGGATGCAGGAGCGCCTCAGCCGCCCCGACCCGGGGCGCATGACAGGGCGCGAGATGCGCGCTGCGCTCGGCCTGTAGGCGCTCGCCGGGGCGGCCGGCGCCGCCCACCCGAGGCCGGCGCGGCACCGCCGCGGTGCCTCAGGACCACTCCGACACCACCTGCTCGACGCCGGCCTTGGCGCGCCCGGCCGAGGGGGGCTGCGCCGGCGTGCCGAGCGAGATCCAGCCGACCAGCGTCTGCCCGGCATCGCAGAACGCCGCCTGGATCGCCGGCTGCCGAGCCTTGTTGCCCGAGAGCATCTTGCCGGCGAAGCCGAGCGCGTGCGCGGCGTTGAGGAAGTTCGTGATGGCGCCGCCGACCGCGGCCCACTGCTCGTGCGCGGGCACGACGGGATGGCCGGCGTCGATGCGCGCCAGCACCGCCACCGTCACCGGTGGGCGCAGCGCGCGCCCGGCATCGATGCGCGCTTCGCCGGCGTCCTTGCCTGCCGCAAGCGCAGCGCGCTCGAAGAGACCGGCCATGCGCTCGCGCGCGGCGCCGCGCACGACCTTGAAGCGGAACGGCACGAGCCCGGCGTGGTCCGGCGCATGCAGCGCAGCCTCGGCCATCAGGCGCAGCGCGGCGTCATCGGGGCCCGGCTCGACGAGGTGCTTGCCGCCGAGCGAGTGGCGCGACAGCAGCGAGCGCAGCGCCAAGGGGACGCCGGGCGCGGGGTCGGTCATCGTCGTCTCGGTCAACTGCCATGCGCGAGGCGGCGATCAGCCGCCACATCGCGCGCCCACGCCAGCCGCCCCGTTCCTTCGGCTCGGGCACGGCCAAGCCGATTCCCGCGGCGGAGAGGAGAGGGAGTCGAACCCTCCCGGCAACGCATGGCGCCGCCCACCGGGTTTGAAGCCCGGCCGACCCACCAGGATCGTTTCCTCTCCATTGTTCCCTTCGTGTCTCATGCCGCCCGCAATCGCGCGGCCGCCGACGCCGCTGCCGGCCCGGACCCACCCTCGGGCGCCGCGGACAGCGCCGCCGAATCGGCGCGCAACCGGTGCGCATCGCCCAAGCGCCGTGTCAGCCCGATGCGGTCGAAGTGCTCCAGCAGCTGGATCGCCCGCTTGCGCCCGAGCAGCGTCGCGTCGCGGAACGCCGCGGCGGTCACCGCCCCCGCGTTCGCCGTTGCCACCTGCCGCGCGAGCGCCGCGAGTGTGGCCATCGTGGCGAGCGGGTAGTACAGGTCTTTCACCACTTGATGAAACTCGCCGCGCCGCGCCAGGCGTGCCAGCGTCGTGCGCATCAGCGCTTCACTCTCGCCGCCGGCGCGCGCCAGGTCGCGCACCCAGGCGCCTTCGAAGCCGGCTTGCACGAGGCGCGGCGCCACCTTCTGCGCGATGCGCTCCTCGCTCGCCGACAAGCGCACGCCGTGTTCGGGCAGGTGGACGAACGGACCGCGCAGCACCACGCGCTTGTCGGCTTGCAGCGCCGCCAGCAAGGCGCGGAAGAGCGCTTGAGGCAAGCGCGGCACTGCCAGCCGGCGCAGGCGGTCGGCCTCGGGGCCGGGCTCGTCGGGCTGGTGCGCGTGGAATGCCGCGAGCGCGGCGCGCAGCGCTTCTCGCGCCGCCGCGGCGTGCCCGGCAGCGAGGGCCCAGCCGCCGGCACGCAGCGGCGCCTGCCCTTCGCTGGCGGGCAGCGGCAGCGAAGCGCGGCCCTGCGCGGCGGCCAGGCGCTGCCAGTCCAGTCCGAGCGGCGCTGCGGCCAGCACCCTGGCGCAGCGGTCCTCGAGGTGCGGCGTCTCGAGCGCAGCCAGCTCGGCCAGCCGGCCGGGCGTGCGCCGATAGCGCACCGGCGCGAACGGGTCGAGCACCGTGCCGCCGGCGATCGTTCGCGTGGCCGAGGCGTCGCGCAGCACGACGCGGTCGCCGTGCCAGGCCCCCAGGGGCCGCTGCAGCACGAGCTGCACATGCGCGCTGGCGCCCGGCGCCACGGTCTGGGCGTCGAGCACCACCACGCTGCCGGGCACCCCCGCGGCGCCCACGTGCACCTGCACCGGCGTGCCGCTGCGCAGGGCGCGGGCCTCCTCGCGCCACAGCGTCAGGCGGGCATCGAAGCGGCTCGTGGCCGCGGCAGCCAAAGGCGGCGCCACCAGCCACTGGCCACGCTCGATCTCGTCGCGCGCCACGCCGGCCAGTGCCAGCGCGCAGCGTTCGCCGGCCAGGGCTGCGGCCGCCGGCCGGTTCTGCGCATGCACGGTGCGAACGCGCATGCTGCGCCCGCCGCCCGCCCCGCTCGGCACGAGCCGCAACTCGTCACCGGCCGCCACCCGCCCGGCATGCACGGTGCCGGTGACGACGGTACCGGTGCCGGCGAGCGTGAAGACGCGGTCGACGGCGAGCCGGAAGCCCGCTTGGGCGTCGCGCGTGCGCGGCTGCGCCAGCGCCGCGGCGACGAGCCGCGCCTTCAGCGCGGCGATGCCTTGCCCGCTCGTCGCCGACACCGCGAGCACCGGGCTCGCCGCCAGCGGCGTGCCTTGCACGAGGGCCGCCGCCTCGGCCTGCACCGCGGCCCGGCGCGCCGCGTCGACGCGGTCGGCTTTCGTCACCACCACCGTGCCCTGCGACAGGCCCAGCAGGGACAGCACCGCCAGGTGCTCGCGCGTCTGCGGCATCACCCCGTCGTCGGCGGCCACCAGCAGCAGCGCGTGGTCGATGCCGGTGGCGCCGGCAACCATCGTGTGCACCAGCCGCTCGTGGCCCGGCACGTCGATGAAGCCGATGCGCCGGCCCGCACCCTCGCCGGCCTGCGTGCCCGAGCCTTGCCCGCCTGCATGGATGAACGCGTAGCCCAGCTCGATGCTGATGCCGCGGCTCTTCTCCTCGGGCAGGCGGTCGGTGTCGACGCCGGTGAGCGCGCGCACGAGTGTCGTCTTGCCGTGATCGACATGGCCGGCGGTGCCGAAGATCATGGTGGTCGCAGTCCTCCTGCGGCTCAACGCGCAGCGCCGCCCACCTCCGTGTCGGCGCCTGCGGCGGGGTGGCCGAGCGAGCGCGCCAGCGCCGGCAACTGAGCGACGAACGGGGCCGCGTCATCCAGGCAGCGCAGGTCCAGGAGCAGCCGGTCCTGTGCGATGCGGCCGATCACCGGCAGCGGCAGCGCGCGCAGCGCCGCGGCCAGTTCGTCCAGCGCACGGCCGGCGCCGCGCTTGCCCTGTTGCGCCGGCGCGATCGCCAGCCCGGCCGAAGGCAGCCGCTCCACCGGCAGCGATCCCGAGCCGATCTGCCCCGAAAGCGCCGCCACCTCGACCGCGAAGCGCGGCGCCAGCGCCGCGGCGACGGGCCCGCGCAACGCTTCGGCCAGAGCGCGGATCTGCGCCTGCGGGCGCAGCAGCAGGCGCAGCGTCGGCAGGTCCTCGGCCAGCCGCTCGGGACGGAGGTACAGCCGCAGCGTCGCTTCCAGCGCCGCCAGCGGCAGCTTGCTGATGCGCAGCGCGCGCTTGAGAGGGAAGCGGCGGATGCGCCCGATGGCCTCGTGGCTGCCGACGATGAGCCCGGCCTGCGGGCCACCGAGCAGCTTGTCGCCGCTGAAGGTGACAACGTCGCAGCCTGCGGCGATCTTCTCGCGCGGCGTCGGCTCGCGCGGCAGGCCGTAGGCGGCCAGGTCGACCAGCGAGCCGCTGCCCAGGTCCGTGGCCAGCGGCAGCCCCTTCGCCTGCGCGATGCGCGCCAGCTCGGCCTCGTCGACCGCCGACGTGAAGCCCTGCACCGCGTAGTTGCTGGTGTGCACCTTCATCAGCAGCGCGGTGCGCTCGCCGATGGCGCGCTCGTAGTCGTGCGGATGGGTCCGGTTGGTGGTGCCCACCTCCACCAGGCGGGCACCGGCGGCGGCCATCACGTCGGGCATGCGGAAGGCGCCGCCGATCTCCACCAGCTCGCCCCGCGAGACGATGACCTCCTTGTCGCGCGCCAGTGCGGCGATCGTCAGCAGCACCGCGGCGGCGTTGTTGTTGACCACGGTGGCGGCTTCGGCGCCGGTGAGCGTGGTGAGCAGTTCCTCGACGATGGCGTCACGGTCGCCGCGGCCGCCGCTGGCGAGGTCGTACTCGAGGTTGTTCGGGCCGGCCATCGTGGCGGCCACCTGCGCCAGCGCGGCTGGCGGCAGCGACGCGCGGCCGAGGTTGGTGTGGATCACCGTGCCGGTGAGGTTGAGCACGCCGCGCAGCCGCGGCTCCAGGCGCGCGTGCACGGCGGCTTGCACCGCGGCGGCCAACGCCGGCGTCGCCACGGCTTCGGCAGCGAGCGTGCCGGCGCGGGCCTGTGCACGCCGCGCTTCGAGCAGCGCCCGCGCCTCGGCGGCCACGAGCGTGTGGCCGTGCGTGCGCACGAGCGGTGCGAGTGCGGCGTCGCGCAGCAGCCGGTCGAGGGCAGGCAGGTCCTTCGGTGCGGCCAGCGGCGCCGCGCGGGTGCCGGCGGCGGCATCGGCGCGCGCCGCGTCGGCGTCGGCGTCGGTGGGTACAGCGCGCAAGGAAGCACTCGTCGTCATCGCGGGGGCCTCGGGCTCACGCGCGACTGTAGACGTTGGCGTGCCCTGGGCTCAGGTGTGCCTTCGACGCAGGCGCGCCGGCGGGCCCGGCACCGTCGCCGGCGGCGCGCTGGTGCGGGCGCCAGACGGTGCGGGGGCGCGCGGCGCAACGCCCCACGACCGCGCCACGCCATTTCACGACCACGCCACCCCATGTCACGACCACACCGCGACCACACCGCGACCACGGGCGCCACCGGCAAGGGGTAGACTGATCCGGCCGATGGAAACGCACACCCGCCTGCCGGTCGCCGTGCTGATCGAAGAGCAGCGCCAGCCCAACCCCTGGGAGGCGTGGCGGTTTCGTGTCAAGGAGGTCATTCCCGACGAAGGCGGGTTCGGTTCCGCGCCGCGCCTGCTTCGCGACGACGGCCGCAACCTGCTGCGCCTGCACCCCGGGTTGGAGGTGACGCTGCATCGCGACGAGGCCGAGGGTTATCACCTGAACCTCAGCTCGGGCGCGCCGGTGTGGTTCGTGATGTGGCGCGCCGACGATGCCGATCCTTCGCGCGCCTGGCCGGTGATCGTCACGCTGTCGTACAACGAGGCCGGCCGGCTGCTCGATGCGCAGGAACGCGTCGACAACACGCCACTGCAGGGTGAGGCCCTGGCGTGGTTGCAGGCCTTCACCGACGAACACTATCGTCCCGAGCCCAAGCAACGCCGGCGGCCGCCGTCGTTCCAGGCCCCGGGAGAGCGCCGGTGAGCGAGGGCGGCAGCGGCTTCCTGGCGCGCTGGTCGCACCGCAAGGCGCAGGCGCGGCAGCAGCAGGGCGAGGCGCCGCAGGATCTTGCCCCGCAAGCGGCGACCGCCGCTGCATCGCCCGCTGCATCGCCCGCGCTATCGCCCGCGCTAACGCCCACGTTACCGTCCACGCTATCGCCCACGTCATCGCCCGCGATGACCGCTGCCGCGGCGGCCGCGCCGGCCGAACTCGCCGCGGCGCCCGCGCCGTGCGCGGATCCGTCGCCCGCGTTGCAGCCGCCCGGCTCTGCGGCGCGGGCGCTGCCGGGGCCGGCCTGGGCGGGCGCGTGCCTCTCGCCAACGCCTCGCGCCGGGCAGGCTGACAGCGTGGCGGCACCGGCCGCAGCGCAGCCCGCCCCGTTGCCCACGCTGGCCGACGTGGCCGCGCTGACACGCCAGTCCGACTTCAGCCGCTTCGTGGCCCCGGGCGTGGACGGCGTGGTGAAGAACGCGGCGCTGAGAAAGCTGTTCGGCGATCCGCGCTTCAATGTGATGG
>JAEUPF010000117.1 GCA_016790425.1 Rubrivivax sp.
GGCGGCAACCGCATCGACATGCTGAAGATCATCGACGGCCAGTTCTGCGGCTCGTGCCACAACGGCGAGCTGGCCTGGTCGGTGGAGAACTGCAACCTGTGCCACAGCGGCAAGCCGGGTACGGCGACCCAGGTGCACGAGAGCACGCTGCAGAAGCTGCAGCCGCCGGTGGCGGCGGCCTCGGCCGCGGCCGCGGTCTCGCAGGTGGCCGCGGCGGCCTCGGCGCCGGCGCCCGCCGCATCGGCGGCACCTTCGCGTTGAGGAGCGAGGCGATGCACAGGTTGCCCGTTTCCCCCGGCAGGCGCGCCGCCGCCGTTGCCGCGCTGGCGGCAGGCCTGGCCGCCGGCGCAGCGGCCCAGGACGCCGGCAAGGCCGTCTACGACGGCGCCTGCGCCGCCTGCCATGGCGCCGGGGTGCTCAATGCGCCCAGGCCCGGCGACGCTGCGGCCTGGGGGCCGCGCGCCGCCAAGGGGCTCGACGGGCTGGTGAGAAGCGCCATCAACGGCGTGCCGCCCGGCATGCCCCCGCGCGGCGGCCGCGCCGAGCTGAGCGACGCGCAGCTGCGGGCGGCGATCCAGTTCATGGCCGGCGCCGCGCTGCGCATGGCCCAGGCGCCGACGCCGCCGCGCGCCGCGCCGCCGGCGGCCAGGCCGGCATCTTCGCCGGCCCTGTCGCCGGCCCTGTCGCCGGCCCTGTCGCCGGCCTTGTCGCCGGCCCCGGCGCCGGCACCGACCGTGCCCCCGCCTGCAGCCTCCGCCACCGCAGCCGCGCCGATGCCCGCCGTGGCCCGGCCCGCGGCCGCCACTGCCAGCGCCGAGGTCAACGCCTTCAACCGCCTGCTGCGGCCGCCAGCGCGCATCAACCGGCCGGCAGTGGAATCGGGCATCCACGACCCGGGCAACGACATGACGCTGCAACTGCAGCCGCCGGCGCTGGCCTTCGCGGCCCTGCCCAAGAGCCTGGCCGGCAACCACGTCGACTGGGTGAAGGCGCTGGACAGCAACGCCATCGCGCCGCGCTGGGACCGCCTGGACGGCAACGCGCGCGGCATCGTGATGGACCTGAACATCGTGCGCGAGGTCAAGGGCTCGATGCCCGACGTCGTCTACCCGCACAAGCAGCACACCGAGTGGCTCGATTGCGCCAACTGCCACCCGGCGATCTTCAAGCCGCAGAAGGGCGCCAACCAGATCAGCATGGCCGCCATCCTGCTCGGCCAGCAATGCGGCGTGTGCCACGGCAAGGTCGCCTTCCCGGTCTCGGAGTGCCGGTTGTGCCACTCGCGCAAGAAGGCGGTGGCCACCGTGGCCGGGGAGGCCAGGCCATGACACCGCCCGGCCGCCCGAAGGGCTCGCACCGAAGTGCGAAGCACGAAGGTCCTCCGATGCGCGCCGCGGCAGCCGTTGCGCCGCCGCGAACGGGCGCGCCGGGGCGCGGCTGGATGCCGCTCCTGGCCCTGGCGGCGCTGACGCTGGTGGCCGTCGGCGCCCGCGCCGACGACAACCGCGCGCAAGTGCAGCAGCGCCTGGCGCTGACGGCGCGCCTGCTCGCCGACTCATCGACGCTGCAGCGCATCGCCGGCAGCGGCAGCCGCGAAGCGGCGGCCCACCTGGAGAGCGGCCGCCTGCATCACGCGCTGGCCGCCGACGCGCTGCAGCGCGGCGACCTCGCCGCCGCGCGCCGCGAGGTCGAGGAGGCGCTGCGCCGGCTCGCGCAGGCGCGCCGGCTGGTGCCCGATGCGCAGGCCCGCCAGTCGGCCGCTCGCCAGCGCTACGAGCAGATGTTGGCCAGCCTGGAGCGCCTGCTCGAATCGTGGCGCGAGCACGCCGGCGCCGCCGCCGCGAACGACGGCGACCGGCTGGCGGCGATGGGCCTCATCGACACGGCGCGCCACCTCGAAGGCGCCGGCCGCCCCGAGGATGCGCTGCACACGCTGGCCAGCGCCGAGTCGCACGTGCTGGCCGGCATGAACCGCGCCCTCGGCACGCGCGAGGTCGACTACACCCAGCGCGCCGCCGGGCCGGCCGAGGAGTTCCAGCTCGAGCTCAAGCGCCACCAGGCGCTGTCGGACCTGGTGCCGCTGGCGGTGAAGGAGCTCAAGCCCGGCGCCGAGGCGATGGCCTTGATCGGCCGCTACGGCGACATGAGCCGCGCCGCGCTGGCGCAGGCGGCGCAGTTGTTCGAGGCCGGCCGCGCGGCCGACGCGCTGGCCTCGTTGCGCCTGGCCGCGCTGCACCTGCAACGGGCGCTCGGCGCGGCGGGCGTCGCCACGCCGGCGCCCGCGGGAGCGGCACCGTGAAGGCGCCGCACGCCTTCGCCGCAGCGGCTTGGTGGCCGGCGCCGGGGCCGGCGCCGGCGCTGGGGCCGGCACTGGCGCTGGCGGTGGCGCTGGCACTGGTGCTGCTGCTCGCCCCAGCGCCCGCGGCGGCGCAGGACATCGCGCAGCTCGAGCGGCGGCTGCAGTCGGTGGCCACGCTCATCGAGAGTTCCTCGGCGGCGCGCCAGATCGAGGCCAGCGGCGAGTCTGCGGCGCGCGAGAAGCGCGACAACGCCCGCCTCATCCATCGCGAGGCTGCCGTCACGTTGAAGGCGGGCGACGCCGCCGCCGCGGCGCGCCTGCTCGACCAGGCAACGCGCGAGATGATGAACGGCGCCCGCCTGGCCAAACCCGAGCAGGTGGCCGGCGAGAAGGCGCGGCGCGACTTCGACGCGCGGCTGGAAAGCGCCCGCGCGCTGCTGGCGGCGCAGCAGCGCATCACCGCCGAGAAGGGCCGCGACGCGGCCGCGCTGGCGACCGCGCGCGAGATCGAAGGCCTCATCGTCGCCGCCGAGCGGCACGCCGCGCAGGGCCGCCTCGCCGAGGCGCTGCCGCTCGTCGAGCGCGCCTACCTCACGGCCCGCGTGTCGATCGAGGCGCTGCGCCGCGGCGACACGCTGGTGCGCTCGCTCACCTTCGCCAGCGCCCAGGAGGAGTACGCCTACGAGCAGGACCGCTACCAGACGCACCGCATGCTGATCCCGGTGCTCGTCGCCGAGCGCGGCACGCCGCCGGCGCTGACGCAGGGCTTCGTCGACCGCGCCGGCGTGCTGCGCGAAGCGGCCGAGGCCAGGGCCCGCGGCGGCGATCATGCCGCCGCGGTGAAGGGCCTCGAAGAGGCCACGCGCGAGCTGGTGCGCGCGATCCGTGCCGCGGGCCTGTACATCCCCGGTTGAACGGACGATGGACCCCAGGCGATGCACCGTGCGATGGACGCCGTGAACGATGAGCGCCGCGGCACGCCGGTCACGTCGCTGCGCAGGGCTGGGCGCGCTGCTGATCCTGTCGTCGCTGGCGACGCTGGCCGTCGCCGCCTCCGCCCTGTGGCCGCGCCTGCAGGACGACGGCGTGCACGACCCGCGCAGCCCGGCGATGGCCGTGCTGCAGCAGCCGGCCGAGGCGCTGGCACCGCTGCCGCGCGACACCGCGGGCAACCTCGTCAACTGGGTGCAGGCACTCGACTCGGGTGCCATCGCGCCGCGCAGCACGCTGCTGGAGAGCACGCCGGTGCGCACGCGCGACGACAGCTTCATCATCGCCCGCTACGGCTCGATGCCCGCGGTGCGCTTTCCGCACCGGCAGCACACGCTGTGGCTGGACTGCGCCAACTGCCACGACGCCCTGTTCAAGCCTCAGCGCGGCGCCAACCGCTACAGCATGAGCGCCATCCTCGAAGGCGAGCAGTGCGGTGTCTGCCACGGCGCGGTGGCCTTCCCGCTCACCGAGTGCAACCGCTGCCACAGCGTCAGCAACGCGTCGCTGCTGCGCGAACAGCAAGGGCTGCCGAAGTGAGCACGCCGGGCAAGCAAGCGAGCGCGCGAGCCCCGGTCGGCCCAGCGCGCGCCTTGGCCCGCCGCGCCGCCGTGGCGGTGGCCGCGCTGCTGCTGGCCGCTGCCCCCGACGCGCCGTGGGCCGAATACGGCGACGTGATCCTCAACCGCCGCAGCGAGGCGCAGGGCATGCGGCCGGTGGTGTTCCCGCACTGGTTCCACCGCATCCGCTACCGCTGCAAGGTCTGCCACCAGGAACTGGGCTTTCGCATGCGCGCCGGCGCCAACGACGTGCAGATGGCCGACATCCTCGACGGCAGGTTCTGCGGCATGTGCCACAACGAGCGCATCGCCTGGGGGCCCGACCGCTGCGACCTGTGCCACTCGGGGCTGGCGGGCCGCAAGAGCGGCATCGTCGGCGGCGCGCAGACATCGGGGCCGGGCCGGTGGTAGCGGCGCCGCCTTCGCGTGCGCCCTCGCGGGCACGGCGCGCGCTGCTGGCCAGTGTCGGCGCCGCCGGCGTGGCCAATGCCGCCACCGCGGGCGCGGCGGCGGCAGCAGCAGCAGCGGCCGCTGCGGCCGGCACGGCGACCGTGCTGCTGCTGGCCGGCTGCGCCAGCGACGCCGAACTCGCCGCAGCCCCGGCCAGCGGGCCGCAGCCGTGGCGCCAGTTGACCGGCGGCCGCGTCGCCGCCGCGCAGCCGGGCATCGGCTTGCCGACGCTGCCGGCCTGGCCCGCGCTGCCGACGGTCCCGGCGCCCCGTGCCGCGCCCGCTCCGTTCGTGCGCTTCACCAGCCCCGCCGCGGTGGCCCTGCGCGGCAACGACCTGCTCGTGGCCGACCTCGCCACCGCGAGGCTGTGGCGGGCCGAACTGGCCAGCGAGACGCTGGTGGCCATCACCGAAGCGCCGGTGTCGCCGGAGATCGCGCTGGCGCTCGGCCCCGACCTCTCGGCCTGGGTGCTCGAGCCGCGCAGCCGGCGCGTGCTGCGCTTCGCGCGCGACGGCCGCCTCGCGCAAGCGCTGGCGTTGCCGCTGGCCGTGCCGACACCGGCGGCGTTGGCGCTGGCCGACGGCGGCGCGACGCTGCTGGTGGCCGATGGCGCCAGCGCGCAGTGGTTCGAGCAGCGCGGCAGCGTGCCCCGCTTCATCAACCCGCTGCACCAAGGGTCGACGCCGTCCGCGGCCGGTGGCGCCGGCTACACCGGCAGCGTCGACGGCATCGCCGTGGCCGCCGGCGGCCGCCTGCAGGTGCTCGACCGCCTGAGCGGCCAGGTGCACGAGTGCACGCGCGACGGCCGCTGCGTGCAAAGCCGCGGCCGCGGCGAACTGATGCAGCCGGTGGCCCTGGTGCTCGACCGCCGCGGCCGCGTCATCGTGCACGACGCCCACGACAACAGCCTGAAGCGCCTGGCCGACGACGGCACGGCCGAGCGCTGGAGCGCCGAGCGGCTGGGCGTGCAGCGCATCGGCGGCATCGCCTGCGACGGCTCGTTGCTGGCCGTCAGCGACGTGGCCGGCGGCCGCGTGGCGATCCTCTCGCTGCTGCACGAGGCAGCCCCGTGAGCCGCGACCGTCTCGGGGCGGGTGGCTTGCGCGCCGGCGCGGCGCGGCGCGCGGTCGGCGAACTCGCTGCGCTCGCACGGCAGGCCGCGCTCGTGCTGCCGATGTCGTTGCCGCTGGTTGTGGGCGCCTGCGCCGCGCCCGCAGGCTTGCCGGGCGCCGCCGCGGCCATCGTCAAGGGCCGCCTGGTGCCGGACCTCGGCGAAGTGCCCGAGGGCCATCGCATCACCTGGCCGGCCACGCCCGAGGTGCCGCGCTACCTGTACGGCGGCGCCCTCACGGGCGAACCCAACTTCAAGCGCGACGAGCCGGCGCGCGGCGCGCTGCAGCGCCTGGGCCGCTGGATCGCCGGCCTCGACGAGACGCCCGCAGCGCCGCTGGTGCTGCAGCGGCCGGCCGCGGTGGTCGGCGACGACGACGGCCGGCTGTACGTCAGCGACGCCGGCCGCCAGGCGATCTTCGTCTTCGACGCCGCGGCCGGCGAACTGCTGCTGTGGGACCAGGCGGCCATCGGGCTGCGCTTCGCGGCGCCCAGCGGCATGGCCGTGCAGGCGTCGCCGGCGGTCGCGCCCGGCGCGCCCGGGGCATCCACCGCATCGGGTGCATCGGGCACATCAGGCGCATCAGGCGCAGCGAGCGCATCGGCCGCACCGGGCCCATCCGGCACATCAACGGCGCGGCTCTATGTCGCCGATGCCGAGCTGAGGGCCGTGTTCGTGCTCGACGCGTCCGGCCGGCCGCTGGCGCGCGTCGGCGAGGGCCGGTTGCAGCGCCCCACCGGCGTCGCCCGCGATGCGCGCAGCGGCCGCCTCTTCGTGGCCGACACCGCGCGGCACACGGTCGAGGTCTTCGACGCCGAAGGACGGCACCTGCGCACCCTCGGACGGCGCGGCGAGAACGCGGGCGAGTTCAACTTCCCCACCCACCTGGCACTGCGCGACGGCCGCCTGTACGTGACCGACACGCTGAACAACCGCGTCCAGGTGCTCGACGTGAGCGAGGGCGCCGACACCGCCGGCCCCGCGTTCGGCCGCTTCGTGCGCAGTGTCGGCGCGCGCGGCCTCTTCGTCGGCAACCTGGTGCGGCCCAAGGGCGTGGCGGTCGACGGCGAGGGCAACGTCTACGTCGTCGAGAGCTTCTACGACAGCGTGCTCGTCTTCTCCGCCGAGGGCGAGTTCCTGATGCCCATCACCGGCACCGGCACCGGCACCGGGGCCGTGCAGGCGTTCGGCGGCACCGCCGCGGTCGCAGCGCCGTCGGCCGGCCCCTTCTACCTGCCGGCGGGCCTGTGGATCGACGGCCGCAACCGGGTGCACGTGGCCGACATGTTCAACGGCCGCATCGTGCTGCTGCACTTCCTGGGAGGCGGCTGATGCGCGCCGGCTTCCTGGTGATGGCCGGCTTGGCCACCTGCGCCGTGGTGGCGCTCGGCTGGCTCGGCCCGGCGCCGCCGGCCGACGCGCAGCGGGTGAGCGACGTGCGCGGCACGCGCCACAACCTCTCGGCCGCGGGCAGCGGCGGCACGCACGCGCTGGTGCCCGGCTCGGGCGGCACCAGCGAGGTGTGCGTGTTCTGCCACACGCCGCACGGCGCCAGCGCCGCCGATGCCGGCGGCGTCGGCCTGCGCGCGCCGCTGTGGAACCGGCGCGTGCCCGCCGGCACCACCTACACCCCCTACACCAGCAGCACGCTCGACGCGCAGCACATCACCGACGGCCTGAACAGCACCCCCGGCGGCAGCAGCAAGCTGTGCCTGAGCTGCCACGACGGGACGCTGGCCATCGGCAACGTCAACGTGCTCGGCGGCCGCACCGGCGCGACCATCGCGATGCAGGGCACCGGCGCCGGCGGCACGATGCCGGCCGGCGAGGGCGCGGCCAGTGGCTTCACGCGCAACCTGGGCACCGACCTGCGCAACGACCACCCGATCTCGGTCACCTTCAACGCCGCGCTCGCCACGCGCGACGGCGAGCTGCGCGGGCCCGACGCGCAGCAGCGCTGGCCGGCCGGCAGCACGCCGCCTGCCACGGTGCTCGGCGTGCGCGCGCCGGGCTTCAAGCCGCTCCTGCCCCTGGAGCCCACGGGCGCCAACGCCGCCGGCCAGGTGCAGTGCGCCAGCTGCCACGACCCGCACATCCGCGAACTCGACGCCAGCAAGGGCAACCAGAAGTTCCTGCGCGCGCAGCGCTTCCAGGAGGCGCCGCCTGCGGCCAGCCACAACGCCGCCGGCGACCAGGTGTGCCTGGGCTGCCACGACAAGAACGGCGCCTTCGGCAGCTGGGCTCATTCGGCGCACGCCAAGCCGGCGGTGGCCGACGAGACCTACCGCGACACCTCGGCGCAGCTGCGCGAGTTCCCGCCCGGGCTGCCGGTGTGGAAGGCCGGCTGCCTGAACTGCCACGACACCCACACCGTGCAAGGCGCGCGCCGCCTCACGCGCGAAGGCAGCGACGGCACGCAACCGAACCCGCAGGCGGCGCGCCAGGGTGGCAACCCGGCGCTGGAGAACACCTGTTATGCCTGCCACACGACGGCGGCGAAGTCGGCGCTGGCCAGCACGCTGCAGGTGCCCGACATCGAGAGCGCCTTCGCGCTGGCCATCCGCATGCCCATCACCACCGGCGAGCAGGCGCTGGGCAGCGAGGTGCACGACATCTCGGGCAACTTCAGCGACGGCAGCATCGACTGCACCGGCGCGGCCAACCGCTGCGGCGCCGACTTCATGGAGCCGCGCAGCCTGCTGGCGCAGCGCCACGCCGAGTGCACCGACTGCCACAACCCGCACCGCGTGATCCGCAACCGCCTGTTCAACGCCGACCCGGCGGCGCCCGACGCCAAAGGCACGCATCGCAACGACGCCAGCAGCGGCTACACGGCGAGCAACATCGCCAGCGGCGTGCTGCGCGGCGCCAACGGCGTCGAGCCGGTGTACGGCTCGGCCTCGTTCCACGCCGACCCCGCCAGCTTCACCGTCAAGCGCGGCGACCCCGGCGCCAACACCAGCAGCACCGTCACGCAGCCCTACGTGACGCGCGAGTACCAGATCTGCCTGAAGTGCCACAGCAACCACGCCTACGGCAGCACGCCGCCCTCGCTCGGGCGCGAAGGCGGCACGCCCGCCGGCACCAATGGCCTGACGACCTACACCAACCAGGCGCGCGAGTTCCAGGCCCCGGCCGCGCACTCGGGCGGCGGCATCGGCGACGCGAAGAGCCTGGGCAGCAGCGCCGGCGCCGGCAGCAACTACAACGCCGGCAACCACCGCTCGTGGCACCCGGTGATGGCCGCCACCGGGCGCGACATCGCACGCCGCGGCATCCTCGCCTCGAAGAACCCGTGGGCGCTGCCGTTCGCCAACGCCGTGGGCGCGCAGACGATGTACTGCAGCGACTGCCACGGCTCGCGCGCCGGCACCGCGGGCTCGCTGGCCCCCGACAGCGGTGTCGAGGGCCCGCACGGCTCGCAGAACAACTTCCTGCTCAAGGCGCCGTTCTCGGCCAGCGACCCGAGCCTGTGCTTCAAGTGCCACGACCGCGAGGTCTACTCGCCCACCGGCGACAGCAAGAAGAGCGGCTTCTACACGGGCTTCTGCTGCCGCGGCGGCCGCGACGACGGCCGCGACCAGCTGCACTGGTACCACTGGAACAAGATCCTCAGCGCCGACCCCTCGCGCACGCTCAAGTGCAACTGGTGCCACGCCGCGGTGCCGCACGGCTGGAAGAACAAGGCCCTGCTCGTCAACCTCAACGACGTCGGCCAGGAGGCGGGCTTCCCCGACGGCAACCGCGAGTTCCGCGCCAGCGCCCCCGGCCACGTCTACAACCAGGCGCCGTACTACCTCAACGCGAAGCTGAAGGTGCGCACCTTCGCCACCAGCGGCAACTGGACCGACACCCATTGCGGCAGCAACGCCAGCGCCACGACCTTCGGCACCAACTCCAACAGCACGCTCAGCGGCAAGGACTGGATGAAGGACGTGTGCAGCAACCCGCCCTGACGGGCACGCCGCACGAAACACGCCATGAAGCGCGCCATGAAGCCCGCCATGAAGCCCGCCATGAGACCGGCGTGGCCCTCGATCGTCGCCCATGTCGGCTCGCTGAAGAGCACGCTGGCGCTGTTCGCGCTGCTGGCCGCCGTGGTCTTCGCGCGGCCCGACTTCATCGCGCTCGCCATCGTGATGGTCGCGCTGGCGCTCAACCTCGCCGCGGCCATCGCCAGGCATCCGGCGCTGCGCCGCCGCTTCGCGCTGCTGGTGGCGCACCTGGCGCTGCTGGCGCTGGTGGCCGGCGCGGGCCTGGGGCGCATGCTCGCGCTGGACGGCCGCTTCGAGCTCACCGAAGGCGTGCCTTTCGACGGCCGGCTGATCGACGGCGAGCGCGGCGCACTGCACCGCGAGCGCCTGAGCCACCTGCGCTTCACGCAGCACGGCTTCGAGATCGACTACGCGCCGGGGCGCAAGCGCGGCGCCACGCGCAACGCGGTGAGCTGGGTCGACGCCGAGGGCCGCGAGCGGCGCGCGGTGATCGGCGACCACGTGCCGCTGGTGCTGGACGGTCACCGCTTCTACACCAGCCCGAACAAGGGCTTCGCGCCGGTGCTGCGCTGGCAGCCCGACGGCGGCGAGGCGGTGCGCGGCGCCGTGCACCTGCCCAGCTACCCGATGCACGAGCTGCGCCAGTCGCGCCCCTGGACACTGCCCGACGGGCGCGAGGCCTGGGTCCTGCTGGCCTTCGACGAAGCGCTGATTCCGCCCGAGGCGGCCGCGCGCTTCCGGCTGCCCGAAGTGCACCGGCTCGTGCTGCGCGTGGGCGACGAGCGCCACGAGCTCGCGCCGGGCGTCTCCGCCACCGTGGCCGGGGGCGTGCTCACCTACGAGGGCCTTGCCACGTGGATGGGCTACCGCGTCGCCTACGACCCGACGCTGCCTTGGCTGCTGGCGGCGTCGCTGCTGGCGGCGCTCAGCCTGGCCTGGCACTACGCGGCCACCTTCTGCGCGGCGGCGGCTTCGCGACCGGTCGCGGCTGCGGCTTCGCGACCCGCCGCGGCGGCTGCGCCCGCGCCCGCGCCGGCCGCCGTCGCGGCCACCGCACCAGCAGCGAAGGCGGCCACGCGATGGGAGTGGGCCGATGGCTGAAGCCTGGCTGCTGCAGGCGGCGCTCGGCGGTTATGCCGCCGCCTGGCTGACGCCACCGCGGCACGGCGTCCGGGCCGCTGCCGCTGCGGCCGGCGCGATCGCGCTGCACACGGCGGCGCTCGCGTGGCGATGGCTGGCCCATGGGCACGGCCCCTTCACCACGATGCACGAGGTGCTCAGCTCCAGCCTGTGGAGCCTGGCGCTGGTGCTGGCCCTGTCGGCCTGGGGCGTGGGCGAGGTGCGCCAGGCCTGGCGTGTCGTGGCGCCGGTGCTGGCGGTGCTGGCCGGCTGGGCGCTGTGGGCACCGGCCGGGCGCGGGCACTTCCTGCCCACCTACGCCACGCCGCTGCTTTACCTGCATGCGGTGCTGGGCAAGGCCTTCCTCGGGCTGCTGCTGGTGGCGGTGGCCCTGGCCGGCGTGCCGCTGCTGCGGCACCTGCGGCGCGATGCGGGCCTCGTGGCAGCGGCGGGCAGCGACCGCCGGCTCGACGAGTTGGCGCACCGCTTCGCCGCCTTCGCGCTCGTCGCCGACTCACTGATGCTGGTGGTGGGCGCGGCGTGGGCGCAGGACGCCTGGGGCCGCTACTGGGCCTGGGACCCGCTGGAGACCTGGGCCTTCGCCACCTGGCTGGCGCTGGTGGCGGCGCTGCATGCGCGCGCCACGCTGAGGCCGGCGCCGTGGCTGCACGGCCTGTGGCTGGCCGGCATCTTCGCCATCGCCTTCCTCACGTTCTTCGGCGTGCCGTTTCTCAGCACGGCACCGCACAAGGGGGCGTTGTGAAGGGCTGCGTTGCGACCGGCACCGGCAGGACGGCCGGCCCGCGTCACGGCCAGCCGCGCGGCCGGCGCCGCGCTGCGGCGATGCTGACGCTGGCCCTGGTGCTCGCCGGTGGCGCGGCGCTCGATGGCCGCACGCCGCCGGAAGCGGCCTCGGCGCAACCGGCAGCAGCGGCGCCACCGGCACCGGCGATGCCGCACGGCGCCGAAGTGAAGCGCCGCTTCGACGAGGCGGTGGTGATGCTGCACGCCGGGCAGCACGAACACGCGCTGGTGGCGCTGCACCGCGTGCTGGCGCTGGCGCCGACCATGCCCGAAGCGCACGTCAACATGGGCTTCGCCCTGCTCGGCCTGAACCGCGCGCAGCAGGCGCGCGACTTCTTCGACAGCGCCATCGCGCTGCAGCCGCAACAGGCCAACGCCTACTACGGGCTGGCGCTCGCCTGGGAGGCCGCCGGCGACCTGGCGATGGCCACCGGCGCCATGCGCAGCTACCTGCACCTGGCCCGCGATGAGCGCCCGCAGCACCTGCGCCGCGCGCGCGCCGCGCTGTGGGAATGGGAGCAGGCGCGCGCGAGCGCGCCGCCGGCATCGGCGCTTGCGCCCGAGGCTGGCCGCTGATTTGCTTTGGCAAGGGGCATGGACGCCCGGCCTCTCCTCCGTTGTCCGCTGCAAGGGTGCACGGCGATGCCTCGCCGGGCCGTGCTTCCCGGTTTCGGGAAGCCCTTTCCGCGCGCCGCAGCGTGGCCGTGGTCGCGGAGGACCCGGCCATGCTGATGTTCTGGATCGTCGCCGGCCTCTTTCTCGCCGGCGCATTGCTCTTGTTGCTGCCCTCGCTGCTGCAGGCGCGGCCCGCCGGCCCCAGCGCCGCCGCCGTGGGTGCCATCGTGCTGGAAGACCAGCGGCGCGAAGTCGATGCCGACCTCGCCGGCGGCTGGCTCGACGCGCACCGCGCCAGCGAGAGCCAGGCCGAGCTGCAACGCCGCCGGCAAGACGACGGCGGTGCCGACACCGCGCGCACCGTGGCACCGCGGCCGGCGTGGCGCAGCGCGCTGCTGGTCGCCCTCTTCGTTCCCGCGGCCAGCCTGTGGGTCTATGGCCAGCTCGGCCGGCCCGACGCCGTGCTGCCCGCCGTGCCCGGCCCGAAACAAGCCGCCGGCACCGGCGCGGCGCCAGGAGGGGCTGCAGGCCACGCCCTCACCCCGGAGCAGATCCAGCAGAGGGCCACTGCACTGGCCGAGCGCCTGAAGGCGCAGCCTGCCGACGCCGAAGGCTGGGTGATGCTCAGCCGCTCGTACACGGCGTTGTCGCGCTACCGCGATGCCGCCGCCGCGCTGCGGCGCGCCGCCGACCTGTTGCCGCCCGATGCCAGCCTCCTGGCCGACCTCGCCGACGTGACCGGCATGGCCCAGGGCAGGCGTCTGGCCGGCGAACCGGCGCGCTTGATCCAGGCCGCGCTCGACCTCGACCCTCGACACGGCAAGGCGCTGGCCCTGGCCGGCAGCGTGGCGTTCGAGGCGCGCGACTACGCCGCGGCGCGCGGCTACTGGGAGCGGCTGCTGGCCGTGCTGCCGCCCGAATCGCCGCTGCTGCGCGGCGTGCGCAGCAGCCTGGCCCAGGCCGCCCGGCTCGAGAGCGGCGCCGCCGCCAGCGAGGCCGCAGCCGCGCCCGCCGGCGGCCAAGCCGGCGAAGCCACCGCAGCCACTTCGGTCAGCGGCGAGGTCTTCATCAGCCCGGCGCTCAAGGCCCGCCTGGCCGCCGGCGACACGCTCTTCGTCTTTGCCCGCGCCGCCGAGGGCCAGCGCGTGCCGCTGGCGGTGCAGCGGCTCGCGGTCGGCCTCGGGCAGGACCGCTACGCGTTCGCGCTCGACGACCGCATGGCGATGGGCCCGAACCTGCGCATCTCGGCCTTCGCGCGCGTGGTGGTCTCGGCGCGCGTTTCGCGCAGCGGCGTGGCCGCCGCGCAAAGCGGCGACCTCGTGGGCAGCAGCGAGCCGGTGACCCCCGGCACCACAGGCGTGCGCGTGCTCGTCGACCGCGTGCAGCCCTGAGCTGCGAACGGATCGCCCCGCGCGCGCGTGAACGCCCGGCCGTCGCCGTAGCCGTCGCCGTCGCCGTCGCCGCAGCCGATCACGAATCGCCCGCGCCCGCGTCAGCGCCGGCCCCGGGTGCGGCGCCCCCGCGGCCGCGGGGCCCGGCGGCGTGCCGTCGCGCGGGGCACGGCTTGTGTGCGTTCGCGGTCCGCACGGACAATGCCGGGCGTCGAGACGACCCGCGCATCCCTCCATGCCGCCTGCACCGCGATCGATCGCCACCCTGGTCCTGCTGCCCCTGCTCGCCGTGCTGCACGGTGCGGCGCGGCCGAGCCCCGAAGAGCCGCCGCGCCCCGCGCTCGAAGACGCGCGTCGCGCCTCGACCGAACTGGTGACCGGCGTGCGCTCCGAGCTGCTGAAGGCGGTGGAAGCCAGCGGCCCGCTGCGGGCGCTGGTGGTGTGCAAGTACACGGTGCCCGAGATCGCCTCGAACGTCTCGCGCAAGTACGGCGCGCGCGTCACGCGCGTGTCGCTGACGCCGCGCAACCCGGCGCTGGGCTGGGGCGACGCGTGGGAGCAGAAGGTGCTGATGGCCTTCGACGAACGCGTGGCCAAGGGCGAGAAGCCCGACGCGATGGAGCACTACGAAGTCGTCAACGAGCCGGCCGGCAAGTTCCTGCGCTACATGCGGGCGCTGCCGATGGCGCCGGTGTGCGCCGCCTGCCACGGGCCCGCCGACCAGATCGCCGAGAGCATCCGCGCGCAGCTCGCCCACGACTACCCGCACGACCGTGCGGTGAACGTGGCCGTGGGCAAGGTGCGCGGAGCGGTGACCTACAAGAAGCCGCTTTGAGCGCAACGCAGGTCCGCCGCGGCCTGCGGGGCCGGTGGGGCCTTCAGCGCGCCGGCGTCGGCCGCGCCTTCATGTAGGCGATGGCGTCGGCGTGCCCCTGAAGCGCGGCGCGGCCGATCCACTTCAGCGCCTCGTCGGCCGACACCTGCACGCCGCTGCCGGTGAGGAAGAGGATCCCCAGGCTGTACTGCGCCTGGGCGTGGCCCTGCAGCGCGGCCTCGAAGTACCACTGCGCCGCGGTGCGCGCCGGGTCTTCGCCCGCGGGCACGTCGGCCAGCCCGTAGATCACCATGTTGGCCAGCTCGAACTGCGCCTCGGCCAGGCCCTGCCGGGCCGCCTTCTCGAACCATTCGCGTGCCGCGGCGTCGCTCTCGCGCACACCATGCCCGTGGTAGTACAGCAGCGCGAGGCGCCACTGCGCCACGGCGTGCCCCGAGCGGGCCAGCGGCTCCAGCAGGCGCACGGCCGTGGGCCAGTCCTTGCGGAGCATGGCCGCGGTGGCGTCCTGCAGCGCGTCGGCACGGGCGCCGAACAGGACACTGGCCAGGCCCACGGCGACAATGGTGGCAAGGCGGTTCATGACGGATTCCTCCTGCAGGCCCGGATGACCGGGCGGCCGCGCGCTCCAGGCGACCCTCTGGCACTGTGGTTGCAAGAGGCGTTCCAGCGTTCCACCGTTCCACCGTTCCACCGTTCCAGCAACCCGCCGCCCGCCTTTGCCGCTGACCGGCCGCACCGCGCCCCGGCACCCTCCTCGCCCACGCCCTTGCCAACGCCCTCCCCGACGCCTGTGCCAACGCCTCGGCCCGAGCCCGACGACGCGACGCTGCGCTGGTGGAAGTCGCTGCGTGCGCGCGGCCTGCTGGCAACGCTGGCGCTGCTGGCGTACCTGGCCGCGGCGGCGCTCTATGTGTCCGGCGAGCGCAAGGGCATCCAGGACGCCGTCCAGGGCCTGGAACGGCTCGGCCGGCACGAGAAGGCGCTGGCGCTCACGGAGTCGGCCGTCGCCGGCGCGCTGCTGGACGTGAACGTGCTCGCCAGCAGCCCGGAAGCGGGAACCACCGGTCCGAACGAGCTGCGGCTGTACATGGAGAGCTGTGCCAAGCTCTTTGGCGAGCTCGAGGCCTTCGACCCGGGCTACACGCGGCTGCAACGGGGCATCGCCCGCAGCTACACCGTGCTCGTCGCCGAGCCGGTGCGCGCCAACTGGCTGGATCTGCGCGAGGCGCTCAAGCGGGCCAGCGACGACCTGGAGATCCGCCGCGCCGGCCTGGCCGAGGACCGCCTGGTGCTGCAAGCGCGCTACCAGAGCCACTACGACGCGGTGACGCTGCTGTCGCTCGGGCTGGCGGGGTTCGGCCTCGCCGCCTTCGGCGCCGTCGCGGCCTGGTTCTTCGTGCGCCTGGCGCGCGACATCCGGCAGCTCGAGGCGCATGCGCGCCAGGTCGTGCGCGGCCGGCGCGGCACGGCGCTGCCGGTGCACCGCGACGACGAACTCGGCCACCTGATGCGTTCGGTCAACCACATGTCCGCCGAGCTCGACGAGCGCGACCGCGAGCTGCTGCTGGAGGGCGAACGCCGCTCGCACCAGGACAAGATGGTCGCGGTGGCCGCCCTCGCCGCGGGCGTGGCGCACGAGGTGAACAACCCGCTGGCGGTGATCAGCGGCATCGCCGAGGCGATCCGCGCCGACGCGCCGGCCGCCACGCCCGAGCGCCTGGTCGAAGGGGCCGACCTCATCCTCGCGCAGACGCAGCGCGCGGCGCAGGCCGCCGGCCAGCTCGCCGAGGCCGCCGCGCCGCTGCCGGCCGAGCGCGACTGGGTCGACGTCAACGGCCTCATCCAGCACACGCTGCGCCTGGTGGCCATCGACAAGCGCTACCGTCATCTGCGGCTGCAATTCACGCCCGATGCTTCGCTGCCGGCCGTGCGCAGCTCGGCCGGGGCCTTGCAGCACGTGCTGATGATGCTGCTCGGCCTGGCCGCCGATGCGCTGGCCGCTGCCGGTGCGCCGGTGCTGCACGGCGGGGCGGCCGACGCGCCCGCGGCGCTGGAAATCGGCGCCCACCTCGAGAACGACGGCCTGTCGGTGCAACTGCTGTTTCCGGGCACGCTGGACTTCAGCCGCGGCGAAGTGCAGCGCACCGTGTTGCTGGCGCGCGCGACGGTGGAGCCGTTGCGCGGGCGGCTTGCGTTCGGTCAAGCGGGGCCGCAGCGTCAACGCATTAAGCTGGCCCTTCCCGCCGACGACGGCGGCGGCGAATCCTGAACCCCATGTCCGACCTCAGCGTGCTGGTCGTCGATGACGAGCCGGCCATTCGACAAGTCTTGCAAGCGGCCATCGGCAAGGCCGGCTATCCGGTCGAGACGGCGGGGTCGGCGGCCGAGGCACTGGCGCGGCTGGAAGCGGGGCACCACGACGTCGTGCTGAGCGACGTCTTCATGCCGATCACCGACGGCATCGAGCTGCTGCGCCAGGCCCGTGCCAGGGGCCACCAGGCCACCTTCATCATGGTGACCGCGTTCGCCTCGGTCGATTCGGCCATCGACGCCATCCGCGCCGGGGCCTGGGACTACATCACCAAGCCGGTGCGCAACGAGGAGATCGTGCACCGGCTGGAGCAGATCGACGCGCTGCGCGGCCTGCGCGAGGACAACCGGGCGCTGCGCAAGCTGGTGCTGGGCCGCGGCGGCGAAGGCGCCTTCACCTTCGAGTCGCCTTCGATGCAGGCGGTGCAGCGGCTGGTCACGCGCGTGGCGCCCACCGACAGCACCGTGCTCATCACCGGCGAGAGCGGCACCGGCAAGGGCGTGACGGCACGGCGCATCCACGAACTCTCGCCGCGCCGCGACGGCCCCTTCGTCAGCCTGAACTGCGGCGCCATCCCCGAGAGCCTCATCGAGAGCGAGCTCTTCGGCCACACCAAGGGCGCTTTCACCAGCGCCGACCGGGCGCGCAAGGGCCTGTTCCTGCAGGCCGACCGCGGCACCATCTTCCTCGACGAGATCGGCGAGCTGCCGCTGGCGATGCAGACCAAGCTGCTGCACGTGCTCGAAGCGAAGGAAGTGCGGGCCCTGGGCAGCGAGCAGCCCAGGCGCATCAACACGCGCATCGTCGCCGCCACCAATCGCGACCTGCAGGCGATGGTGCAGCAGGGACGCTTTCGGGAGGATCTGTTCTTCCGCCTGTCGGTGTTCCAGATCCAGATGCCGCCGCTGCGCGAACGGCGCGCCGATCTGCCGGCGCTCATGCGCCACCTGCTGGCGCAGCGCGCGACGGGCGGCAGCGGCGCCGCCGCGGCCGACCGCGCCGATGCCGCCGCGGCGCTCGTCATCGACCCGGAAGCCGAGGAACTCCTCGCCAGCTACGCGTGGCCGGGCAACGTGCGGCAGCTCGAGAACGTGCTGCACCGCGCCGCCATCCTGGCCGACGGCGGCACGATCCGCGTCGCCGACCTGCCGCCCGAGGTCTCGCGCCTGTCGCCGGCGGCGCTGGCGGCAACGCAGGCTTCGGCGCTGGCCGGCGGCGGCAGCAGCGGCGACGGCGAAGGCGGCGGCGCCGCCGCGGCCGGCCCCGGCAGCGAAGGCCCGCTGCGCGAACGCGTGCGGCGCTTCGAGCTGGCGCTGATCCGCCGCGCCATCGAAGAGGCCGGCGGCGACCGCCGGCTCGCGGCACAGCGGCTGGGCATCGGCTTGTCCAGCCTGTACCGCAAGCTCGAAGAAGCACGCGACGAAGCCTGAGCGCGGCGGCGACGCGGCGCGAAACGCTGCGCCTGCGGCGGCGCCGATCGCCGCCGCCTCCGGGTGCAGAGCCCGGCCCACTGGCACGCTTTTCGCACCCCGCACGGGACCATGATCACGTGCGCGTTGCTGCTGGCATTGGCCGTCTGGCTGCCCAGGCCGGGGGCGGCGCTGGCCGCGGCGCGCCCGGTCGTGCGCACGGCCCTGGCGTTGTGCATCGCCTGCAGCGCTGCGGCCCAGCTCGACCCGGCCGAGGGCCATCGCCAGGGCCTGGCGGCCTACCAGCGCGGCGACGTCGTGGCGGCGATGCGCGCCCTGCGCCCGGCCGCCGAGGCCGGGCACGCGGCGGCGCAGGCGCTGCTCGGCTTCATTGTCGAAAAGTCGGGCGAGCTCGACGAGGCGCTGAAGCTGTACACCCGCGCCGCCGCGCAAGGCGAGGTGGAAGGCCATGTCGGCCTGGCGCAGATGCTGCTCGTCGGCGCGGGCGTTGCCAAAGATGAGAAGTGCGCCTTGCAGCATTTCTCGAAAGCGGCAGAACTCGGGCATGCCGGTTCGATCGTCTGGCTGGCCGAGGCCTATCGCAAGGGCCGCTACGGCCTGGCCGCCAGCGCGCCGGAAGCGGCGCTGTGGCAGCAGCGCGCCGCGGCGCTGAAGGGCAGGCCGTGACGGCGGGCAGCGGCCGCTGGTCCGCGCCGCGAGCGAGGGCGCGGATGCTGGCACCGATGCTGGCCCTGTGCGCCGTGCTGGGCTTCGGCGCGGCTGCGCGCACCGCCCATGCTGCCGATGCCGACAACGGCGCCCGCCTGTACCGCCAGCACTGCGCCGCCTGCCACGGTGCCGGCGGCCGCCCGGTGCTGCCTTCGGCACCGGACCTGACGCGGCCGACGGCGCTGATGCGCGGCGATCTCGCGCTGCTGTCGTTCGTCAAGGGCGGCCGCGGCGCCATGCCGGCCTTCGCCGGCGTGTTGAGGGACCGCGAGGTCCTCGACCTGCTGGCTCACCTGAGGACCCTGCGATGACGTGGCGCGTTTCGTTCCTGCTCGCGTCGTGCCTGCTGCTGCCGGCATGGCCCGCCGCGGCGCAGAAGGTGAAGGACGCCTTCGAGGTCGGCCCGCGCGTCTACGTGCGCGCCCTCACCGTCGAGCCCCGGCGCGCCGCGCTGTGGGTGGGCACGTCGGCCGGCGTGCACCAGGTGGACCTGGCCAGCGGCAAGCTGCGCAACACCTTCACGCGCAAGGAAGGCCTGGCCAACGAGTACGTGTTCGCCGTCGGCCTCACGCGCGACGGCACCAAGTGGTTCGGCACCAATGCCGGCGGCGTCTCGCGCTACCGCGACGGCCAGTGGAAGACCTTCTTCCCGATGCACGGCCTGGCCGACTACTGGGTCTACTCGTTCGCGCAGCAGCGCAACGGCGACTTGTGGATCGGCACCTGGGCCGGCGTCAACAAGGTCGACGGCAGGACCGGCCGGTTCAGCACCTACGTCAAGGAGCTGGTCAACGAGTGGGTCTACGGCCTCAGTGTCGACGCGCAGGACCGCGTCTGGTTCGGCACCGAAGGCGGCGTGTCGATGTATGACGGCAAGCGCTGGCAGAGCTGGACGCACAAGGACGGCCTGGGCGCCGCCAACGACGAGAACCTGCCGTTCTCGGCCAACACGGGCCTGGGCACGCGCACGCGGCACGACCTCTCGGTGAGCGCCGAGGGCCCGGCCACCTACAACCCGAACTACGTCTTCTGCATCCTCGCCGCGGCCGACGGCAGCATCTGGGCCGGCACCTGGGGCGGCGGCGTCGCGCGCTGGGACGGCAAGGCCTGGACCAACCTGACGGCCAAGGAGGGCCTGGCCGGCAACATCGTCTACAGCATGGCCGAGGACAGCCGCGGCGTGCTGTGGTTCGGCACGAACAAGGGCCTGTCGCGCTGGGACGGCAAGGGCTTCCGCAACCTCGGCACCGCGCAGGGCCTGCTCGACAACAACGTCTACGCGGTGGCCATCGCGCCCGACGGCGACGTGTGGGCCGGCACCAAGAAGGGCGTGGCGCGCATCGCGCCTTGACCGGCCCTTCGCCCGGAGATGACAGGAGAGACCTTCCATGCCACTGAACCTGACCACCGCCGGCCTGGTGACCATCGGCCTGGGGCTCGCGCTGGCCGGCACCTTCCAGCTCGGCCGCAGCAGCGGCGCGGCGAGCGCCGCGGCGACGACCGCGGCACCCGCTGCACCCGCGGCGGCCGCCGCGGCCACCACCGCGCAAGCGGCTCACACGCCGCCGCAGCCGCAGCGCGAAGGCAAGGTCGGCGCCGACGCCTCGCAGAAGTTCACCCACTTCCGCGTCGGCAACAAGAACGTCAAGCGCATCTTCGCTGACGGCGAAACGGTGTGGGTGGGCACCTCCGGCGGCGTGGTGCGCTACGACACCCGCAGCGACCAGTACAAGCTCTTCGACACGCACAGCGGCCTGCTCTCCAACGGCATCTTCTACGTCGGGCGCGTCAACGGCAGGCTGGCCGTGGGCACCTACGGCGGCGGCCTGTCGCTGCTGGACCCCAGGACCGAGAAATGGGAGACCTACAACATCCCCGAGGGGCTGGGCGATGCCTTCGTCTACGACGTGCTGAAGGCGAAGAACGGCGACATCTGGATCGCCACCTGGTCGGGCGTGAACCGCGTCAAGGGCGGCAACCTGGCCGACCGCTCGAAGTGGGAGCTGCACACCGTGGCCTCCACCGGCGGCGGCCTGCCCAACGACTGGGTCTATGGCCTGGCCGAAGGACGCGACGGCGAGCTGTGGCTGGCCACCGAAGGCGGGCTGGCGCAGTTCCACCAGGGCCGCTGGCAGAACTGGAACCACGCCAGGGGCCTGGGTGCGCCGTACGACAAGGTCAAGGACGCCATCGCCTTCAACAACGACCCCGCGAAGGTCAGCGAACACCACGCCCGCCAGAAGCAGGAGATGGGCCTGGCCGAGGTGAACGTCGCCTACAACCCCAACTACGTCGTCGCGCTGGCGGTCGACGCGCAAGGAGTGGTGTGGGCCGGCACCTGGGGCGGCGGGCTGTCGCGCTTCGACGGCAAGACCTGGACGCAATACACCACCGCCGAGGGGCTGCCCGGCAACCACGTCTTCATGCTGCACGTCGACCCGAAAGGGGTGATGTGGATCGGCACCAACAACGGCCTGGCCAAGCTCAAGGCCGGCGGCGGCTTCGAAGTCATGACCGCGCACGACGGGCTGTTCAACAACGCCGTCTTCTCGATGGCCACGGCACGCGACGGCACGCTGTGGGTCGGCAGTTTCGGAGGGGTCGCCAAGATCAAGCCTTCGTGAGAGAGTGCGGCGTGATGGACCGGCCCCAGGATCACTCGCTGCTGCACTCGCTCGAGGCGCAGGCCTCGGGAACGCTGCTGGCGCGCCTGCTGGCCATCGCCGACGATGCCGTCATCGTCGCCGATGCCGACCACCGCATCGTGCTGTTCAACGAGGGGGCCGAGCGCACGTTCGGCTGCAGCGCCGCCGAGATGATCGGCCGGCCGCTGGCACTGCTGCTGCCCGAGCCGCAGCGCGCCCGGCACGACCTGCTGATGCAGGAGTTCGCGAACTCGTCGCGCGCGGCGCGCCGCATGGGCGAACGGCGCGAGATCCACGGCCGGCGCGCCGACGGCAGCCTCTTCGATGCCGAGGCCTCGATCTCGCACGTGGCGCTCGCGGGCCAGACGTACTTCACCGCCATCCTGCGCGACGTCAGCGAGGCGCGGCGGCAGCAGCGCGCGCTGGCGGCCAGCGAGGCGCGCTTCCGCGGCCTGGCCGCCGCGGCGCCGGTGGGCATCTTCCACGCCGACGCGGCGGGGCTTTGCCAGTACGTCAACGACCGCTGGTGCGAGATGGCCGGCATGAGCGCCGACGAAGCCGCCGGCCACGGCTGGCTGCGCGCGGTGCATCCGGCCGACCGCGCCCGCGTGCGCGACGCCTGGCGCGAAGCCGTCAGCGGCCGCCAGCCGTTCGCGCTGAGCTACCGCTTCGTGCGCCCCGACGGCAGCGAGACCTGGGTGATGGGCAGCGCCATCGCCAGCCACGACGCCGAAGGCCAGGTCAGCGGCCACATCGGCACCGTCACCGATGTCACCGAGCGCCATCACCAGGCGCTGGCGCTGGAGCGCGCCAAGAGCGAGGCCGAGGCCGCGGCGCGCGCCAAGAGCCTGTTCCTGGCCAACATGAGCCACGAGATCCGCACGCCGCTGAACGCGGTGATCGGCATGACCACGCTGCTGCTGGACACGCCGATGAGCGAGGACCAGCGCGACTTCGCCCGCACCATCCGCGCCAGCGGCGAGACGCTGCTGGAGATCATCAACGACATCCTCGACTACTCCAAGGCCGATGTCGGCAAGCTGGAGATCGAGCAGCACCCGTTCAACCTGCGCGCCTGCATCGAGGAATCGCTCGACCTCGTGACGCCGCGGGCGATGGAGAAGAACCTCAACCTCGCCTACCTGATCGAGGAAGGCACGCCCGAGTCGCTGCGCGGCGACGCCACGCGCATCCGGCAGATCCTCGTCAACCTGCTGTCCAACGCCGTCAAGTTCACGCACCAGGGGGAGGTGTTCGTGGCCGCCGAGAGCGAGGCCGTCGACGCCGAGACGGTGCGCATCCGCTTCACCGTCAAGGACACCGGCATCGGCATCGCGGCCGACCAGCTGCCGCGGCTGTTCCAGAGCTTCATGCAGGTGGACCCGTCGACGACGCGCAAGTACGGCGGCACCGGCCTGGGGCTGGCGATCAGCAAGCGGCTGGCCGAGCTGATGGGCGGCGAGGTCTCGGTGACGAGCGAGCCGGGGCACGGCTCCAGCTTCGGGTTCACGGTGCTCGTGTGCCAGGGCGGCCCCGCCGAACCGGCCGACTACCTGCAGCGCGACGCGCCGGCGCTGAAGGACAAGCGGCTGCTGGTGGTGGACGACAACCTCACCAACCGGCGCATCCTCACGCGCCTGGCGCTGCTGTGGGGCATGCTGCCTTCGACGCTGCCCTCGGCGCTGGAGGCGCTGGACCGCGTGCGCCACGGCGAGTCGTTCGACATCGCGCTGGTGGACATGAGCATGCCCGGCCTCGACGGCCTGGACCTGACGCGCGAGATCCGCCGCCGCCGCACGCCCGCCGAACTGCCGATCGTCATGCTGTCGTCGCTCGGGCAGCGCCGCCTGCTGCAGGCCGGCCAGGGCGCCGGGCTCAGCGCCTGCCTGTCCAAGCCGATCAAGGCGAGCCAGCTCTACGCCACCCTGGTGGCGGTGCTGCAGGGCACCTCCGCTCGCGCCGCCACCGAGGCCCCGTTGCCCGCCTCCGTGCCCGCCGCGGCAGCGGGCGCCGCGGCCCGCGAGCTGCGCGTGCTGGTGGCCGAGGACAACGCCATCAACCAGCGCGTCGCCACGCGGCTGCTGCAGCACCTGGGCTACCGCGCCGAGCTGGCCACCAACGGGCGCCAGGCGATCGAGGCGGCGCGCCATGGCGCCTTCGACGTGGTGCTGATGGACATCCAGATGCCCGAGATGGACGGCGTGCAGGCGGCGCGCGAGATCATCGGGCAGCGCGGCCCCGACGGCCTGCCGCGGCTGATCGCGATGACGGCCAACGCGATGCCCGGCGACCGCGAGGCCTACATCGCCGCCGGCATGGACGGCTACATCGCCAAGCCGATCGAGCTGGCCGAGCTGGCGGCCGTGCTCGAGCAGGCCGGCGCGCTGGCACGCGACGCGACACGCACGGCCGCGCCGGACACGGCCGTCGACACGGCCCGCCTGGAGCACCTGCGCTCGATGCAGGACGCCAGCCAGCCGACGCTCGTGCGCGACCTCATCGACCTCTTTCTCAACGACAGTGCCGCGCAGGTGCAGGCGATGCGCGAGCGCCAGGCGGTGCGCGACGCCGAAGGCCTGCGCGCACTGGCGCACCGCTTCCTCTCGGCGACGCAGAACATCGGCGCCGAGCGCCTTTCGCGGCTGGGCATGGAACTGGAGCGACTGGCCAAGCGCGCCGAACTGGACGCCACGGAACCGCTGCTGGCCGAACTCGACCACGAGCGCGTGCGCGCGCAGGCCGCGCTGCAGGCCTTGCGCATCCGCTACTGAGCTGGCTGCCGGGCCGGCCGCCGGGCCCGACGGGGCCGCGCAGCGCGCGCAGGCCCGATTCCTTCACGGGCCGGCGCCTGCGGCGGGGTGCCCGGCTGCCGATATGGCGGCATGCACCGCGCCCTTGCCGCGCTCGGCCTCGTCGCCAGTTCACTCGCCCATGCCTCGGAGGTGCGCTGGCACTGCGTGCTCTCGGCCGACCTCACGCGGCTGCACTGCGCAGCGGCGGTGCCCGGCCCTGTGGTGGCGACAACGGCGATGGCGGCGACGGCGGCAGCACCGCAGGCGCCTGTGGCCGAAGTCCGCGGCACCCGCTTCCCGCTCGACCCGCGCGGCACCTGGACCGTGGAGATGTGGACACCACCCAGCGACGGCGCCTTCGTCGAACAACTGGCGCGCGCGACGATCTGCTATCGCTCGCCGGGCTGCGAGGTGACGGTGGACCTGCGACCGTTGTCGCGGCAAGGCGTTCGGTGACCGTGTGCCTTGGTGGGCGGTGCTGGGTTCGAACCAGCGACCCCTGCCGTGTGAAGACAGTGCTCTACCGCTGAGCTAACCGCCCTGCGACGGCGCCTTCGTCGTCACGACGCGGGCCATCGAAAGAGGGCGCGATTATGCCATGCGGGCTCTTCAGGCCGGCGTCGCCGCCTCGGCTGCGGCCTGGGCTGCGGCCTCGGCGGCGGCCTCGGTGGCAGCGGCCTCGATCGCGCGGTAGAGCGTCTTGTGGCCGCTGGCCTTGTCGAGGCCGGCGAGCAACGCGGCGTGCGCGGCGAGTTCCTCGGCGCTCGGCGCGATGACCGGCAGCTCGAACGTCGACAGGTCCAGCAGCGGCAGCGCAGCCGCGCCGTCGGATGCCTCTTCGCCGCTGCCGTCGATGACGAGCGACTTCTGACCCCGGGTCATGCGCAGGTACACCTCGGCCAGCAGGCCGGCGTCGAGCAGCGCGCCGTGGTACTCGCGCGCCGAGTTGTCGACCTCCAGCCGCTTGCACAGCGCGTCCAGCGAGTTGCCCTTGCCGGGAAAGAGCTCGCGCGCCACGGCCAGGCTGTCGGTGACGGCGCCGCACAGCTCGCCGACGCGGCGGTGGCCCAGGCGCGCGAATTCGGCGTCGATGAAGCCGACATCGAACTCGGCGTTGTGGATCACGAGTTCGGCGCCGGCGATGAACTCGGCCAGTTCGGCGGCGATCTGCTCGAACGGCGGATGCTCGGCAAGGAACTCCTCGGTGAGGCCGTGCACCTTCAGCGCGTCGGGGTGGCTGGAGCGGCCGGGGTTCACGTAGCGGTGCAGCGTGCGGCCCGACAGGCGCCGGTTCACCATCTCGATGCAGCCGATCTCGACGATGCGGTCGCCGCCGTGCGCGTTCAGGCCCGTGGTTTCGGTGTCGAGGAAGATCTGGCGCATCGCGGCCTTGGTCGTCGCTGTCTCGTCGCTGTCTCGTCGCGGTCTCGTCGCGGTCTCGTCGCGGTCCTGTCGCGGTCTCGTCGCGGTCCTGTCGCGGCCTGGCGCGTCAGCGCGCCGCGCGCTGCGCCGGCGCCGGCCGCTGCCCGAACCACCACCACAGGCCCGCGCCCAGCAGCATCATCGGCACGCACAGCCACTGGCCCATGCTGAGGTTCAACGCCAGCAGGCCGAGGAAGGCATCGGGCTCGCGGAAGTACTCGACCACGAAGCGCAGCACGCCGTAGAGGAAGACGAACGCCGCCGCCACCTGGCCGCGGGCGCGTTCCTTGCGGCCGTAGATCCACAGCAGCACGAACAGCAGCAGCCCTTCGAGCGCGAACTGGTACAGCTGCGAAGGGTGCCGCGGCACCGGCGTGCCGCTTTGCGGGAACACCATCGCCCACGGCAGCGAAGGGTCGGCGGCGCGCCCCCACAACTCGCCGTTGATGAAGTTGCCGATGCGCCCCGAAGCCAGCCCGGTGGGGATGCACGGCGCCACGAGGTCCATCACGTCCAGGAACGAGCGGCCGCGCATCCTGGCGTAGCCCCACATCGCCAGCGTCACGCCAAGCAGGCCGCCATGGAACGACATGCCGCCCTTCCACACCGCGAAGATCTCCAGCGGATGCGCGGCGTAGTACTCGGGCTTGTAGAAGAGCACGTAACCCAGCCGCCCGCCGAGCACCACGCCGAGCACGCCCCAGAAGAGCAGGTCGTCGACATCGGCGCCCACCCAGCCGCGGCCGGCGAACTGCGGCAGCCGCGCGCGCATCTTCGCCAGCCACAGGAAGAGCACGAAAGCGACCAGGTACGTGAGACCGTACCAGTGGATCTGGACCGGCCCGAGCGAGAGCGCGACGGGGTCGAACTGCGGGTGCACCAGCATGGCGGCGGACTATAGTGCGTGGTCGATGCCGGCACGCTTCGTTCCCGGCTTGCGCACTCCTTCATCGCATCGCTACCGCCCGACCATGACCACCCCCGCCAACCGCCGCAGCCGCAACATCACCGAAGGCGTGGCGCGCGCGCCCAATCGCAGCATGTACTACGCGATGGGCTACCAGGAAACCGACTTCGGCAAGCCGATGATCGGCGTGGCCAACGGCCACAGCACCATCACGCCGTGCAACAGCGGCCTGCAGCGGCTGGCCGACGCCGCCGTCGATGAGCTGAAGGCCAGCGGCGCCAACCCGCAGGTGTTCGGCGTGCCCACCATTTCCGACGGCATGGCGATGGGCACCGAAGGCATGAAGTACAGCCTGGTGTCGCGCGAAGTCATCGCCGACTGCGTCGAGACCTGCGTCGGCGGCCAGTGGATGGACGGCGTGCTCGTCATCGGCGGCTGCGACAAGAACATGCCCGGCGGCATGATGGGCATCCTGCGCGCCAACGTGCCGGCGGTGTACGTCTACGGCGGCACCATCCTGCCGGGCA
>JAEUPF010000163.1 GCA_016790425.1 Rubrivivax sp.
ACGAGATCGGCATCGCGCCGATGTTCGACGCCTTCCGCGCCGGCCTGGCACCGCAGTTTGCCGGGCTGGCCGAGGACACGACGGAGGAAAACCTGCAGGCGCGCATCCGCGGCACGCTGCTGATGGCGCTGTCGAACAAGACCGGCTCGATCGTGCTGACCACCGGCAACAAGAGCGAGATGGCCACCGGCTACTGCACGCTGTACGGCGACATGGCCGGGGGCTTCGCGGTCATCAAGGACGTGGCCAAGACGCTCGTGTACCGCCTGGCCGAGTGGAAGAACCGGCAGCCGGCGCGGCGCGCCGACGGCAGCACCGGGCCGGTGATCCCCGAGCGCATCATCACGCGGCCGCCTTCGGCCGAATTGCGGCCGAACCAGACCGACCAGGACAGCCTGCCGCCGTACGACGTGCTCGACGCGATCCTTGCGCGCTACATGGAGGACGACCAGGGCATCGACGAGATCGTCGCCGCCGGCTTCGCGCGTGCGGATGTCGAGCGCGTGACGCGCCTCATCAAGGTCAACGAGTACAAGCGGCGCCAGGCGCCGGTGGGCATCCGCATCACGCACCGCGCCTTCGGCAGGGACTGGCGCTACCCCATCACGTCGAATTTCCGTGCTTAAATCGAACCCCCACGAACTCGAAACCGCCGCCAGCGCAGCCGCGCGCCGGAGCCCGCCATGAAGCAGATCACCGCCATCATCAAGCCGTTCAAGCTCGAAGAGGTTCGAGAGGCGCTGGGCGAGATCGGCGTGTCGGGCCTCACGGTCACCGAGGTCAAGGGCTTCGGCCGCCAGAAGGGGCACACCGAGCTGTACCGCGGCGCCGAGTACGTCGTCGACTTCCTGCCCAAGGTGAAGATCGAGGTGGTGGTCAAGACCGAGGACGTCGAGCGCTGCATCGACGCCATCATCAAGGCCGCCAAGACCGGCAAGATCGGCGACGGCAAGATCTTCGTCACCAGCGTCGAGCAGGTGGTGCGCATCCGCACCGGCGAGGTGAACGAAGCGGCGGTGTAGGGGGGCGGCGCGGGCCGCCCGCGTCAGCGGCGAGGTCTGCGGGTCTGCAATCGGCCAGATCCCTCAGATCCCTCAGATCCCTCAGGGTCCTTCGGATCCTTCCATATCCCTCCGGATCCGCCGGGTCCTTCAGATTCGCGAGTAGTCATCGCTGCCGCCGGAGCGGCGAGCGCGCTCGCAAAGGGCCAGCAGCAGCCGCTGCGGATCGTCGTCGACGGCGAGCATGTCGACCTGCGCCGTGCCGAGGAAGCCTTCGGCCACCATGTGCGCCACCGAGCGCAGGAAGCCGTCGTAGTAGCCGGCGACGTTGACGAGCCCGATCGGCTGGTCGTGGTAGCCGAGCTGGCGCCAGGTCCACACCTCGTACAGCTCCTCCATCGTGCCGATGCCACCGGGCAGCGCAATGAAGACATCGGCGCGCTCGGCCATCGCCTGCTTGCGCTCGTGCATCGTGCGCACGACGAGCAGTTCGGTCAGCCCGCGGTGGCCCACTTCGCGCTGCAGCAGCGCTTCGGTGATGACCCCGACCACGGTGCCGCCGGCCGCGAGCGTGGCGTCGGCCACCTCGCCCATCAGGCCGACATGTCCTCCGCCGTAGACGAGTTGCCAACCGCGCTGGCCGATGGCGGTGCCGAGCCGGCGCGCGGCCGCGGCGTACTCCGGCCGGTGGCCGTGGCGCGAGCCGCAGTAGACGCATGCGCGCAGCGGCGGCGGCGAGGCGGGTCGTTCGTTCAACGAGGCGGGTCCCCGGGAGCGGGCGCCGGAGCGGGGGCGGCTGCGGACGCCCGAGGTGAAGCGTCGAGCACGCGCGTGCCGCAGACCGCGTCGTGGAAGAACTGCCGGTCGGCGCGCAGGAAGGCGAGTCCGGCGTAGGCGAGCACGCCGGTGGTGACGATGGCGGCCGTGACGCCGCCGCTCCTGAGCCCCGACAGGCCGACCCAGGCCAGGGCCGGCAGGAACCACAGCCAGGCGAGCAGGTAGCGCAGGAGCGCGCGCGCCGCCGTCGGTGCGCGGCCTTCGGCATCGACCAGCCTCAGGCGCCAGGTCTTCATCGCCAGCGTCTGCCCCGGGCGCGACCAGAAGTAGACGAAGTACACGCCGAGCACGACGAACAGGGTCGCCTTCAGGCCGGTGGCGCCGGCCAGCGCGTGCCGCTGGTCGGTGGCCAGGCCGTAGACGAGGCCGGTCACCATCACGACGCCGAAGAGCAGCACGCCTTCGTAGACAAAGCAGGCCAGCCGGCGTGCGAGGCCCGGCGCCCGTGCCGGGCCGACGTTGGCCGCCGCTGCGGCGGCGACGGTCACGGCTCGCGCGTGGGGTCGGCCGAGGCGGCCGTGCGCATTGCCGCGGCCTGCGGGCCGCGCCGCGGCAGCAGCGTGTTCGGGTCGACGAAGCTCGGCGTGGCCACCACCTTGGGCAGCCCCGCCTGGTGGTGCAGCGGCGGCTTGGCCGGCGTGGCCACCGTGGTGGTGCTGGCGCCGGGCTTGGCCTGCACCACCGTGGGCGCCACCGAACGGGCCCTGGGTGCCGGGGCGGCGACGACGACATTGCGCTTGGGGCCGCTCGGCTGCAGCGACACCGGCGAAGGCCCCGCCTTGCCGGGCCCCTGAGCCTGGGCCTGTGCTTGCGCGACCGGCCGCGCTGGCGCCTTGCCCTTGGCGGCCTGCGCCAACCGCTTGCGCTCGTCTTCGGGCAGCGCCTGGTACGCCTGCCAGCCCGCCTGCCGTTCTTCGGCACCGATGCGGCGGGTCTCCTGGAACTGCACGCGTGCGCGCGTCCGCTCGGCCGGCGTCAGGGCGGCCCAGGCGGCCATGCGCTCCTGCACGCGCTTGCGCTCGTCGGCAGGCATGGCCGGAAAGCGGTCTGCCACCTCGACCCACTTTCTCTTGCGTGTGGCGTCGATGCTGTCCCAGTCGGGCCTGAGCGGTGCCAGAGCCTGCTGCTGGCTGGCGCTGAGCGCGTTCCAGGTCGGGCCCGAAGGCGTGCCCGGGGCGCGCGCAGGCGTTGTTCCGCCAGCGGGTGTGCCGGCGGCGCCGGGCGATGCCGCTGCGGCGGCGAAACAGAGACCGGCGACGACGGCGGCGAGCGCGACCAGGGCGGGCAGCGGCGCTGTCCGCGTCACGGCGCGCGCTCCCGCATGAACTCGGCAAAGCCGGGGTCGGAGTAGGCGTCGGGCGGCAGGTCGTCGGCCAGAAGCTGAGCGTCGACTTCCGCGGCGG
The DNA here is from genome assembly GCA_016790425.1 of Rubrivivax sp. GTDB lineage: Bacteria > Pseudomonadota > Gammaproteobacteria > Burkholderiales > Burkholderiaceae_C > Rubrivivax. The sequence goes on from JAEUPF010000163.1 coordinate 3,242, forward strand.
CGTGGATCTGCTCCAGCTCGCCTTGGCGCTGGATGAGCAGGAGGCCGAGGACGAGCACCGCCAGCGGCAGCAGCGACGCAGCCCGCTGCCACCAGGCCGGTGCGCCGAGGCCGCCGAGCAGCACCGCACCTTGCGCGGTGACGCCGACGGCGGCCGCATCGCGCGCCGCGGCAGGCTCGGGCGAACGGCGGCGCACCTCGGCGGCGCGGGCCAGCGCCTGTTCGCGCGCGGCGCGCAGGCGCTCGCCGATGTCGTGCGGGAGTTGCTCGGCGCGCTCGGTGAGGCCGGCCCCCAGTCGGGCCGCCAGCCGGGCTTCGATGGCCTGGTCTTCGGAGAAGTGGCGGCGGCGGTTCATAGCGTTATTCCTCGGGCCCTGAGGGCCTTGGCCAGCGCGTGCACGGCTCGCGAACAATGGGTCTTGACGCTTCCTTCGGAGCAGCCCATCACTGCTGCGGTTTCGGCAACGTCGAATTCTTCCCAGTAACGCAGCAGGAAGGCCTCGCGTTGACGGGTGGGAAGTTCGGCCACTTCCGCTTCCACCGCGCCGAGGATCTGCGTTCGGGACACCGCGTCAAGTGCACTTTCCGTGCCCAACGAGCCGTCCAGCGTGTGCAGCATCTCGAGGAGGTCGAAGTCGTCGCCGTCGTCGGCGCCCTCGAACTCCGAGAGGTTCTGCATGACCGCGCCGCGCACCTTCTCGCGGCGGAAGTGGTCCATCGTCGCGTTGCTGAGGATGCGCTGGAACAGCAGCGGCCACTCGGCCGGCGGCCGATCGGGGTACTTCTCGGCCAGCTTGATCATCGCCTCCTGGACGATGTCCAGCGCGGCGTCGTCGCTGCGAACGGCATAGACCGTGCGCTTGAAGGCGCGCTTCTCGACGCTCTTGAGGAAGTCGGACAGTTCTTTGTCGGAGGACAACGCGCGTCAAGGCGGGGCGGCCCGGTTCGGACCGCGCGGGATTATGTCATCGCCCCTCGTGGGCCCCGGCTGCACGGCCGGGGTGCCGCCCTGGCGCACGCGCCGAAGCGGCGCCCGGGGATGAGCGTGCGGATGTGCCGCTGCCCGATGCCATAATGCTGCTTCGCACAACGCTCTTTGGGTCTCCCGTCGCCGCCCGACCCGCAGGCGCCGACCGTGGACCGCGCAGGCACCGAAGCCGCCTCACGAGGGCGCGCCGGAGGTGCACCGATGGATTTTCGTCAGAGAAATTCTCAGAGGTTCGAAATGGACATGTCTGCCGCGGAAGTCAAGCGTGCCGCCCAAGCACGGCCTTCCTCCCCTCAAGATCCCGCCGCGGAGCCGACGACGCTGAACGGCTCCGAGATCCTCGTTCGCTGCCTGCAGGCCGAAGGCGTCAAGTACCTCTGGGGCTACCCCGGCGGCGCGGTGCTCTACATCTACGACGCGCTGTACAAGCAGGACAGCATCCGCCATGTGCTCGTGCGCCACGAGCAGGCGGCCGTGCACGCCGCCGATGGCTACGCGCGCGCCACCGGCGAGGTCGGCGTTGCCCTGGTCACTTCGGGCCCCGGCGTCACCAATGCGGTCACCGGCATCGCCACCGCGTACATGGATTCGATCCCGATGGTGATCGTCACCGGCCAGGTGCCGACGCCGGCCATCGGTCTGGACGCCTTCCAGGAATGCGACACGGTGGGCATCACGCGCCCGATCGTCAAGCACAACTTCCTCGTCAAGGACGTGCGCGACCTGGCGCTGACGCTGAAGAAGGCGTTCCACATCGCGCGCACCGGCCGCCCCGGGCCGGTGGTGGTGGACATCCCCAAGGACGTGTCGCTGAAGACGGCGCCGTTCCACTACCCCGAAAAGGTCGAGATGCGCTCGTACAACCCGGTGCGCAAGGGGCACGGGGGCCAGATCCGCAAGGCGCTGCAACTGCTGCTGGCGGCCAAGCGCCCGTACATCTACACCGGCGGCGGCGTCGTGCTGGGCAACGCGGCGGCCGAGCTGCGGCGGCTTGCCGACCTGCTCGGCTTCCCGTGCACGAACACGCTGATGGGCCTGGGCTCGATCCCCGCCAGCGACCCCAAGTTCCTCGGCATGCTGGGCATGCACGGCACCTACGAGGCGAACATGACCATGCAGCACTGCGACGTGCTGCTCGCCGTGGGCGCGCGCTTCGACGACCGCGTCATCGGCAACCCGAAGCACTTCGCGCAGGTCGAGCGCAAGATCATCCACGTCGACATCGACCCTTCGAGCATCAGCAAGCGCGTCAAGGTCGATGTGCCCATCGTCGGCGACGTGAAGGAAGTGCTGTCCGAACTGATCGCGCAGCTCGAGGAATCCAAGGCGCGTCCCGACGCGCAGGCGCTTGCCGCCTGGTGGAGCCAGGTCAACGGGTGGCGCAAGCGCGAGTGCCTGTCGTACCGCCGCAGCAGCGAGGTCATCAAGCCGCAGATGGTGGTCGAGAAGCTGTGGGAGATGACGCGCGGCACCGACTGCTACATCACCAGCGACGTCGGCCAGCACCAGATGTGGGCGGCGCAGTTCTACCGCTTCGAGGAGCCGCGGCGCTGGATCAACTCCGGCGGCCTCGGCACGATGGGCGTGGGGCTGCCCTACGCGATGGGCATCAAGCTCGCCCGGCCCGAATCGGACGTCTTCTGCATCACCGGCGAGGGCAGCATCCAGATGTGCCTGCAGGAGCTTTCCACCTGCAAGCAGTACGACACGCCGGTGAAGATCGTCTCGCTGAACAACCGTTATCTGGGCATGGTGCGCCAGTGGCAGGAGCTCGACTACGGCGGCCGCTACTCGCACAGCTACATGGACGCGTTGCCCGACTTCGTCAAGCTGGCCGAGGCCTATGGGCACGTCGGCATGCTGATCGAGAAGCCCGCTGACGTGGAGCCGGCGCTGCGTGAGGCGATCCGCCTGAAGGACCGCACCGTCTTCATCGACGTACGCACCGACGCGACCGAGAACGTCTGGCCGATGGTGCAGGCCGGCAAGGGCATCACGGAGATGCTGCTGGGCAGCGAAGACCTGTGACGCGGCCAGCCGCGGGGCAGGAGGCCGGCGTTACCGCGCCGGCTTCGGCAGCCCGGCGGCGAACCGCGAAGCACTTCGCATCGACCCGTTTCCTTCATCCACCTCGAAATCCGCAGCCAAGGCCCCGGGGTTACCGCCCCGGCAGCGCTGAAGAGCCGCGCAGGACGAATCCACCATGAAACACATCATCGCCGTGTTGCTCGAGAACGAGCCCGGTGCCCTGTCGCGCGTCGTTGCGCTGTTCTCGGCGCGCGGCTACAACATCGAGAGCCTGACGGTCGCGCCGACCGAGGACGCTTCGCTGTCGCGCATGACCATCGTCACCACCGGCAGCGACGAGGTTATCGAGCAGATCACCAAGCACCTGAACCGCCTGATCGAGGTGGTGAAGGTGGTCGATCTGACCGAGGGCGCCTTCATCGGGCGCGAGCTGATGCTCGTGAAGGTGCGCGCGGTGGGCAAGGAGCGCGAGGAGATGAAGCGCATGGCCGACATCTTCCGCGGCCACGTGGTCGACGTCACCGAGAAGAGCTACACGATCGAGCTGACCGGCGACTCCTCCAAGCTCGACGCCTTCCTCCTCGCCATCGACCGCGCCGCGATCCTCGAGACCGTGCGCACCGGCGCCAGCGGCGTCGGTCGCGGCGAGCGCATCCTGCGCGTCTGATCCACCACCCTACCTGCTACCCGTTCCCAGGGCCCGGCCGCGTCGGCCGCGCATTCACCCACGCAACAGCGACACAGAGAGAGCAAGAGAGAGCACACATGAAGGTCTACTACGACAAGGACGCCGACCTCAGCCTCATCAAGGGCAAGCAGGTCACCATCGTCGGCTACGGCTCGCAGGGCCACGCGCATGCGCAGAACCTCAACGACAGCGGCGTCAAGGTGACGGTGGGCCTGCGCCGCGGCGGTGCCAGCTGGCCCAAGGTGGAGAAGGCCGGCCTCAAGGTGGCCGAGGTGAAGGACGCCGTGAAGGACGCCGACGTGGTGATGATCCTGCTGCCTGACGAGCAGATCGCGAGCGTCTACGCCAACGACGTGGCGCCGCACATGAAGAAGGGTGCTTCGCTCGCCTTCGCGCACGGCTTCAACGTGCACTTCGGCCAGGTCGTGCCGCGCGACGACATCGACGTCTGGATGGTCGCGCCCAAGGCACCGGGGCACACCGTGCGCGACACCTACAGCCGCGGCGGTGGCGTGCCGCACCTGATCGCCGTGCACCAGGACAAGAGCGGCAAGGCGCGCGACCTCGCGCTCAGCTACGCCGCGGCGAACGGCGGCGGCAAGGCCGGCATCATCGAGACCAACTTCCGCGAAGAGACCGAGACCGATCTCTTCGGCGAGCAGGCGGTGTTGTGCGGCGGAACGGTGGAGCTGATCAAGGCCGGCTACGAGACGCTGGTGGAAGCCGGCTACGCGCCCGAGATGGCGTACTTCGAGTGCCTGCACGAGCTGAAGCTGATCGTCGACCTCATCTACGAAGGCGGCATCGCGAACATGAACTACTCGATCAGCAACAACGCCGAGTACGGTGAGTACGTCAGTGGCCCGAAGATCATCACCGCCGAGACGAAGGCGGCAATGAAGAGGATGCTCGCCGACATCCAGAGCGGCGAGTACGCCAAGAGCTTCATCCTCGAGAACCGCGCCGGCGCGCCGACGCTGATGAGCCGCCGCCGCCTGATGGCCGAGCACAGCATCGAGACCGTGGGCGAGAAGCTGCGCGCGATGATGCCGTGGATCAAGGCCAACAAGCTCGTCGACCGCAGCCGCAACTGAGGCCGGGCGAGGGCCTTGGCCAGCGCCGCCGCCTGCGCACGACGCGCCAGCGTATGCTGCCGGGCATGAACGAGCCCTCCGCCGGCGAGAAGGCCGGCGCCGTCGTTCCCACCGGCGAGGCCGCCGAGGTCATCGAGATGCCGCGCCCGAAACGGCGCGGCATCTACGTGCTGCCCAACGGCATCACGCTGGCGGCCTTGTTCGCCAGCTTCTACGGCGTGGTGATGGCGATGAACGGGCGCTTCGAGGTCGCCTGCATCGCCATTTTCGCTGCCGCGGTGCTCGACAGCCTCGATGGCCGCGTGGCGCGCATGACGCACACGCAAAGCGCTTTCGGCGAGCAGATGGACAGCCTGTGCGACATGGTCGGCTTCGGTGCCGCGCCCGCGCTGATCGTCTACGAGTGGGCGCTCAAGGGCCTGGGCAAGGCGGGGCTCATCGCCGCGTTCGTCTATTGCGCCGGTGCGGCGCTCAGGCTGGCGCGCTTCAACACCAACATCGGCATCGTCGACAAGCGCTACTTCCAGGGCCTGCCGAGCCCGGCCGCCGCGGCGCTGGTGGTGGGATTGATCTGGGTGATGGACGACGCCGGCTTCAAGAACGTCTCGCAGGAGACGTGGCTGGCCTGGGTGGCCTTCGGCGTCACGCTCTATGCGGGGCTGACGATGGTGACCAACGCGCCCTTCTACAGCTTCAAGGTCTGGGGCGGCAAGCGCACGGTGCCGTTCGCGGTGATCGTCGCCATTGCGCTGTTGATCGCTCTCGTGAACGTCCACCCGCCGATCGTGCTGTTCGGGATGTTCTGCCTGTATGGCCTGTCCGGCTATGTCATCTACGCCTGGCGCAAGGCCAAGGGCCAACCGACGAGCGTGATCGCCACCTCCACCGACGAGCCCGAGGAGCAGGGCCTGCATCCCTGAAGCCCGGCCTCCCGCGCCGAGCCGTCGGCGCGATCAGAATTCACTTGAGATCAGACGCGTAAGTGTCTGATTTTTTTCTTCTTATCGAAGCGCGCGCCTTGTACACTGCGATCCTCTCGCGGAGGGGAACGCGCGTGGCGCAAGGCAGGGCGATCGGGGGCAGATCGAATCGGCGGCAGGGCCGCCGCGCGGTGTGGCCGGCCTGCGTGGCGGTTGTCGTCATCGGCGTGCTCGGCACGATCGCCCAGGCTGCCCCGGCGCAGCGTGCGGAGGCGACGGCCAAGGCCAGGCGCGCAGCGGTCGTCGGCGCGGCAGCCAGGGCGCCCGTCGTCGTCTCGCGTTCGGCGCCAAGCCTGCGCAGGGTGGCCGTGTCGCGTCCGGCGGCCCGGGCCGTGCCGTCCATCGGGCAGCAGAGCGGTTTGCACGCGACGGACGACGAACTGGCGCTGAGGTCGGCCGTGGCGCTCGTCGTCGACCGCGACACCGACGAGGTGCTGTTCAGCAAGAACGCGCGCGCCGTGCTGCCGATCGCCTCGATCACCAAGCTCATGACGGCACTCGTGGTGGTCGAGTCCGGCGACGCGCTCGCCGAGCCCGTGGCCATCACCGCCGACGACGTGCTGGCCACTGCCGGCGGCAACAACCGCCGCCCCCTGGCGCCCGGCGCGCGGCTGACGCGCGCCGAGATGCTGCAGCTGGCGCTGATGGCCTCGGAGAACCGCGCCGCGCACGCGCTCGGGCGCAGCCATCCAGCGGGACTGGCTGCTTTCGTCGCGGCGATGAACGCCAAGGCACGCGAGCTCGGCATGCGCGATACGCGCTATGTCGAACCGACGGGCCTCTCCAGCGAGAACCGCTCCAGCGCCGAGGACCTGGCCCGGCTGGTGCGTGCCGCGGCCGAGCACCCGATCATCCGCGAGTACTCCACCGCCACCGACGCGGTGGTGGCCAACGGCCGCCGCCAGCAGCAGTTCCGCAACACCAACGGCCTGGTGCGCAACCCCGAGTGGGAGATCGCGGTGCAGAAGACCGGCTACATCGCCGCCGCCGGCCGCTGCGTGGTGATGCAGGCGCAGATGGCCGGGCGGCAGCTCATCATGGTGCTGCTCGACTCGGCCGGGCGTTATTCGCGCATCGGCGACGCCGAACGGCTGCGCCACTGGCTGTTCCAGGGCCTGGGCGCGGCGCGCGCCGCAGGCTCCGGCGCGGGTGCGGTGCCGGTCGATGCCCCTGCCGCAGCCGCAGCCGCGGCCGAGGCGAGGAGCGCCGAAGCGCCCGCCGCAGCCGCAGCGGCCACCGCAGGCGCGGACGTTGCTCAGCCGGCGCGGTAGCCGAGCGAGCCCGAGATCTGCGCCGCCGTCGCCTTCACGCGCTCCAGCCACGCTTCCTCGAGCCGGTCGGCCGGCGCCGAGATCGACAGCCCCGCCACCAGCTTGCCCTGGTCGTCGAACACGCCCGAGGCCATGCAGCGCACGCCCAGTTCCAGCTCCTCGTCGTCTCGTGCACTGCCGCTCGTGCGCACCTGCGCCAGTTCGCGCTCCAGCCGCGCCAGGTCGGTGATGCTGTTGCGCGTGTGCCCGGTGAGGCCGGTTCGCACGGCGTAGGAGCGCACGCGGCCCGGGTCGTCGTGGGCGAGGAAGAGCTTGCCCACCGAGGTGAGATGCAGCGGCGCGCGGCCGCCCACCGTGCGCACCACCTGCATGCCCGAACGCTCGCTGTAGGCGCGCTCGATGTAGACGATCTCGTCGCCCTGGCGCACGGAGAGGTTCACCGGCTGGTGCGTCAGCTTGTGCAGCTCGCGCATCGGGCCGATCGCCGCGTCGCGCACGTCCAGGCGCGCCTTCACCAGGTTGCCCAGTTCGAGCAGGCGCATTCCCAGCCGATAGCTGCCCGCCTGCGGCCGGTCGACGAAACGGCCGATCGCCAGGTCGTTGAGGATGCGGTGCGCGGTGGAAGGGTGCAGCCCGGTGCGCTCGCTGATCTCCTTCAGCGACACCGGATCGGCTTGCGCCGCCAGCATGTCCAGGAGCGCGAAAGCACGCTCCAGCACCTGGATGGTGGGCGTGTGCGGATCCTTGCGGCTCATCGTCTTTGCCGTCCTGTTCTGTCCAGCGCGATGGCGGGCATGGGCCTCATTCTGCATCGCGGAAACGCAGATTGCATTCCGGAAGTTCGGGATGAGCGCCGCCGGATCAAGAGGGTCAGGTGAAGAGCGCGGCAGCGGCCTGTTCGCCCGATCGCACCGCGCCTTCGAGCGTGGCCGGATAGGGGCCCGCGACGTAGTCGCCCGCTGCCAACAGACGCGGCGCGATGGCCATCGGCGGCCGCGGCAAACCTGGCGTGCAGCGAAAGGTGGCCCGGCGCTCGGTGATCACCTTCAGCACCCGTGGCGCTGCCGGCCAGGTGCCTTGCGGCATCGCCGAGCGCGCCTGGTCGAGCACAGCAGCGGCCAGCGCGCCCGAGCCACGCTCGACCCACGGCCGGGCACCGCTGACGACGAATGCGAAGCGCCCGGCCGTGCCGCCGAGCGCGCCATGGTCGAACGCGAACTGCGCCGGCGCCGCGGCGCCTTCGACGAGCGCCGTCATCGGTGCGGGCAGGCGCGCGCCGCGGCACTCGATGTAGACGGTGACGATCGGCTCGTAGCGCAACGCTTGCGCCTGTGCGGCCCACGCGGGCGCGATCGGTAGCGCCAGCCGCGCTGCCTCGGCCGCGGCCGCAGCGATGACGATGGCGTCGAAGCGCTCGCTGCCGATGCGCCAGGCGGTCGAGTCTGGCGTCAGTTCGACCACGCGCTGCCCGAGGTACACGCGGGCCCCGCGCGCGCTGAGCCAGCGCGCCGCCGGCTCCGGCAGCAGCTCCGACAGCGGCCGCCGCGGCAGCAGCAGGTCGGCGGCGCCCCGGCCGCCGAAGAGCGCGTCGCGCAGCACGCGCAGCAGCACCTGGGCGCTCGCCTCGCGCGCCGGCGTGTTGAGCGCGGCCACGCACAGCGGGTCGATGAGCAGCTCGCGCACCGCCGGCGGCAGGCGTTCGCAAAGAGCGTGCACGGTGAGCGCGGGGTCGCAACGGAATCCGTCGAGCGCCCAGCCGGCGGCGGCGCGCACGAGCGCGGCGCGGTCGCGCCAGGTCCAGCCGGTGCAGCCTGCGACGCCGCGCACGAAGGCGATCCACGCCGGGCCGGCCGGCAGCGCGAGGCCGCGCCCGTCGGCATAGCGCAACTCGAGCGGGCGGCGGCGCAGCAGTTCTTCCTCGTGCCCGCCGACGGTGCGCAGCAGGTCCAGCGTCTGCCGATAGGCACCGATGAGGATGTGCTGGCCGTTGTCCAGCGCATCGCCTCCGGCAGCGCCGCCGGCGCCGTTGCCGGCCAACGGCAGCGAACGCGCGCGGCCGCCGAGCTGCTGCGCCATCTCGAGCAGCGTCACATGGTGGCCGGCTTGGACCGCGCGCACCGCGGCGGCCAGCCCGGCCCAGCCGCCGCCGACGACGGCAATGCGGCGAGGCGCCGTCATCGCGCGCGCAGGTGCGTGCGCGCAGCGATCCACAGCTTGCGCAGGGGCGTGAGCGACGTGCGCTGGTGCAGCACGCGCCAGCCGCCGCGTTCGATCTCGGCCAGCAGGGCGCGGTAGATGTTGGCCATCATCAGCCCGGGCTTCTGGCTCTCGCGGTCGGCCGCGGGCAGTTCGGCCAATGCCGCGGCGAACGTCGCCTCGGCGCGCTCGCCCTGGAAACGCATCAGCGCCGTGAAGCGATCGCTGTATCCCCACGGCGCACTGCGCTGCAGGATCTCGGCCGGCTTGACGTCGAAGCGCCTCAGCTCGTCCAGCGGCAGGTAGATGCGGCCGCGGCGAGCGTCCTCGCCGACGTCGCGGATGATGTTGGTCAGCTGCATCGCCAGGCCCAGGCGGTGCGCGTAGCGCAGCGTGCCTTCCTGCGTGCGGCCGAAGATGTTGCAGGCGACTTCGCCGACGACGCCGGCGACGAGGTGGCAGTAGTGCGCCAGGCCCGCGAAATCGAGGAAGCGCGTCTGCTCGAGGTCCATCTGGCAGCCTTCGATCACCGCCAGCAGGTGTTCGGCGGCGATGCCGAAGCGCTCCCGGTGCGGCCACAGCGCGCGCGTGGCCGGGTGCGTGGGCGTGCCGGCGAACGTCGCCGCGACTTCGCTGCGCCACCACGCCAGCTTGGCGGCCGCGACGCCGGGGTCGCTGACCTCGTCGACGACATCGTCGACCTCGCGGCAGAAGGCGTAGAAGGCGGTGATCGCGGCGCGCCGCTCGGGTTCGAGGAAGAGGAAGGCGTAATAGAACGACGAGCCGCTCCTGGCGGCCTTGTCCTGCACATACTGCTCGGGCGTCACGGGCCGCACCGGCTTGGCGGTTCGCACGGGCGTCACGGGCTGCGTGGGCATCGGGGATCTCTCACCCGGGGAGCCCTGCGGCGGCCGCGGCGGCGCTCGCGCTCATGGCGGCGGCGCGCCACAGCAGCACCGGCACATCGGCCACCCCCAGGCGCGGCCGGCGGGAAAGGCTGGCATGACCAGCGGCGCCGATCTTCTCCAGCACCCGCAGGCCGCCTTGCACCACGAGCCGCAGCTCCCACCCCGCACGCCCGGGCACGCGCAGCGCCAGCGGCGCGCCGTAGCGCATCAAGGCTTCGGCCCAGCCGCAAAGCTCGCGCACGAGCGCGCGCGCGCCTGCGCTGTCGTGCGCTGCGGCCAGGTCGGCGGCCGGCACGCCGTGGCGCTCGCGGTCGGCCGCGGGCACGTAGCAGCGGCCGCGCGGGCCGTCGATGCTCAAGTCCTGCCAGAAGTTGATGAGCTGCAAGGCGCTGCACACGGCATCGGAGCGCGCCAGCGAATCGGCGTCGTCGATGCCGTACAGGTGCAGCAGCAACCGGCCCACCGGGTTCGCCGAGCGCGCGCAGTAGTCCAGCAGCATCTGCCGGTTGGTGTACACCGGGTTGCGCACGTCCTGCTCGAAGGCGTCGAGCAAGGCATGCAGCCAGCGCGCCGGCAACGCGAAGGCGTGCATCTGGCGGGCGAGCGGCTCGAAGACCTGCGGCCATGCGCCGCCGGTGGCGTTGTCGTGCGTGGGCGAAGGGGTGAAAGCGACCGCTGCCCTGGCGTCGGGCGTCTTGGCCGGCGCGCTGTCGCAGGCCCTCTCGAGCGCATCGCGGTAGCGGCGCAACGTGGCCAGCCGCTCCTCGGGCGCGGCATCGCCTTCGTCGGCGATGTCATCGGCCGTGCGCGCGAAGTGGTAGATCGCCGCGACGGCGGGGCGCAGGCGCGGCGGGCACAGTGCCGACGCGACCGGGAAGTTCTCGTAGTGACCCACGCCCACCGGGCGATTGTGGCAAGCGCGGCCGGGGTCGCCGGGGCGGCGGATCCGGCGATGCCGGCAGCGAAGGCGGGAAAGCGGTTGACAGGGCTCGGAGGGCCTCCATATATTACTGACCGGTCAGTCAGTAGCAGGCCGGCGGCCGGCTCTGCCAGGCCGGTCGGACAGCGCACCCACGCCACGCGCGCCCCCGAGGAGAAGAAGGGATGAAGGGATGAACCAGTCCGTTGCACCCCCGCTGGCGGGCGCATTGGCCGCCGCCGTGCTGCTCGCCGCGTGTTCCAAGGCGCCGCCGGCGCCCGAGCCGGTGCGCTCGGTGCGCACGATGACCGTGGCCAGCGGCGAGGCCGGCGGCACGCACGATTTCGCTGCGGAGGTGCGACCACGCACCGAGTCGCGCCTGGGCTTTCGCGTCGCCGGGAAGATGGTCAGTCGCACCGCCGAAGCTGGGCAGCGCGTTCGCGCCGGGCAGGTGCTGGCGCGGCTGGACGTCGGCGACCTGCGCCTGGGCCAGGAGGCCGCGGCCGCCGCCGCGCAGGCCGCGGTGACGCAGGCCGAACTGGCCGCCGCAGAGTTCCAGCGCTTCCGGGAGCTGCGGGCGCAGGGCTTCATCAGCGCATGGGAACTGGAGCGGCGCGAGACGGCGCTGAAGGCCGCCCGGGCCCAGGCGGAGCAGGCGCGCGCGCAAGCCGACGTGCAACGCAACCAGGCCGCCTATGCCGCGCTCACGGCCACCGCCGACGGCGTCGTCATCGCCGTGGAGGCCGAGCCCGGCGCCGTGCTCGCCGCCGGCGCGCCGGTGCTGCGGCTGGCGCACGACGGACCGCGCGATGCCGTCTTCTCCGTGCCCGAAGACGGTGTGGCCGCCGTGCGCGCCTTGCTCGGCCGCCCGGGGGCGCTCCAGGTGCGGGCGTGGAGTGCCACGGCCGTGCTGCCGGCCACGGTGCGCGAGGTGGCCGCGGCGGCCGACCCGGCGACGCGCACCTTCCTCGTCAAGGCCGACCTCGGCAGCGCCGCAGTGCAGCTCGGACAGACGCTGAGCGTCTCGCTGGCATTGCCCCGGCGCGAAGGCATCGCCCGGCTGCCGCTGACGGCGGTGATGCAGCAGCAGGGCCGGCCGGCGGTGTGGCTTCTCGACCCCGCCTCGATGACGGTGAAGGTGCAGCCGGTGAGCGTGGCCGGCGCCGACGGCAACGACGTCATCGTGGCCTCGGGCCTGTCGCCGGGGCAGGTGGTGGTGACCGCCGGCGTGCACGTGCTGACGCCGGGCCAGAAAGTCAAGCTCTACCGCGACAGCGGCACCGCGCCGGCACCGGCCGCCAGCCGATGAACACCGACGCCCCAGCCGCCGCCGGCGGCGGCTCGAAGGTCACCGCCGCCAGCGGCTCGAAGGTCACCGCCGCCGACGGCTCGGGCTTCAACATCTCGCGCTGGGCGCTGGAGCACCCGGCGCTGACCCGCTACCTGATGGTGGTGCTGCTCGCGCTGGGCGTTGCCGCGTATTTCCAGCTCGGCCAGGACGAAGACCCGCCGTTCACCTTCCGCGCCATGGTCGTGCAGGCGTTCTGGCCCGGCGCCAGCGCGCAGCAGATGGCCGAGCAGGTGACCGACAAGATCGAGCGGACGCTGCAGGAGGTGCCGCACGCCGACATCATCCGCAGCTACACCAAGCCCGGCGAGAGCCTGACCTTCCTGCAGCTCAAGGACTCGTCGCCGCCCAAGGAGGTGGCGGGCAGCTGGTATCAAGCGCGCAAGCGCATCGGCGACATGCGCGCCACGCTGCCGCAGGGCGTGCTCGGACCGGTGTTCAACGACGACTTCGGCGACGTCTATGGCTCGATCTTCGCGCTGGCCAGCGATGGCTTCAGCCGCGAGGAGATGCGCGTGCACGCCGAGCGCGTGCGCCAGCGGCTGCTGCGCGTGGCCGACGTCGCCAAGGTCGAGATCTTCGGCGCCCAGGCCGAGCGGCTCTTCGTCGAGATCTCGCAGAAGCGGCTGGCGCAACTGGGCCTGGACATGAGCCAGGTCATAGCCCAGATCGGCGCCCAGAACGCGGTGGAAGGCGCCGGCGTGCTCAATGCCGGCAGCGAGAACCTGCAGGTGCGCATCGGCGGCGCCTTCAACTCGGTGCAGGAGCTCAAGCGGCTGCCGATCCGCGCCGTCAACGCGGCCACCGGGCTGGCGAGCACGCTGCGCCTGGGCGACATCGCCGAGGTGCGGCGCGACTACGTCGACCCGCCCAGCGCGAAGGTGCGCCACCAGGGCAAGGACGTCATCGCGCTCGGCGTCTCGATGGCCAAGGGCGGCGACATCATCGCGCTCGGGCAGGCGCTGCGGGCCGCGGCCGGGGAAGTTCAGGCCGAGCTGCCCGTGGGCCTGGAACTGTCGCAGGTGCAGGACCAGCCGCTGGCGGTGAGCCGCTCGGTGGGCGAGTTCGTGCGCGTGCTGGTGGAGGCCATCGTCGTCGTGCTGGGCGTCAGCTTCCTGAGTCTGGGCCTGCACCTGAAGCGCGGCTTCCCGTGGTTCCGCATCGACATCTGGCCGGGGCTGGTGGTGGCGATCACGATCCCGCTCGTGCTGGCGATCACCTTCGTGACGATGTTCTACTGGGGCGTCGGGCTGCACAAGATCTCGCTGGGCAGCCTGATCATCGCGCTGGGGCTCCTCGTGGACGACGCGATCATTGCGGTGGAGATGATGGTGCGCAAGCTCGAGGAGGGCTACGACAAGGTGCGCGCCGCCACCTTCGCCTACGAGGTGACCTCGATGCCGATGCTCACCGGCACGCTGATCACCGCCGCGGGCTTCCTGCCGATCGGGCTGGCCAGGAGCGTCACCGGCGAGTACACCTTCGCGATCTTCGCCGTCACCTCGGCGGCGCTGGTCATTTCCTGGTTCGCCTCGGTCTACTTCGTGCCCTATCTCGGCGCGCGCTTGCTGCACACGCGCAGCCACGTCGACAGTGCCCACGGCGAGCGGCCGCACGAGCTCTTCGACACGCCGTTCTACAGCCGCTTCCGCGCCACCGTGGACTGGTGCGTCGAGCACCGCTGGGCGACCATCGCCGTCACCGTGCTCACCTTCGCGCTGGGCCTGGCGGGCATGGGCCGCGTGCAGCAGCAGTTCTTCCCCGATTCGAGCCGGCCGGAGATCCTGGTCGATCTGTGGCTGCCCGAGGGCTCGACGATCCAGCAAAGCGAGGAGGTGGCGCGCCGCTTCGAGCAGCGCATGATGCGCGAGGGCGGCGTCGAGACGGTCAGCGTGTGGATCGGCGCCGGCGTGCCGCGCTTCTACCTGCCGCTGGACCAGATCTTCCCGCAGCCCAACGTCAGCCAGACGATCGTGCTGCCGAAGGACCTGGTCACGCGCGAGACGCTGCGCGTGCGGTTGCCCGAGATCCTGGCCAGCGAGTTCCCCGAGGTGCGCGGCCGCGTCAAGCTGCTGCCCAACGGGCCGCCGGTGCCGTATCCGGTGCAGTTCCGCGTCGTCGGGTCCGATGCGAAGGAGGTGCGCGCCTGGGCCGACCAGGCCAAGGAGATCCTGCGCGCCAACGCCGCCATGCGCGGCGTCAACGACAACTGGAACGAGCCGGTCAAGGTGCTCAGGCTCGAGGTCGACCAGGACAAGGCGCGTGCGCTGGGCGTCACCAGCCAGGGCATCGCGCAAGCCTCGCGCACCATCCTTTCGGGCAGCACGATCGGCCAGTACCGCGAGGGCGACAAGCTCGTGGACATCGTGCTGCGCCAGCCGCTGGAGGAGCGCAACGCCATCACCGACCTGGGCAGCGCCTACCTGCCCACGGCCAGCGGCCGCTCGGTGCCGCTGCTGCAGGTGGCGAAGATCGGCTTCACCTGGGAACCCGGGGTGCTGTGGCGCGAAGGGCGCGACTTCGCCGTCACCGTGCAAGGCGACGTGGTCGAGGGCATGCAAGGCGCCACCGTCACCGCGCAGGTGTGGCCGGCGATGCAGGCCCTGGCCGCGAAGATGCCCGCCGGCTACCGCATCCAGGTCGCCGGCGCGGTGGAGGAAAGCAGCAAGGGCCAGGGCTCCATCGCCGCCGGCGTGCCGGTGATGCTGTTCATCATCTTCACGCTGCTGATGCTGCAGCTGCAAAGCTTCAGCCGCGCGCTGCTGGTGTTCCTGACCGGGCCGCTGGGCATTGCCGGGGTCGCCGCGGCGCTGCTGCTGCTGAACCGGCCGTTCGGTTTCGTCGCGCTGCTGGGGGTGATCGCGCTGACCGGGATGATCATGCGCAACTCGGTGATCCTGATCGACCAGATCGAGCAGGACCGCCGGCGCCAAGTACCGGCGTGGGACGCCATCGTCGAAGCGGCCGTGCGACGCTTCCGGCCGATCGTGCTGACTGCCGCTGCGGCCGTGCTGGCGATGGTGCCACTGGCGCGCAGCGTGTTCTGGGGGCCGATGGCGGTGGCCATCATGGGCGGGCTCATCGTCGCCACGGCGCTGACGCTGCTGGCGCTGCCCGCGATGTACGCGGCCTGGTTCCGCGTGCGCCGTCCTTGAGGGCGTGGGCGCCCTCGAGGGCCCGCGACGCGGGGGGTGCGCCGCGTCGCGGCCGGGCTTCTTCGGCGCGGGCCGGCGCGGATAGAATCACCGGCTCGCCGAAACCCGCCGGCCCGGCCGCCGACCCACCGGCCGTCACGGCCCGGTCGTGCAGGCCCACCCATCG
>JAEUPF010000169.1 GCA_016790425.1 Rubrivivax sp.
GCGACAGCACCGCTGCGCTCAGGTTGGGCTCGTCGGGCGAGAGCACCGACACCCCCGCGGGCACCGCGCCTTGCAGCGGGTACACCGCGCTCATGTACGGCAGCGTGCCCGACGCCCCACTGCGCAGCGTCAGCAGCGGCAGCCCCGACGACGACGGACCCGACGGCGAAGTCGGCGCGGGCGTGGGCGCACTCGTCGGCGCACTCGTCGGCGCGGGCGTCGGGGCGCTGGTCGGGGCACTGGTCGGGGCCGGCGTGGGGCCGGGGGCGGGCGAAGGACCCGGCGCCGCTGTCGGCTGCGCCGGCGCGTCGCCGGCGTCGCCACCGCTGCCGCAGGCGGCCATGCCGGCCGCGGTGATGCTGTACACACCGACGAGAAAGCGGCGTCGCTGGATGATGGTCATGCGTATTCGTAGACGAAGATGATGCCGGTCGCTGCGCCTGCGCCGGCCGCGCCGAGCGACAGCAGGCCTTGCGCGGACAACGTCATGCCCGGTGGCAAGGCAGCGCCCGCGGGATCCACCGCGAAGACGCCCCCGGCGGGGACGCCTGGCGGAAGTGTCGAGCGCAAGTCGAACGATGTCGCCTCGCTGACGACGAGCGCCGGAATCTGCGGCCGCCACTTCGCAGCGGCCGGCGGCGGCGGGGCCGGCGGGGTCGGTGCTTCCGGGTCAGCCGGTGGCGCCGTGGGCGCCGGTGCCTCGCTCGACGCGCCACTGCCGCAGCCGGCAGCGGCCGAGCCGAGAACGGAAATGACCAGCAGAAACCAGCGTCTACGAAGGTCGGTCATGAATTCGCGGAATGGACTTGTTCAACATCGCACGGTCGCTCGACGGACGCAGCATCGATGCGCCCACGCCTGCCGAAGCCGTGCTGCTGCCCATCCGATCGTCCCGTATTGGAATCGACGCGACCACCGCCGAAGGGGAGGGCGGCAGGAAATACTAGGCTTTACGCACGGCCCCGATTCAGGGGGGTTCGCCGAACCCGCGATTGGGCGACGCGCGGCACGCGTCCAAGACGGCGATGCCATCGCAGCGCCGTGAGTGGCAGCGCGTGAACAAGCTTACGAAGGAAACCGCAGCAGCGCAGTCACCGAGTGTGCATGCAGCGCCCGGCGGCTAGACTGATCGGTTACATGCTTCGAGCCCCCTTACCTTCGCTCCCTCCGGTGGTCGTGATCGGCCTGTGCAAGCACGGCCTGTACCTGACGCGGAACTTTGCTCGCCATGGGGTACCGGTGCACGTCATCGAGCGCGACTTCGCGCAACCCTCGGCACAGGGGCGGCACGGCCGCAAGATCCGCTGTGCCAATCTGATGGGTCCGGAACTGATCGATACGCTGGTCGAACTGAAACGTGAGCTGCCTGCGCCGGTGGCGCTGTTCCCCACCAACGATCGCATGATCGACATCCTCCAGCAGCATCGCGCCGAACTGGAGGACCACTATCGCTTGCCATTCCCGGCGGGTGACCTCGTCACGCGTCTGAAGGACAAGTCCACGCTGCACGACCTGGCCGAGCGTTCGGGATTGAACGTGCCGCAGTCATTCGTCGTCGACAGCGAGGACGCCCTCGAGGCGCTCCGGTCACGCCTGCGCTTTCCGCTCGCCGCCAAGCCGGTGCTGCCGATGAGCAGCTTCAAGAGCATCAAGTGCGAGGCGTTCGAGGAGGTTGCCGCGCAGGTCCGGCGTAGCGCCGCGATCGGCGAGCCGTTGATCCTGCAGGAGTGGATCGATGGCGACGACCGTGACATCCTGTTTGGCGCCTACTACATCGACAAGCGCGGCGCCTGCCTGGCCCGGTTCGGTGGTCGCAAGCTGTTGTGCTATCCGCCGGCGACCGGACACGCCACCGCGGCCGAAGGCTTCGATATCGGGCCACTGCTCGACGAGGGTCACGCCTTCTTGCGCGATGCCGGGTTCTGGGGGCTGTGCTCGGTCGAATACAAGAGCGGCGGCGGTGCCCAAGCCAAGTTCATCGAGGTGACGGTCGGCCGCTGCGACTGGTGGATCATGGCCTGCGAACTCGGCGGCGTGAACCTGCCGCTGGTGGCTTACGGCGACTTGGTCGGCGTGGCGCTGCCCGGCGTGGAGAACGCGCAGCGTCCCGGCCCGGCATGGCACGATCTGGAGTGCACGCTGCCAGTGCTGTACGAGCATCTCGTCTCCCGGCAGTGGTCGGTTGGCGAGGTGCTGCGCTACGTTGCACGCTCGAAGCGCGATTCGCTGCTCGACTGGCGCGACCCTGGCCCGTTTCTGGCGCAACTCGCGCGATTGCCCCGTCAACTGGCACAACGTCTGAGTCGCCGCCTCGCCCGCACGGCTTGACGAACGCGCCATGGCGCGCCGCAGCGCCTTCGTGGCCGGCGCGGCGCCGTGCCAGATGTCATGGCACCTCAAGTCGGGCGGCGCATCCGCCTCATGGCGTCGCATACGATGCCCGGTGCACTGATAGAAGGAAGGCGGCTCGGCGGGGCCGCATGCGGGCGAAGCATCGGACACCGGCAACGCCACATCAGCGACGGAAGCACCCAGGCAATGTGCGGCATCACCGGCCTCTTCGACACCCGCGGCACGCGCGCGGTCGACCGCGCCGTGCTCGAGCGGATGAACGACTCGCAGGTCCACCGCGGCCCCGACGAGGGAAGCGTGCACCTCGAGCCGGGCGTCGGCTTCGGCCACCGGCGGCTGTCGATCATCGACGTGGCGACGGGGCAGCAGCCGCTCTTCAACGAGGACGGCTCGGTCGTCGTCGTCTTCAACGGCGAGATCTACAACTACGGCAGCCTGATCCCGCAACTGCAGGCGCTCGGCCACGTCTTCCACACCAAGAGCGACACCGAGGTCATCGTCCACGCGTGGGAGCAGTGGGGCGAAGCGTGCGTGCAGCGCTTCCGCGGCATGTTCGCGTTCGTGCTGTGGGACCGCAACCGGCAGACGCTGTTCATGGCGCGGGACCGCCTGGGCGTGAAGCCGCTGTTCTACGCCCTGCTCGACGACGGCACGCTGCTGTTCGGCTCCGAGTTGAAGAGCCTCCTGGCGCACGGTGGGTTGCGCCGCGACCTCGACCCGCAGGCCATCGAGGAGTACTTCGCCCTCGGCTACGTGGCCGAGCCGCGCACCATCTTCCGCCAGGCGCGCAAGCTGCCCCCCGCGCACACGCTGGCGATCCGCCGCGGCGAGGCCGTCGGTGCGCCGCGCGAGTATTGGGATGTCCGCTTCACGCTGGACAACCGGATCGGCGAGCGAGAGGCTGGCGAGGAACTGCTGCGGCGCCTGGACGAGTCCGTCAAGTTGCGCATGATCTCGGAGGTGCCGCTCGGTGCGTTCCTTTCCGGTGGCGTGGACTCCAGCGCGGTCGTCGCCTCGATGACGCGGGCCTCGGACGAACCGGTGAACACCTGCTCGATCGCGTTCG
Source organism: Rubrivivax sp. (assembly GCA_016790425.1). GTDB lineage: Bacteria > Pseudomonadota > Gammaproteobacteria > Burkholderiales > Burkholderiaceae_C > Rubrivivax. Next base: position 3,419 of record JAEUPF010000169.1, read on the forward strand.
ACGACCCGGCATACAACGAGGCGGAGTTCGCCCGGATGGTGGCCGACCGCTACGGCACCCGGCACCACGTGGAGACGGTGCAGAGCGACGACTTCGCGCTCATCGACGAACTGGCGCGCCTGTACGACGAGCCCTACGCGGACAGCTCGGCGATCCCCACCTACCGCGTCTGCCAGCTGGCGCGCCAGCGGGTGACGGTGGCGCTGTCGGGCGACGGCGGCGACGAGACGTTCGGCGGCTACCGCCGCTATCGGCTGCACCTGATGGAGGAGCGCATGCGCGCCGCGCTGCCCGAAGGGTTGCGCCGGCCGCTGTTCGGTCTGCTCGGGCGCGTGTACCCCAAGGCCGACTGGGCGCCGCGCGTGCTGCGCGCCAAGACCACATTCGAGGGCATGGCGCGCACGTCCGTCGAGGCCTACTTCCATGGCATGTCCTTCGTGCGTGAGCCGCTGCGCCGGCAGCTCTACAGCGATTCGTTCAAGGCGGCGCTGGGCGGTTACAGCGCCCGCGAGGTGTTCGACCGCCACGCCGCCCGCGCCGGGACGGACGATCCGCTGGCGCTGATCCAGTACATCGACCTGCACACCTACCTCGTGGGCGACATCAACACCAAGGTCGACCGCGCCAGCATGGCGCACTCGCTGGAAGTGCGCGAGCCGCTGATGGATCACGAGCTCGTCGAGTGGATGGCGACGCTGCCGTCGTCGCTGAAGATGGCCGGCGGCATGGGCAAGGTGCTGCTGAAGAAGGCCAACGAGCCGCGCCTGCCGCACGACGTGCTCTACCGGCCGAAGATGGGCTTCGCCGTGCCGCTGGCGCGCTGGCTGCGCGGACCGCTCAGGCAGCGCGTGCGCGAGTCCCTTTGCGGCGGGCCGCTGATCGAAAGCGGCCTGTTCAACCCCGCCGGCGTGGCGCAGATCGTGCAGCAGCACGAGGCGGGCAGCGGCGATCACAGCACGCCGATCTGGACCCTGCTCATGTTCGACGCCTTCCTGCGCTGCACGATGGGCGTCGAGCCGGCGCGGGCAAGCGCCTGAGGCGACAACCGGAATCCCCTTGAAGATCCTCTATCACCACCGCACGGCCTCCAAGGACGGCCAGGCCGTGCACATCGAAGAGATGATCGAGGCCCTGCGCGCGCAGGGCCACGAGGTGCGCGTCGTCGCGCCGCAGGTGGCCGCCGGCGGCGCGATGGGCGCCAAGGTCGGTTGGGCGCATTGGCTCAAGGCGCGCCTGCCCAAGGCCCTCTACGAGTTGCTCGAGCTGGCCTACAGCGCGGTGGCGTACCGCCGCCTGGTGGCTGCGGCGCGGGGGTTCGGACCCGACATCATCTACGAGCGCTACAACCTCTTCCTGCTGGCCGGCGTGCTGGCCAGGCGTCGCCTGAAGGTGCCGCTGCTGCTGGAAGTGAATGCGCCGCTCGCCGACGAGCGGGGCAGCGCGGATGGCCTCGGGCTGCCCGCGCTGGCGCGCTGGGCCGAACGCACGGCCTGGCGCCAGGCCGACATCGTGTTGCCGGTCACGCGGGTGCTGGCCGAGATCATCGCCTCCCAGGCCGCGCTGGCGGCCGATCGGATCGAGGTCATTCCGAACGGCATCAACCCGACACACTTCGCCGGCGCGCCGCCGCCGCAGGCGGCGAAGGAGGCCCTCGGGTGGCGCGATCAGCTGGTGCTCGGCTTCACCGGCTTCGTGCGCGAGTGGCACGGCGTGGACCGCGTGATCCGCTGGCTGGCCGGGCCCGAGGCGCCGCCGAACGCGCGGCTGTACGTCGTCGGAGACGGCCCCGCGCGCGCCCCGCTGGAGAAGCTGGCGGGCGAACTCGGTGTGCGCGAGCGCGTCAGCTTCACGGGCTTCGTCGCGCGCGCCGAAGTCCCGGCCCGGGTTGCCGCGTTCGACATCGCATTGCAACCGGCGGTGACGCCTTATGCGTCGCCGTTGAAGCTGTTCGAGTATCTGGCGCTCGGCAAGGCCATCGTCGCCCCGCGCTCGGCCAACATCATGGAAGTTCTGCGCGACGGCGACAACGCATTGCTGTTCGACGAGCACGACGAAGGCCGCTTCGCCGAAGCGCTGACCCGCCTTGCGCGCGATCCGGCGCTGCGCGGGCGGTTGGCCGAGCGCGCGCGAATGACGATCACCGAGCAGGGCCTCACCTGGCAGCGCAACGCCCAGAGGGTCGCCAAGCTGGCGCATAGGCTGGGCGCGGAGCGAGAGCTGGCGAGGAGGGCTGGATCGGCGCTTCGCGCCGGTCGCACCAAACCGCGCTGACATCTCCACGCGCACCTTTCCCGGTCGCGTAGCGTGGCTCTTGGGCGGCCGACTTGCCGTTTGTCGCGCGCCGGTCGCTCCGGCGCGATGCGTTGCACCTTCAGCCGACTAAGCTTCTTCACCACCACTTCAACAGCTCGAGAGACACCGATGGGATGGAAGTTGCATGTGCTGAAGACTTCGATTCTCGGGCGAGTTCCATTCGGCGACCAGCTGAGGCGAATCAAGCGACAGACTTTCGGGTACTTGCCGGATCCGGATAACCTCCGAGGGACGTTGCAAAATCTTGACGACATGCGAAATGCGGTGCACGCAGCAGGGCGTTCCTTTGCCGACGCAACCGTCCTGGAAATTGGTTCCGGATGGTTCCCGACGATTCCTATCATGCTGTCGGCCCAGGGGGCGCGGAAGGTCTTCTTGACAGATCTGAATCCCCACATGGATCGAACGACGTTTGCTGCCACGCTGGATTTCCTCCGGCCTTATCTCGTCGACCACCCGAGAGCTGCGGGTAAGTCAAGCCTTGAGGATTTTGGTCTTGAATACATCGCTCCATTCCGACCCGATGCAATACCGAATGGAACGATTGACTTCATTATTTCAAGAACCGTATTGGAGCACATACCGGCCGAGGATCTGCAGGGCATTCTTGCGGAGCTACGCCCCAAGCTCGCCACAGGCGGGCTCATGCTCCATTGCGTTGATCATTCGGATCATCTGGAGCATAGAGACAAATCTATTTCGAAGATCAACTTCTTGACTTGGTCGGAGCGACGGCATAAGCTGGTGAATTGGCTGACCAAGGAAGGCGAGAATCGCCTGCGCCATCACGAGTATCGGAAGGTATTTGAGCGGGCGGGATATGAGATCGCCTTCGAGTCCGGCCAACCGCATCCCGCCACCTTGGAAAGCGCAAGGACCTTGCCGCTGCAACATCGATTCGCTCAGATGACGCCAGCGGAGGTATCGATACTTTCATCGATCTACTTGCTCTCGCCGCGGCCCGGGGCTCGATGACGAGGCGCCCACCATTGCGTTGGATCGCCCGCTCCCGCCAAGTGGGTCGAGAGGCACGCCGTGGGGCGGCGGCTGCACTATGAACGGCGTGCACATCGACCCCGAGGCCTGGGCCGGCTGGCCGTTGATCGGCGGCATGGTCCGCCGCCGGGCGCGCGAGGCATTCCTCGCCAACCGCCATCGCAATCTCTTCTTCGGCTTGCACGACACCTGGGAGGCTGCGGCGGCCGCCGCAGCGGCCCTGGGACCAGCCGGCTACGACAACGAGGCTTCGTCCCGGTTGTACGAGAGCCGCGTGCGCATGGACCCGCACGACTACCCGTCGCTGCACTGGCTCTATCGGTCGCTCGACGAGGGGCTCTCGGGGGTGTTCGACGTCGGCGGCGCCACCGGCATCAAGTTCCTCGCCTTTCGCGACGCGCTGAAGCGCTTTGCCGATCTGCGCTGGCGTGTGCAGGACGTGCCGGCGATGGTCGAGCACGGCCGGCGGCTGGCCGAACAGCGGGGCGACCACGACCGGCTCGAGTTCACCACTTCGTTCGGCGATGCCGACGGCTTCGACATCCTGTTCGCCTCGGGGGTTCTGCAATACCTGCCCGCCACGCTGGCCGAGCTGCTGGGCGGGTGGCGCCGCCTGCCGCGGCGCATCATCATCAACACGGCGGCGGTCCATCCGCAGCATGACTTCTTCACCGTCAACAGCATCGGCACGGCCTTCTGCCCCTATCGGGTGCAGACGCAGGCGGCCCTCGTGCGCGGGCTGAGCAAGCTCGGGTATCGGGTCCGCGAGACCTGGATCAACCCGGACAAGCCGCTGCATATCCCGTTTCATCCCGGGCACAGCCTGCAGCACTACAGCGGCTTCTGCCTGGACCTTGCCGGAACCGTGCCCTGAACAGCGTCCGCAAGTCGCTGGGCTACTCGGTCCTCGACAACTACAGCGGCGTGGCGATGCAACTCGTCGGTACCGTGGTCATGGCGCGGCTGCTGACCCCGGCGGAGGTGGGCACCTTCGCGGTGGCGGCAGTCTTCGCCGCCATGGCGGGGGCGATGCGCAACTTCGGCACCTCGGAGTTCCTGATCCAGGAAGCCAAGCTGGACGACTCGGTGGTGCGTGCCGCCAACGGTGTCGTCCTGGTCGTGTCGTGGTCTCTCGGGCTGCTGCTGAACCTGCTGGCGCAGCCGATCGGTGCTTTCTACGGCGCGTCCGATGTCGCGACGCTGATCCGGGTGCTCTCCATCAGCTTCTTCCTCACCCCCTTCGCGGCCGTGACGCTGGCGACCTTCCGGCGCGAGCTGCAGATGCGGCCGGCCTTCATCACCAACTTCACGAGCAACCTGCTGGGCCTGGCGACCGGCATCGGCCTGGCGCTGCAGGGTTTCGGTGCGGCGAGCCTCGCGTGGTCGACGGTTGCCGGGGCCGTCACCGCGGTACTGCTGGCGCTGCTGTTCAAGCCGCGATCACTGCCGCTGGCGCCCAGCCTCGTCGGCGCGCGGCGCATCTTCGCCTTCGGCAAGCACGTCACCGGTGTCTACGCCTTCGGCCAGGTCGGCGCCGGCGCGCCCGACGCCATCATCGGCAAGGCGGCCGGCGTCACCGCGGTGGCCTATTTCAGTCGCGCCAACGGCCTCATCGAGCTGTTCAACCGCCTGGTGCTGTATGCGATCTGGCCCGTGGTGATGCCGGTTTTCGCGCGCAGCGCGAGGGAGCCGGGTGGCGTGCAGGCGACGTACCTCGCCGGTACGGGGTACCTGACGGCGATCGCGTGGCCGATCCTGTTCCTGATGGGGCTGCTCGCCTTTCCGGCCATCCGCGTCTTCTACGGCGACCAATGGGTCGCTTCCGTGCCGCCGGCCCAGATCCTGTGCATCGCCGCGGCGCTGGGCGTCAGCTACCACCTGACGAAAGACACGCTGCTGGCCATCGGCCAGGCGCGGCAGTGCAACCTGCTGCAGTTCAAGGTGCATGCATTGCGAATCTGCGGTATCGCGCTCGTCGTGCCGTTCGGCATGAACGGGGCCAGCTGGGGGATCGTGGCCGGCACGGCCGTGGGGTTGGTGCTCACGCATCGCAGCCTGCACGCCGCCACCGGGCTGGTGCTGGCCGACGTGCTGGCCGCGCTGCTGCCCAGCTTGCGCATCGCGGTGCTCTCGGTGCTGCCGGCCTGGGCGTTGGCGGCCGCGTTTCCGCCCGATGCGGGCAACTATCTGGCAGTCGGGCTGGGAGGGTCGGCGCTGACGGTGGCCGCGTGGTGCTGGCTGCTGCGGCGCGAGAAGCACCCGTTGTGGGCGGAAGTCACGGCCATCGCGCGTCGCCTGGCGCCGGCAACGCGCAGCGAGCGTTGAATCCGCGCTGTGGCGCGCGCGTGCGCAGCCCTATGATTTCCGACTCCTCTTCAGTGCATGAGCGTGTGGATGGTTCGACGGGTGACGAGCGGATTGCCGGGGGCCTGCCGCAGCGCGCGGCGCCTTGCTGCCTTGCCGTTGTTGTTCGCGGCCACTCTTGCCGTCGCCCGGCCGGAGAACATCACCGCGGGCGAGCTGGCGCTGACGCCGCCGTTCTGCCAGGACGCGCAGTCGATCAACGGCTGGACCAAGGAGGTCGGCACGCGCTCGCCGCGCGCCGAGCACTGGCTCTCGTTGATGGGCGAGTCGTTCTGGCACATGCACCACTTCTGCTGGGGGTTGATCCAATGGCAGCGCGCGCACGCGCCGGGCGTGGTCGGGCGCGACCGCGAATTCCTGTTGCGCGAGGCGATCAACGAGCACCTGTATGTCGTGCGCAACACCAGGCCCGACTACGTGATGCTGCCGGAGATCTTCTATCGCATCGGCGAGGCGCAGGCGGCGCTGGGCGAGCACTACCTCGCCATCCAGGCCTTCGAGAAGTCGCGCGCGGTCAAGAACGACTACTGGCCCGCCTACGTCGGCTGGGCTCGTTCGCTGGCCAGCAGTCGCCGACCTCAGGAGGCGCTGGCCGTCGTCGAAGACGGGCTCAGGGTCATGCCCGACAACCCGCAACTCTCCAGGCTGGCGAAGGAGTTGCGCGGCGAGACGCCGCGGCCGAACGCGGTGCCGGTGCGGCGATAGCCATGGCCGCCGGCGGCAGCCAACGTGCGGCGACGGTGCGGTACCGGGCCGTATGAGCGTCGGGCGCTCACTCGTGCTGTCGGCGGCCGACAGCTATATCGGCACGGCCCTCCAGCTCGCGAGCACCGTGGTCATCGCGCGCGTTCTGACGCCTGCGGAGATCGGCATCTTTGCCATCGCCTCGGTCTTCGCGGCGCTGGCCACGATGTTCCGCGACTTCGGCGTGGCCGAGTACATGATTCAGGCGCGCGAGCTCTCGCGCGAGAAGATCGCGGCGGCACTGACGATCCAGATCGCCGCCTCCTGGCTGATGTTCGCGGCGATGTTCTGCTCCGCGCCGTGGGTGGCATCGTTCTACCGCAACGCCGCGATCGAGAGCGCGATGCAGGTGATCGCGTTCAACTTCGTGCTCATTCCGTTCGGCGCGGTGAGCATGGGGTACTTCAGGCGTGAACTGAACTTCGCACCCAACCTGGTCTGCAACCTGCTGGGCAACTGCGTCGGCTTCGCCGTCTCTGTGTCGCTGGCGCTGCTCGGCGCGGGCACGATGAGCCTGGCATGGGCCTCGTTGGCGAGCACGGCGACGGTCGTGGCCGCTGCGCTGTGGTTCAGGCCCGCCGAGGTGCCGCTATGGCCGGGCCTGAAGGGCATCGGCGAGGTGTTCCACTTCGGCAAGTTCGTCAGCGGCATCTACATCTTCAGCCAGCTGGGCAAGGGGGCCCCGGAGATGATCATCGGCCGCACGCATGGCGTCGTCGACGTCGCGCTCTTCAGTCGTGCCAGCGGGCTGGTCGAGCTCTTTCACCGCACCGCGCTGCGGCCGGTGACGCGCGTGTGCATGCCGTACTTCGCGCGCAGCGATCGTGCGGGTGCATCGCGCACCGCTGCGTACACGACGGTGGTTTCCTACCTTTCGGCGGTTGGCTGGCCGCTGCTCATCACGTTGGCGCTGGTTGCCGATGCGGCCATTCGTCTCGTCTACGGACCGCAATGGGACGCCTCGGTACCGCTGGCGCGCATCCTGTGCGTCGCCTGCGCCGTCGAACTGGTGCATATGCTGGCCCGCGAGGCGCTGCTCGCCATCGGACAGGCCAGGCAAGCGAACCAGCTGCAGGTGCGTCTGCTCGTGCTGCAGGTGCTGGGCTTGCTTTGTGTCGTCCCGTACGGGCTGCATGGCGCTGCCTGGGGCATTCTCGCGGCCAGCGCGGCCGGGTTGCTGTTGTCGCAGCGGACGCTGCGCGGCGGCATCGGGCTGACAGTGCGCGACATGGCGCGCGCTTGCGCGCCGAGCGCGGCAGTGACGGCACTGTCCGTGGCGCCGCTGGCGGTGTGGCTTCACCTGGAGCCGGCAACCGGCGAAGCGCGCGTGTGGGCAGTCCTGGCGGGCTTGCCGTTGACGGGCCTGGCTTGGCTGGTCGCGTTGCGCCTCTTCGGCCACCCGATTCACGCCAGGCTGGCCGAACGTCTGCGCGCCTGGCGCGCCGGCATCAGCCGGCGCGGCGGTGGGGCATCGGCGTGACTGCGGCGGCCGAGGGCGTGATGGTCGAGTTGCTGCGTCCGGACGATCCGTCGGCCTTCGAAAGCGAGTGGCGGCGCCTGGAGCAGGGCACCGACGTCTCGTTCTTCCTCAGCTGGGATTGGGTCGGCGCGCTGCTGGAACTGCTGCCGACCGCGCAGCGACCCGACGTCGTGCGGGTGTCGCAGGGGGACGGCAGCATCGCGCTCGGCCTGCTCGGCAGTGGCGTGGAACGGCGGCGGCGCGTGATCCGCTCGCGTACGCTGCACCTGAACGAGACCGGCCGCGCCGAGTTCGACCTCCTGACGATCGAGCACAACGGCCTCGTCGTTGCGTCGGGGCAGGCGCAGCACGCGGTCGAAGCCTTGTTCGCGCGGCTTTGCGCCGACAACAACTGGGACGAGCTGCTCGTCGGCGGCCTGGCGGCCGAAGCCTATCCCGCCTGGATGCGAGCCGCGCATGCCAACGGTCTGCAGGCGCGCTGCCGCTGGGAGAAGGAGTACTACTTCGTCGACCTCGCCAAGGTCCGGGCCGCGCCTTCCGGCTACCTGGGGGGGCTGAGTTCGAACACGCGCCATCAGATTCGGCGTGCGATGAAGCTTTACGGTGAGCGCGGACCGCTCGAGTATCGGGTGGCCGCGTCGCAGTCGCAGGCTCGTGAGTGGTTCGACTGCCTGGTGGGCATTCATCAGGAGCACTGGCGCGCACAGGGGATGCCGGGCGCCTTCGGCAGCGAGTTCCCGCGCCGCTTCCATGAGGCGCTGATCGAGCGTGGTTGGCCGCGCCAGTCGATCGAGATCGCACGGGTATCGGCCGGCGACGCGGTTGTCGGATACCTCTACAACTTTCGCAAGGACGGGACGCTGTACAACTACCAGACGGGCTTCGCCTACGAGGCCGACGCGAGGTTCAAGCCTGGACTCGTGTGCCACGCGCTCGCGGCGGAGGACGCGAGCCGGCGCGGACTGGACCGCTACGACTTGCTGATGGGCGGCGGCCACTACAAGCGCAGGCTCGCCAACGCCGAGGGGCGCATGGTGTGGTGCACGTTCCAGAAGCGCCGCTGGATGCTGCGGCTGGAGAACCGCCTGCGTCAGGTTGCAACGACCTGGCGCGAACGGCGTGGGCCGCCGATGGGTGCCGCGCCGGCGCCCGAGCCCGATTGACCTGCTTCACCGCCGCCGGCTGATCACGCGCTGAGCGATACGGCCGCGATCCACAACTGCGCGCCCTGCTGCGGCGTGGCCACCCAGGTCACGTGATAGGCGCCAGCCTGGCTGACCTGGCGTACAGCCACCGCGCCCTGCACAAGCCAGCCTTCGCTGAGCGCCGAGTCGATGACGCTGAAGCCGTTGTCGGGAACGGCGGTCTTGTCGTAGGCGCCCGAAGCGTCGCCCCACCACCAGGCAACCAGCAGGGCAGGGCCGGCGGTGGTGACGCTGGCACTGGTCAGCGGCTGGCCTGAAGGAACCTCGTTCCACTGCAGGTCCTGCAGGAAGCGGCCGCCGCGGACCTCGACGACGCTCAAGGTGACTTCGTCGTTGGGCGGCTTGGTGGTGGAAACGATGTGGCCGCTTCCGCCCGCTGCGGCAGCGCACGCGTACACCGAGGTGCCGGAGCCGGGCCAGATGCTGTACTCGTGCGTCGTGCCGACCTGGGCGAAGGTGTTGCCCTTGTTGTCCGTCGGCGGTTCGCCGACGCTCAGGTCGCCGCGGCCGATGCAGGCAAGCAGCAGGCTGCCTGATGAACGGGTGTTCATCGCCGGGGTTGATTGAACGGCGTTGCCATCGCCCAGGCGGCTATAGGACAAGCCGTGCGCTCCCAAAGCCGTCACCCCTGGCGGCGCGGGTGCGGGAGCGGCCGTCGGCGCCGATGTCGGTGCCGATGTCGGTGCCGACGTCGGTGCGGAGGTCGGCGCGGAGGTCGGTGCGGACGTCGGTGCGGACGTCGGCGCGGTGCTGGCCGGCGGTGGCGCCGGCCCCGGGCCCGAAGGCGCCGCCGTGCCTGCTGCGGGCGCGGGGTGGTCCGTGCCGCCGCCGCAAGCGGGCAAGCCGCTGATACCCGCCAAGAGCGCGAAGGCAACCGAGAGGCGGCGGCGTTGAGGCGTCATGCGTTGATGCAGGAGGGGCAGCGGAATCGGAACGGTCGGGGAGCGGGCGCTCCTCGCGGGGCTCGGCGACATCGGCATTCAACCGCCGCAGGCACTCGGCGCGAGCGAGCGATTCTTCGCAGCGGGCGCAAGCTGCTGCAACCCCGCAGGCATGGTGTCGCCGCGGCGCGCGAGGCGCGCAGCGGCTGACGCCAGCGCCCTCAGCCGCAGATCAGGCCGAAGCCTGCACGGCCGCGATCCAGAGCTGCGCGCCTTGCTGCGGCGTGGCCGCCCAGGTGACGTTGTAGGTGCCCGCCTGGCTCACCTGGCGAACGGCGACAGCTCCCTGCACAAGCCAGCCTTCGTAGAGCACCGCGTCGATGACGCTGAAGCCGTTGTTGGGGACGGCGGTCTTGTCGTAGGCGCCCGATGCGTCACCCCACCACCAGGCAACCAGCAGCGCAGGGCCGGTGGTGGTGACGCTGGCGCTGGTCAGCGGCTGGCCGGAGGGAACTTCGTTCCACTTGAGATCCTGCAGGTAACGCCCGCCGCGGACCTCGACCACGCTCAGCGTCACTTCATCGTTGGGCGGCTTGACCGCAGAGACAACGTGGCCGCTGCCGCCCACGGCGGGAGCGCATGCGTACAGCGAGGTGCCGGAGCCGCGCCAGATGTTGTACTCGTGCGTCGTCCCCAGCTGCACGAACGTGTTGCCCTTGTTGTCGGTTGTCGGCACGTTCACGCTCAGGTCGCCGCGGCCGACACAGGCCAGCAGCATGCTGCCTGACGAACTGGTGGTCATCGGCAGCGTGGACTGAACGGCGTTGCCGTCGCCCAGGCGGCTGTAGGTGAGGTTGTGTGCTCCGAGAACCACCGCGCCGGTGGGCGCGGGAGTCGGCGCGGGGGTCGGCGCGGGAGTCGGCGCGGGGGTCGGCGCGGGAGTCGGTGCGGGGGTCGGTGCAGGGGTCGGCGCGGGGGTAGGTGCAGGGGTCGGTGCCGCGGTCGGCGCTGGCGTCGGCGCCGCCGTAGGCGCGGGGGTCGGCGCGGAAGTCGGCGCCGCCGTGGGGGCGGCCGTCGGAGCATTGGTCGGCGCTGCCGTCGGCGCGGCGGTGGGCGCCGCCGTCGGAGCATTGGTCGGCGCAGCGGTCGGCGCAGTGGTCGGCGCAGTGGTCGGCGCAGTGGTCGGCTCTGGCGCCGGCGTCGGGCTGGGGGCCGCGGTCGGTGAGGTGGTGGCCGACGGTGCGCGCGTCGGGCGGCGCGTGAAGCGCCGGAGCGCGGACTCGCTGTCGTCGCTTGCGGCACCTTCGTTGCTGTTCTCGCCACCGCACCCCGAAAGGCCGTAGGTGGTGGCCAGCAAGGTGAAGGCAATGGAGACGCGGCGGCGGGTTGGTTTCATTGTGGTGCCCTGCGGAGTCGTCGCCATCGGTGGCGAGGGAGACTTCGATCCGGCGCGAGGTTGCCGTCGTGGCCGTGAAGTCGGCCCGATTCTTCGGGCCCGTCGCATGCCGGCGTAAGCGGCGGGCACACGCGCCCATCGGTGTTTACGTGCCGTAACCGGCCGGTGGACCGGAGCGCGACGGATGTCACGTCCGCATGTCGCGCCGACGGACGGTCGGGCCCGGCCGATCGCTCGCGAGCGCCGCGGCGTCGCCGGCGGAGATCAGAACCCGACGCGCATGCGGTGGCCGCGGAATCGAACCTTGGCGGCGAGGAGCGCGCGACCCAGCGGGTGCTTGAGGCGGTCCAGCCATGCCGATTCGCCCACGTCGCGCGGCGACCACCCGAGTTGCCGCAGGAACAGGTTCCACGCATGCGCATTCGCCTCGCGCCGCGTCACGTCGGTGTAGAAGACCACGCCGATGCTGACCGAGACGCCGTCACCCGGGCGCACCCAGTCGGGGTCACTGCGGGTCATGTGCGGCGAGGTGCTCGGGAAGTAGACGCCGTCGCCGGCGCCCACGTCGAACGCATGGCTGCGCTCGACAAAGCCTTCACGCAATTGCACCGGCTCGAGGTCGGCGTAGACGATGAAGGCATCACGGTCCGGCGCGGCGACGACGTGGCGGTCGGTCGGGTCCCACACGTTCATCACCTTGCGCCCGCGGATCTGCAGCCAGAAGTTGTTCTCGCGGTCCATGTGGAACGGAGTCACCGAGGGCGGCGCCGAGATGAAGATGAAGCCGCCGACGTTGAAGATGCCGGGCTGCTCGCGCTCGATCAGTGGCCGCACGCCGTCGATCACTTCGCCGAGGAATGCGCGGTAGGCCGGCTGCGTCTCCACGTTGTACAGCGCGATCCACGAGCCGGGCTCCTCGATGCGCGCGAAGACCTCGTCGATGCTGCGCCCGTAGTTGTCCTTGTCGCCGTGCGTGAACGACGAGGTCTGCCGCGTACCGGGCGCGATGAAGCGACATTGCCGCGTCGGATACAGCTCCTTGGCCAGGCGCGCCAGGCTCTCCAGCTGCATCAGCGGGTGGCGGTCGTAGTCGTGGCGCAGGGCCTGCACGCGCCGCGTCGAGAAGTCCTGCGGCCGTTCGAACCGGATGTGATAACGCGCCGGCGGTGCGGGTGCCGGCTGCGATGCTGTCGGCGCAGCGAGGGGTCGCGTTGTCGAGGTCATGGCAGCACCGGATGCTGAGGCCACAGGGCTCTGTTCCGCCCGCCCCGCCCGCGCGGCCCGTGCGATTGTTGGCGCCCGCGAGGCCGCTGCGCCGGGCCGCGGCACGGCGCAGGCCGCGGCTGCGAACGGGGCGCCAGGGCTGGCAACCGCGATGCCGCGGAAGAAGAAAAGGGCGGCCATTCGCGACGAGTTGCACAACGCCGCCGTGGCGAACTGCACGGGCGCGCGCTGGGCGCCGCGGCCGGCGTCGCGGTCGCTTGTCGATGCGACTACCCTTCGTCCTGCCCTCCTCGGGGGCGTGGCGCACGCCGCACCGGCCTGCGCAAGAGCAACAGGATCCGGGCGCGGGCATCTCGATGGGTCGCGCGCGCGGTCGCCGGTCGACGGCGTCATCGATCAGATACCGAAAAGCAACTTGCGCACGATGTCCCAACCCGATCGCGGCGAACCCATCGACCTGCTCGACGTCTTGCCGCAGGCCACCGAAGGCGAGGCCGAGCGCAGCGCGACCGCGCAGCGCGAAGTCGACGGCGCCGTCGCCCGCGTGGCGCTGCGCCCGCAGGTGGCGCTGGCGGCCTGGTGCCTGGCGCTGGATCGGCTGCGCGGGGATGCGACGGTCGACTTGCTCGTGCGCGGCCAGCCGCGGCGCATCATCGTTCCATCCGAGGGTACGCTGGCGGAGTTCGCGCACGGGCTGCGAAACCTCGACAGCGACTCTATTGCCGCTGCGCCTGCCGGCGAATCGCTGCCGCGTGTCGGCTGGGCCGGATTGATCGAAGCCGGCAACGGGTTCTCTCAGCAGGAGCCGTGGCTCGAAGCCGGGGTTGCGCGCGAGGGCGACGAGGCGGCTGAGCTGCGGCTGCGATGGCGCTCGCCGCCGCTGGCCGCCACGGCCGTGCCGTTGCTGCTCGACGCATGGCACGAGGCGCTCGCGGCTTTCGCCCACACGGGCGGCGACGGAGCGATCGCGTCGTTCACGGTCGTCGCGCCCGCGGCCCGGGCCGAGCAGGCGAGGCTCTTGTCGGCGGCCCCCTGGTCCTATCGCGGGCCGCTGTCGGTGCCCGCGCGGTTCGAGGAAGTGGTGCGCGACAACGCCGATCGGGTCGCCGTCCGCTGGCACGGCGGTCAGTGGACCTACGCTGAGCTCGACCGCCAGGCGTGGCGCGTGTGCACGCTGCTGCGCCAGCAAGGCGCTGCTCGTGGCGAGGTGGTCGCTGTCGCGTTGCCGCGTTCGGCGCATGCCGTGGCGGCGCTGCTGGGCATCCTGCGCGCGGGCGCGGCCTACCTGCCGGTGGACATGGCCTACCCCAGCGAACGCCTGCGGTTCATCTTCGAGGACGCCGGCGCTCGCCGCCTGCTGGCCGAGGAAGATCGTTCGCCGGGTGATCTCGGCGTCACCGTGCTCACCCCGCGGACCTGGCAGGACATCGAGCCGCAGCCTCGCAGCGAGACCACCGACGGTGCCGACGTCGCCTACGTGATGTACACGTCGGGCTCGACGGGGCAGCCCAAAGGCGTGGAGATCCCGCACCGGGCCATCGTGCGCCTTGTCGGCGCGGCGCGCTTCATGCGCCTGGACCCGGAGGTGACGATGCTCCAGGCGGCGCCGCTGGGGTTCGATGCGGCCACGCTGGAAATATGGGGCCCGCTGTTGAACGGTGGCTGCTGCGCCATCCACGACGAGGACGTTCCCACCGGTCCGGGCCTGCGCCGATCCATCGCGAGCCACGGTGTCGGCGCCGCCTGGCTCACTGCGGCGCTGTTCAATGCCGTGGTCGACGACGACCCTCGGCACCTCGGCGGGCTTGCAGAGTTGCTGATCGGTGGCGAGGCGTTGTCGGTCGAGCACGTGCGCCGCTTCATGGATGCCGTTCCGGGGACGCAGCTCATCAACGGCTACGGGCCCACCGAGACGACGACATTCGCGGCCACGCACCGCATCGAGCGCGCAGACCTGCGACGCGGCCGCTCCATCCCGATCGGCCGCCCGATCGACGAGACCGCGCTGCACATCCTCAACCGGCGCCTCGAGCCGGTCCCCGCAGGCTGCGTCGGCACGCTGTACGTGGGCGGCCTCGGGGTGGGACGTGGCTATCTCGGCCGTCCTGAGCTGACCGCCGAGCGCTTCGTGCACGATCCGTTCGCCGAGCGGGCCGACGCGACGATGTACTGCACCGGCGACCTCGTGCGGCTCCTGCCCGAAGGCATGGTCGAGTTTGTCGGCCGCGCCGATCAGCAGGTGAAGATCCGCGGCTTTCGCATCGAGACCGGCGAGATCGAGGCGGCGCTGCAGTCGCACCCGGCAGTGCGCGCTTGCGCCGTGGCCGCGTTCAAGGACGCCGCCGGCGGTACGCAGCTGGTTGCCTACGTTGTTGCGGCGGGTGCGGGCGCCGAGCCGGCCGTGCTGCGCGAGCACCTGGGGGCGCGCCTGCCCGAGTTCATGGTGCCGGCGCGCTGGGTTCGCCTCGACGCCCTGCCCATCACCACCAACGGCAAGCTCGACCGGCGCGCACTGCCGGCGCCAGCGCGCGAGCGGCCCGCTCACCTGGTGCAGCCCTATGCGCAGCCGCGCCCCGGCCTGGAACAGCGGGTGGCCGATGTGCTGGCCGGCGTGCTGGGCCTGGAGCGCGTCGGCGCCCTGGACAACTTCTTCGATCTCGGCGGCAATTCGCTGCTCGTGCTGCGCGCGCTCACCGCGCTGCACCGCGCCGGTCACGCAGCCCTGACCATCGCCGACCTCTTCGAGCAGCCCAGTGCCCGCGGCATCGCGGCCTGCATCGACCGCGGCACCGACGCGGCGGCCACGGCCGCGCCGGCGCAGCCGGCTGCGGCAGCGAGCGAGCCGGTGGCCATCATCGGCATGGCCGGCCGCTTCCCCGGCGCATCGGACGTCGAATCGTTCTGGCGCTTGCTTGACGAAGGGCGCGAATCGATCCGCTTCTTCCGCGACGAAGAACTGGATGCGTCGGTGCCGCCCGAATTGCGCGCCGACGCACAGTACGTGGCCGCGCGCGGCGTCCTCGACGGCGTCGACCTCTTCGACGCCGCGTTCTTCGGCATCACCGCGCGCGAGGCGGAGCTCATGGACCCGCAGCAGCGGGTGTTCCTCGAACTCGCCTGGGAGTGCCTGGAGCGTGCCGGCCAGGTGCCCGAGAAGACGGCGCAGCCGATCGGCGTCTTCGCCGGCATGTACAACGCCAGCTACTTCCAGCGCCATGTGCTGGCGCATCCGGACAAGGTGGCGCGGCTGGGCGAGTTCGTCGTCATGCTCGCCAACGAGAAGGACTACATCGCCACGCGCACCGCCTACAAGCTGGGCCTGACCGGCCCCGCGGTCAGCGTGCACACGGCCTGCTCGACATCGCTGGTGGCGATCGCGCAGGCGTTCGATGCGCTGCGCGCGGGGCAATGCGGTCTGGCGCTGGCCGGCGGCGCCTCGATCACCTGTCCTCCCGCCAGCGGCTACCTCGCGCTGGAGGGCTCGATGCTGTCGCCCGACGGACACACGCGCACTTTCGACGCCGCGGCGCAGGGAACGGTGTTCTCCGATGGCGCCGCCGTCGTGCTGCTGAAGCGCCTGTCCGACGCCATTGCCGACGGCAACACGATCCACGCCGTGATCCGCGGCGTCGCCGTCAACAACGACGGCGCCGGCAAGGCGAGCTTCACTGCCCCGAGCGTCGCCGGGCAGGCTGCCGTCATCGAGGCGGCGCTCGACCACGCGGGCGTGCATGCGCGCAGCATCAGCTACGTGGAGGCGCACGGCACCGCCACGCCGCTGGGCGACCCGGTGGAGGTTGCGGCGTTGACGCGAGCGTTCCGCCGCCACACGACCGACGTCGGCTTCTGCTCCGTGGGTTCGCTGAAGAGCAACACCGGGCACATGGTCATCGCCGCCGGCGCCGCCGGGGTCATCAAGACGGCGCTGGCGCTCGAGCGCGAGCGCTTGCCGGGTACGGTGCACTTCCAGGCGTCGAACCCGAAGATCGACTTCGCCGGTAGTCCGTTCGTCGTGCAGGCCGAAAGCCGCCCATGGCCGCGCGG
>JAEUPF010000177.1 GCA_016790425.1 Rubrivivax sp.
CGGTGCGTGAACCGGCGCGAGGATGGCTGTGCCGCAGGCCAGCACGGCGGCAGCGCGCGCCACGGGCCGCAGCGGCGCGCGTTCGAGGATCTGCAGGAACCAAGGGAATCGCGCCAGGCGGCGGCTGAAGGTGCGGGCGGGAGTCCGATCGTCGGCGAATGACATGGAGGTTGTTCCTCTTGCGGCTGAAGAGCCGCAACGCCGCGGCTCGTGCCGGCTGATACGCCCCGGCCGCGCGAACGGGGTGAAACGAAAGTGAACCGGGCATGGCGAGGACGGCACGGGCACCGCTTTTCACCCCACCGCCGCCCCGGGGCCGTACAACGCCGGTGGCACACTGCCGCGGCCCATGCAAGACGACTCCAGCGACGACCAGCTCATGCGTGCCTTCACCGCCGGCGATGGGCGGGCTTTCGAGCGCCTGTACGCGCGCCACGAGCAGGCGCTGTATCGCTTCGTGCGGCGCCTGCTCGGCCAGGCCGCCGCGGCGCAGGTCGACGAGGTGTTCCAGGACACCTGGCTGCGCGCGATCGAGGCGCGCGCTTCGTGGCAGCCGCAGGGCGCGGCGTTTCGCACCTGGCTGTGCACGATCGCGCACCACCGCGCCATCGACTGCCTGCGCAAGAGCGGGCGCGAAGTGGCGCTCGACTGCGACGACGAAGACCGCGAAGGGCGGCCGTTCGAACCGGCCGGTACGCCGTGGTCCGGCTGGCCCGACGCGCCGGCGGCCCCCGGCGGCGGCGCCGACGACCGCCTCTTCTGGCGCCGCGCCGGCCAGCGCCTGCTCGAGTGCCTGGAAGGGCTGCCGCTGCCGCAGCGGGTGGCCTTCCTGCTCCACCACGACGACGGCCTGGGCGTCGAGGAGATGGCGCGTGCGCTCGAAGTCGGCTTCGAGACCGCCAAGACCCGCCTGCGCTACGCGATGGCGAAGCTGCGCAATTGCATGGGCGCGTACCTGCCGGCGGCGGCCGACGAGGTGAAGGCATGAGGGCCTCCGGGCACGACCGTGGCGGCGACCGCGACCGGGCGCGCGACGCCGGCCTCGAACGCGATCCGCGCCTCGAAGCGGCGCTGCGCCACGCCCCGGACACCGGCCTGCGAGCGCCACCGCTGCTCAGCGCCCGCATCATCGCCGCCGCGCAGCGCAGCGCCGACGAGGCGAAGCGCCGGCGCCCCTGGTGGAAGCGGCTGGATGCCCGGCTGACGCCGGCCCGCCTGGGCGGCGCCGGCACCGCGGCCGCCGCGGTGCTGGCGGCCACGGTGCTGTGGGTGGGGCGCGACGAGCAACCCGCCGCGCCCGACCTGCGCCCTGCACCGGCGGCGGCCCCTTCCGCTCGTTCGCCGGCGCCCTCCGGCGGACCTCCGGCGGCGCCCACTGCTGCACCGGCAGCGGCCGCACCGGCAGCGCCCACCCCGGCCGTGCCGACCCCTGCCGAACCGCCAACCACGGACCGGGCGCACGCCGCCCCCGCGAGGACGCCGCAGCCGCCCTCGGTGCTTGCCGAAGGAGCCGCTGCGAATGCCGCGCGCGAACGAGCCAACTCGGAGCGCGCAGCCGCCACCGAACGGGCCGCTGCCGCGCGCGACGAGGGCCGGCGAACGGATGCACGCGCCCGTGCCGAAAGCGAAGCGGCAGCCGCCGCGGCGCGCGACCCCGCCCTTTCGGCCGTGCCGCGCGGTGCGGGCGCAACGTCGCCGGGCGAAGCCGCGGCGGTGCGCCGCCAGGCGCGACCCTCGGATGCGCCTGCCGGGCCGACAACGGGAACCGCCGGCGCAACCGGAGCTAACGCCGCGACTGCGTCGGCCGGAGCGCTCGGCGCAGCCGCAGCGACCGCCCCCGCGCCGGCAGCGAGGGCGCCGGCGCCTGCCGCGGTCCACTCCCCTGCGCCGCCACCGCCCGCGCCATCACCAACGGCACCGCCGGCACCACCAGCGCCCCCGCCCCCGCCCCCGCCACCGCCGGCTCCCGCGCAGCCGCCGCCGCCTGGCGCGGCGCAGCCGCCGGTCGCCGCCGCGTCGCCGACGCCGTTTCCCGCTTCCCCCGGTTCTCCTGCCCCGCCCGCCCCGCCTGCCCCGCCGGCCGAGCGCCCTTCCGCCGCCACGCCGCCGGCCGCAGCCGATGCGCGGCGCGCCTTTCGTTCGCCCCCGGAGGCGCTGTCGCAGGCAGCGCGCCTGCCCGTGCCGCCGCTCATCGAAGGCTGGCTGCAATCGTCCGACCCGTCGCAATGGCAGCAAAGGCGCGAGCCGGGGATGTCGCCCGCACCGCTGCCGGCCGGCTGGCTGGCCGAGCTGGCGGCGGCCACGCGCGGCCGCTGGCAGCCGGTGGACCAGCGCACCGCCGCAGCGCGCAGCGCCGAGGCCGGCAGCGACGCCGGCGGCAGCCGTCCAGCCGCCGCAGATGCAGGTGGCTGGCTGACGCTGGTGCAACCCGGCGGTGCGACCGTGCGGCTGCTGCTGGCCTCCGCAGGGGTGACGCTGTGCGACGTGCCTTCGGGCCGCTGCGAACAAGCGCGCCTGGAAGCGGCGCAGGCTCAGGCCCTGCAGCGTTCGCTGAGACGCTGATCGCGCGCGCACTCGCTGCGCGGCCCGGGAAGAAGTAGACCGGCGGGGCGAACCCGGCCGGTCAGGGTGAGCGAGCAGGCGCCGGGCACGGGTTCCGGTACTCCGCCCATTGGTGCGGTCGGTTTCGCCTGTCGTCGGGCGCCACTGTGCACCAGCGGCGCCGGCAGCGAACGCGCGAACAGCGCCGCTGCCGAGGCTCTTCTTTCTGCAAGCCTCTGCGCGCGCCCCTCCGCGCGTCTCTCAGCGCGCCCTCTCAGCGTGCCCTCTCAGCGCGCCCTCCCAGGGCGCATCTCAGCGCGCCGCTCAGCGCCGCGGGTAGCGCTGCTCCAGCCAGGACAGCAGCGTGCGCAGCGCCTGCGCTTCGCCACCCACCGGCCGCCCGGGCCGCGCATGGTCGTTCCAGGCGAAGAGGTCCAGGTGCAGCCACGGCACGCTCGCGGGCACGAAGTCGTCGAGGAACAGCGCGGCGGTGATCGCGCCGGCCATCGCGCCCTTCCCGGTGTTGACGATGTCGGCGATGTCGCTCTCGATGAGGCGGTGGTAGTCGCGCCACAGCGGCATGTGCCACAGCGGGTCGCGCTCGGCGAGGCCGAGGTCGACGATCTCGCGCGCCATCGCGGTGTCGCGGCAGAACAGCGCCGGCAGCGCCGGCCCGAGCGCCGTGCGCGCCGCGCCGGTCAGCGTGGCGAGGTCGATCGCCAGGTCGGGCTTGCCTTCGGCGCCGTAGGCCAGCGCGTCGCACAGGATCACGCGGCCTTCGGCGTCGGTGTTGCCGATCTCGACGGCGATGCCGGCGCGTGTCTTGAAGATGTCGCCGGGTCTGAACGCGTTGCCCGAGACCGCGTTCTCGACCGCGGGAATCAGGAGCTGCAAGCGCACCGGCAGCGCCTGCGCCATCACCAGTTGCGCCAGGCCGAGCGCGTGCGCCGCGCCACCCATGTCCTTCTTCATCAGGCGCATGCCTTCGGCGGACTTGAGATCGAGGCCGCCGGAGTCGAAGCACACGCCCTTACCCACCAGCACCAGCAACGGGTCGCCCTTGCGGCCCCAGGTCAGTTCGATCAGGCGCGGCGCGCGGGCCGCCGCCGCGGCGCGGCCCACGGCGTGCACGGCCGGAAATCCCTGCGCCAGCAGCTTGTCGCCGACGACTTCGCGCACCTTGGCCTTGTGCTGCGCGGCAACCAGGCGCACCGCCTCGGCCAGTTCGGCCGGGCCCATGTGCTCGGCCGGCGTGTTGACGAGGTCGCGCGTGGCGGCGATCGCCGTGGCCAGCAGCACACCGCGCCGGGCCGCTGCGCTCGGCGGCAGCGAGAGCTCGGCCGGCGCGCGCGCCGGCGCCCGGTAGGCGTCGAAGGTGTAGGCGCCCAGTTCCCACGACAACGCGGCAGCGGTCTCGTCGGCTGCGAGGCCGGCATCGCCCGAAGGATCGAGGTGATAGTGGCCCGGCGGCAACGCCTTCGGCAACGAAGCGAGCAGCCAAGGGTCGGCCGCGTCGGCCACGCTGGCCCACACCGCGGCCACGGCGCCGTCGGCGCCGGCCGCCAGCGCGTGGCTGCCGGCCTTGGCGGTGAAGCCCGTGGCAGCGAGCCAGCGGCGCGTGGGCGCAGCCAGCGCCTTGGCATGCGCGGCCCAGGCGGCGGGCGTTGTCAGGTGGATCGGAACGCTGTGGCGCGCAGGCCGCTGTTGCAGTCGGACGGTCATGGATCGTGAGGCAGTGGTGAGAAGGAGAACCGACAGCGCGCGGGGCGAACGCGCCACGCCCGCTTCATCGTGCCACAGCACGCGCCGCGGCCGCTGTGGCGCGGCTCAGCCCTTCTCGCGCTCCTGCAGCACGCGCCACATCACCTTGCCGCTGCCGCTCTTGGGCAGCGCCTCGGCGAACTCGACGATGCGCGGCACCTTGTAGGCGGCCATGTGCTCGCGCGCCCAGGCGACGATGTCCTCGGGTCCGACCTTGCCGCGCGCATCGGCGCGCAGCACGACCACCGCCTTCACCGTCTCGCCGCGGTAGGCGTCTTTCGTGCCGATGACGCAGGCCTCCTGCACGTGCGGGCACTTGAACAGCAGCAGCTCCACCTCGCTGGGCCAGACCTTGAAGCCGCTGGCGTTGATCATCCGCTTCAGGCGGTCGGTCATGAAGAAGTAGCCTTCCTCGTCCATGCGGCCGAGGTCGCCGGTGCGGAAGAAGGACTTGCCGTCGATCTCGACGAAGGCGGCCTTCGTCGCTTCCGGGTGGCGCCAGTAGCCGCGGAAAACCATCGGCCCGTGCGTGACGATCTCGCCCGCCTGGCCCGGCGGCAACGGCAACAGCGTGTCGGGGTCGACGATGCGGCTGTCGACGCCGAAGATCGGGATGCCCAGACACTGCAGCTTGGCGCGCTCGGGCGGGTTGGCGTGCGTCGGCGCGGCGGTCTCGGTGAGACCGTAGCCTTCGGCGAAGACGAGGCCGAACTCGTCG
This sequence comes from Rubrivivax sp., assembly GCA_016790425.1. Lineage (GTDB taxonomy): Bacteria > Pseudomonadota > Gammaproteobacteria > Burkholderiales > Burkholderiaceae_C > Rubrivivax. The sequence goes on from JAEUPF010000177.1 coordinate 5,021, forward strand.
CGCAGGCGCTCGGCCACCGCGTGCGGCATCGCCGCGCCGCCGCCGCTCATGTAGCGCAGGCTCGAGAGATCGAAGCTCTTGTAGTTCGGGCTGCCGAACAGGTCGATGACCATCGTCGGGATGCAGGTCCAGTGCGTGATGCGGTGGCGCGAGATCAGGCGGCCGGCCAGCTCGCGGTCCCAGCGCGGCATCACCACCGCCGTGCTGCCCTGGTAGATGCAGGCGAGCACGCTGTACATCATGCCGGTGATGTGGAACATCGGCACCACCGCCAGCGCCACCGTCTCGCTGCTGGCGAAGCCCCACAGGCCGCCGCCGACGACGTTGCTCATCAGCGTGCGGTGCGTGTGCATGCAGCCCTTGGGCAGGCCGGTGGTGCCCGAGGTGTAGGGCAGCAGCGCAAGGTCGTCGGGGGCGGCTTGCGCCGGGCCCGCCGGGCGGTGGCCGGCCGCCAGCGCATCGGCCCAGCGCGTGCAGCGCTGCGGCAAGGCCGGGTCGCCGAGCAGCCACTCGAGCACCGCCGGCGCCGGGCGCTCGGCTTCGTCGAGCACCGCGGGCATCGCGTCGGTGAAGCGCGTAACGACGATGTGGTGCAGGCGCTGCGCGGGCGTCAGCCGCTCGTTCGCCTCGGCCACGATGCCCGCAAGGTCGGCGCTGGTGATGACGAAGCGCGCCTCGGGGTCGGTGATGTAGTGGCCGAACTCCTCGGCCCGGTTCATCGGGTTGACCGGCACCACCACCGCGTCGCAGCGCTGCACGGCGTAGAAGGCGACGACGAACTGCGGGCAGTTCTGCATGAACAGCGCCACGCGGTCGCCGCGCTGCAAGCCGTGCGCCTGCAGCCAGCCGGCCAGCGCCTCGGCCTGCGCGCGCAGTTCGGCGAAGGTGAGCACGCGGCCGAAGAAGACATAGGCCGCCTTGGCCGGGTAGCGGCGGGCGCTGACCTCGAGGTTGAACCACAGCGAGGTCTCGGGGATCGTCAACTGCGCCGGCAGGCGCCGCGGCCAGATGGCGGCGTGGCGCGGGGCAGCCCGCTGCCCGTCATCGGCGGGCGTCTCAGCCACCGGCGCCCTCGCGTCGGCGTGCCGGCTGGCGATAGGGCTGGCATTCACCCAGGTGTCTGAAGCGCGGCAGCGCGCACAAGCGTTCCATGCAGATGTCCTGCGAGACCGGCGTGCGGCCGGCGCACGCCGCGCTGGGGCTTTCGGGCAGGCGCGCGCGCTCGGCGGCCGCTTCGGGCGGTGGCGTCGTCGGCACTCGGTTCGGCCGCGTGAGCGGCGGTTTCGCGGGAGCGTTCGGGTCGGGGACCGCGGTCGCCGATGCGGCTGCCGCCGGCGCCGTGGCCGTCGCCGCCGCGATAGCCGGCGCCGTGGTGGCCGGCACAGTGGTCGCGGTTGCCGGCGCGGCTGTTGGCGCGGTTGCCGGCGCGGTTGCCGTTGCAGGGGGCGTGGCGGCCGCCGCAGCGCTGTCGGGGGCGGCAACGGCTGCACTGGCACCAGCGGTAACGGCCGCACTGTTGGCAGGCTCGGCCGCAGTGCGCGGGGTGCCTGGCGCGGCGGCGTGCGCGGGTTGAACAGCGGCCGCAGGCACGGGTGCCTGCGCCTGCGCCACCGCCTCGCCCGGCGTTGCGAACCGCCACCAGCCGACCCCGCCCAGCCCCGCGGCCAGCAGCAGGCCCGCCAGCGCGAGCGGCAATGCCTTCGAACGCGCCGCGGGCGGCGGTAGGCGATGCGCGTCGTCGGCGGCCACGGGCAGTGCGTCCAGCGCGGCGCGTTGCAGCGGCGGCGTCGACGTGCGGTCGGGCTCCGCGCGCTTGCCGGGTGTCAGCGGCGGCGCGGGCAGGTCCAGTTCGATGTCGGCGAGGTCGGCCGCAGCGTTCTCGGGCAGCGGCACCGTCACCGCCTGCGGGCCGTGGCCGACGGCGGCCGGACCCGGCTGCGGTTGCGCCAACCTGCCGGCATCCGCGGGCCGCCAGGGCAACGGCGAGCGCCCCTCGAACACGGTGCGCAGTTCGGCCACGCTTTGCGGCCGGTCGGCAGGGCGCGGCGCCAGCATCCATTCGACGAGGCCGAGCATCGCGGCCGAGATCCCCGGCGCCGCCTGCGCCGTCAGGCCCGTCGCCTCCTCGGCTACGGTGCGCGCCGTGGCCGGCGGCGGCGGATGGCCCAGCAGCATGAAGTGCAGCGTCGCGCCGAGCGCGTAGAAGTCGGTCCACGGGCCCTGCTTGACGGTGCCGGTCTCGCCGTATTGCTCGATCGGCGCGTAGGCGGGCTTGAGGATCGCCGTCAGCGTCTGCGTCTTGCCGGTGATGACGCGCCGCGCGGCGCCGAAGTCCAGCAGCACCGGGCGCCCGTCGGCTTCGAGGTGGATGTTGTCCGGCGCGATGTCGCGGTGGTAGACGCCTTCGTTGTGCAGCTGCTCCAGCGCCCCGAGCAGCGGCACGAGCGTACTGCGCAGCCACGCTTCGTCGGGGGCGCGGTTGGTGCTGCGGCGGATGTCCTTCAGGGTGCGCCCGCGCAGCACCGGCATCGCCATGTACGCGGTGCCGTTGGCCTCCCAGAAGCGGTGCACCTTGATCAGCGAGGGATGGTCGAAGCGCGCCAGCAGCTTCGCTTCGTTGACGAACGAGCGCAGCCCGAGGGCGAAGACTTCGGCGTCGCCTTGCGAGCGCAGCGAGACATGCAGGGTCTCGGTGCGCCCGGCCATCGACGCCGGCATGTACTCCTTGACCGCCACCTCGCGCTCCAGCGCGTGGTCGAAGGCGAGGTATACGATGCCGAAGCCACCGACGCCGAGCACGCCCTTGACCTCGAACTCGGCCAGTCGCGTGCCCGGCGGCAAGGCGCTTTCGAATTCGGGCAACGCGCGCGCGGCTTCGGACATGAGCCCTCGAGATGGGGTGGCGAGGCAGCTTACCAGGGAGGTTCGATGCGGCAATGGCCACTATCCCCGAGAGAAGTGACGCCTGCCCGGGGGATGGCATCGCCGGCATCGGCAACGCGTTCGGCACCGCTGCGCGAGGCCATGCCAACCGCTTCGGCACCGCTGCCGCGCAGGGGCCGGCCGCCGTTGTTGCCGCAACCTTGACCGGCGCGGCTTCGATCGGGGCGGCAGCGCAGCCACCGGCCTCCCTGCGCGAATGCCGCGGCTACCTGCGCCTGTGGGTGGCGCGCGTGGCCGGCACCGCGGCCAGCCAGATGCTGATGGTGGCCGTGGGCTGGCAGATGTACGACCTCACCGCATCGGCGTGGGACCTCGGGCTCGTCGGCCTCTTGCAGTTCGCGCCGGCGCTGGCGCTCGTGCTCGTGGCCGGGCACGTGGTCGACCGCCACCAGCGCGCCCGCATCCTCGCGCTGTGCCTGGCCGCGCAGGTGGCCGTGGCGCTCGGCCTGGCGATCGCCACCGCGGCCGGCGCGGTGACGCGCGAGGCGCTCTTCGCTGCCGCCGTGGCGCTGGGCACGGTGCGCGCCTTCCAGATGCCGGCGCAGCAGGCGCTGACGCCTTCGCTCGTGCCGCCCGAGTTGCTGGCGCGGGCGCTGGCGTTCTCCTCGGCCGGCATGCAAGGCGCCATCGTCGCCGGGCCGGCGATCGGCGGCCTCGTCTACATCGTCGGCGCGGCCGCCACCTACGGCTTCGGCGCGGCGCTGTTCGCCGTCGCGGCACTGCTGTGCCTGGCGATCCGCTACGCGCACGCGCCGCGCATCGAGCCGGTGAGCTGGCAGCGGCTCCTGGCCGGCGTGCACTACGTGCGCAGCAACAAGGTGGTGCTGGGCGCCATCTCGCTGGACCTGTTCGCGGTGCTGCTCGGTGGGGCGACGGCGCTGCTGCCGATGTTCGCCCGCGACATCCTGCACACCGACGCGCTCGGCCTCGGCCTGCTGCGCGGCGCGCCGGCGCTGGGGGCGCTCGGCATGTCGCTGGCGCTGACGCGCTGGCCGATCCGCCGCCGCGCGGGCCGCACGCTGCTGGGCGCCGTGGCGCTGTTCGGCGCGGCGACGCTCGTGTTCGGCGTCGCCACCTCCTTCTGGCTGGCGATGGCCGCGCTGGCGGTCTCAGGTGCCGCCGACATGGTGAGCGTCGTCATCCGGCAGTCGCTGGTGCAGCTGGAGACCCCCGACGCGATGCGCGGCCGCGTCAGCGCGGTGAATTCCGTCTTCATCGGCGCCAGCAACCAGCTCGGCGAGTTCGAGTCCGGCGCCACCGCGGCCTGGCTCGGGCCGGTGGGCTCGGTGGTGCTCGGCGGCCTCGGCACGATCGCGGTGGCGGCGCTGTGGCTGGGCCTCTTTCCGGCGCTGGCGCGGCGCGACACGCTGGCCGGGCGCTGAAGCGCGCTGCCGGCGGCCGCCGCCGGCCTGCGCGTGGCCTACCGCGCACCGCTCACCGCTCGCCGCCCCGCTTGGCTTCCATGCGCGCCCTGGCGCCGCGCGCGCGCGCTTTCCACAGCGCGACTTCGGCCTTGCGTTCGAGCGCCGTCTGCGTGTCGCGGCGGGCCTCGCGTTGCAGCTTGCCCCAGTTGCGCAGGCGCTCGTCGCTCACCGCGCCGCGCACCGCGCAACCCGGTTCGCTCTCGTGCCGGCAATCGCGGAAGCGGCACGACAGCGCGCGCCGGGCGATGTCGTCGAACACATGCTCCAGCGAGCGCCCATCGCCGTCCAGGCGCAGCGTGCGCAGGCCCGGCGTGTCGATGATGCAGCCGCCGGCGGCGGCGCGGTGCAGCACGCGCGCCGTCGTCGTGTGGCGGCCGCGGCCATCGCCGGCGCGCAGGGCGCCGGTGCGCTGCACGGCGTGCCCGACGAGCGCGTTGGTGAGCGTGCTCTTGCCCGCACCGCTGGAGCCGAGCATCACCACCGTCTGCCCGCTGCCGAGCCACGGCGCCAGCAGCCGCTGCGGTTCTTCGCCCAGCGCCGACAGTGCGACGGCCACCGCACCCGCGGGCAGCAGCGCCTGCGCCGCGGCCTGCCGTTCGGCGATGAGCACCGCATCGGCGCACAGGTCGGCCTTGGTCAGCACCACCAGCGGCGTCACGCCGGCCATGCGCACCAGCGCCACGTAGCGTTCCAGCCGGCGCAGGTTGAAATCGTGGTCCAGTCCCATCACCAGCATCGCCGTGTCGGCGTTGCTGACGATGACCACGCGCTCGACCTTGTCGCGGCCATCGTGCAAGCGGCGCGCGAGCTGGCTGAGCGGCGGCAGGCGTTCGCCCACCCACCACTCGCCGAACGCGTTGCGCGTGGCCAGCACCCAGTCGCCGACCGCCAGGGCGTCGGCTTGCGCGGCGAGCGCGCCGCGCAGGGCCGGCAGCATGCGCGCCGCGTGCTCCATTCGACCGTCATGCAGCGTCACGCCTTCGCGCTGCACTTCGGCCACGCGCATCAAGGCCGGCGGCGCGGCCGTGCGAGGGCCAGCCCCTTGGGGCTGTGGCGGTTGATCCTCCAGCAGGCGTTGCTGCGCCTGCCGGGCCATGGCGGGCGCGAGGCCGATGCCGCGCAGTTCCGCCAGTGATTCGTCGTCGAACATCGGTGACTCTTCTTTCGCGTGCGTGCCGGGTCCGCGCGGCGCGCGCGCGCCCGAGCGGGCGAGCGCGGCATGGCGCAAGGAACCCTCGTTCCGCGGCGGCAACGGCCAAGCCGCGCCGGGCGGCGCTCAGGTGACAGGGGTTGTCGTGGGTCGGACCGCGACGCTCAGGTCACGGTGCGCTGCAGGGCGGCTGTGGGCGAGGCCGCCTCGCAGAGCGGCCGCCAACGCCTTCAGCGTGCGCGCAGGCCAGGCCTCGCGCACGAAGCCCGGGCACCACGGACCGACAGGGGGGCAATGTCTCGGGTCTTCATCGCGGCCTCCTCTGGGCGGGTGGTGGGAGAACCCGGCAGCGGCGCCGGGGGCTCGATGCTTCGGCAGCAACATGGCGCAAAGCGGCGCGCACTGTGCCCGAGGCAAGGCCATCGCGTCAAGGGGCCGGTCCCCGCTCGCTATCCTCGGCGCTGCATGCACGTGTGGCACGAAGACGCTGACCTGCTGGCGGTGGAGAAGCCCGCCGGCCGCCTGGCCGTGCCCGGCCGCGGCGAAGCGGGCCGCGATTGCCTGACCGCCGACGTCGCTGCCCGCTGGCCCGGCGCGCTCGTCGTGCACCGTCTGGACATGGCCACCTCGGGCCTGATGCTCTTCGCGCGCAGCGCCGCGGTGCAGCGCGCGCTCGGCGACGCCTTCGCGGCCCGCCGCGTCGGCAAGCGCTATCGCGCCGTCGTGCACGGGCTCGTCGAGGAAGACACCGGCGAAGTCGAAGCGCCGCTCGCCGCCGACTGGCCGAACCGGCCGCGCCAGCGCATCGACCGCGTGCACGGCCGACCCTCGCTGACGCGCTGGCGCGTGCTCGCGCGCGACGCAGCCGCAGCACGCACGCATCTGGAGCTCGAGCCACTCAGCGGGCGCACGCACCAGCTGCGCGTGCACCTGGCGAGCATCGGCCACCCGATCGTCGGCGACACGCTGTACGGCGAAGCCGGCGCCGCCGGCGAGCCGCGGCTGCTGTTGCACGCGAGTGCGCTGGCCTTTGCCCATCCGCGCGATGGCCGCGCGCTGGCGATCGAGAGTCCGGCGCCGTTCTGAGCCGGCGCGCCAGATCTGCCCAGGGAAGGCCGAAGCATGAACACACCCTCGAACGGCCATGAGCTGGCCATCGTCACCGGCGCCTCGCGCGGCCTGGGCCTCGCGCTGGCCGCGGCGCTGCACGGGCGCGGCGCGACGTTGTTGACGATCTCGCGCCGGCCGTGCCTGCTGCCCGCTGCCGACGGCCGGGCGCCGCACGACGACTGGAACGCCGACCTTGCCGAGCCGCTGCCGCTGGCGGGGCGCCTCGAAGCATGGTTGCAGGCCAGGCGCGCCCCGCCCTGGCGCAACGTGCTCATCGTCCACAACGCCGCCTCGCTGTCGACCCCGGCGCCGCTGGCAGACGTGCCGCTGGCCGAACTCGCCCAGGCGATGCGCGTGAACCTCGAAGCGCCGCTCGTGCTGAGCGCTGCCTTCCTGCGCGCGACCGCAGGCTGGCGCACCCCGCGCAAGCTCGTCTTCGTCTCCTCGGGTCTCGGGCGCACGGCGATGGCCGGCGCCGCTTCGTACTGCGCCGCCAAGGCCGGGCTCGATCACCTCGCGCGTGCGCTCGCGCTCGAGGAGGCGGCGCGGCCGAACGGCGCCCGCGTCGTGTCGCTCGCGCCAGGCGTCATCGACACCGACATGCAGGTGCAGCTTCGCGCCGCCGACGCCACCGTTTTCCCGGCGCGGCAGCGCTTCGTCGCGCTCGACGAAGGCGGCCAGCTCGCAACGCCCGCGGCGGCGGCGGCGCGCGTGCTGGCGTGCCTGGACGACGCCGGCTTCGGCACGCAGCCGGTGACCGACGTGCGCGACTTCGCCGGCGGTTGACGGCGCCGCCGCAGGCCAGCTCAGCCCAGCAGCACGCCGGTGCCGCGCGCGGCGCGCAGCAGTTCGTGGTCGGGCGGCACCGGCCGCGAGCGGCCGGCCACCTCGGCCAGCGGCACGCTGGTGACGTGCTCGTTCTGCAGCGCCACCATGCGCCCGAAGCGGCGCGCCGCCACCAGCTCGGCCGCGTGCACGCCGTAGCGCGTGGCCAGCACCCGGTCGTAGGCGGTGGGCGTGCCGCCGCGCTGCACGTGGCCGAGCAGCGTGCTGCGCACTTCGCAGCCCACCAGGGGCTGCAGGCGTTGCTGCAGGACCTGCCCGACGCCCCCCAGGCGCGGCTGCGCACTGGGGTCCGCGGCCGGCGCGGCCGCCTCGTGCGCCTGCCGCACGGGCTCGGCGCCGTCGAGCGCCACGCCCTCGGCAATGCACACGAGCAGGCTCGAACCGGCGCGCTCGCGCTCCTGGGCCCGCGCCGCCAGCGCCTGCAGCGAGAACGGCAGTTCGGGGATCAGGATGGCGTCGGCGCCGCCGGCCAGCCCGCCTTCGAGCGCGATCCAGCCGGCGTGCCGCCCCATCGTCTCGAGGATCATCACGCGGCCGTGGCTGCGCGCCGTCGTCGCCAGGCGGTCGAGCGACTCGGCCACCACCGCCACCGCGCTGTCGAAACCGAAGCAGCGGTCGGTGGCCGGCAGGTCGTTGTCGATCGTCTTCGGCACGCCCACCACCGACAGCCCGAGTGTCTCGAAGCGGCCGGCGATCTGCATCGTGCCGTCGCCGCCGATGGCCACCAGCGCGTCGATGCCGAGCTCGCGCACGAAGGCCATCGCCGCTGCCGAGCGGTCGGCGCCTTCCCAGGCGAAAGGGTCGCAGCGGTTGTGCGTGCCGAGGATCGTGCCGCCTTCGGCCAGGATGCCGGCGACGTCGGCCTCGGCCAGCGGCCGCACGCGACGCGCCACCAGGCCGTGGAAGCCGCGCTCGACGCCGGTGATGCGGGCGCCGGGGCACTCGCGCATCAGCGCCAGCGTCACCGCGCGGATGACGGCGTTCAGGCCGGGGCAGTCACCCCCGCCGGTGAGGATCGCGACGTGCGGTGCGGCGTTCGCCATGGCGGGCATCGGTTGCGGAAGAAGAAGAGGAAGCAGCGAGCGCGGCGCGTGCGCCGCGCGGCGGCTTCAGCCAGGCCGCGAGGTCGGCCTTGAGCTGGGCGAGGTCGGCCTGGCGCGTGTACATCATGTGCCCGGCGTCGTAGTAGCGGTGGCTGACGCGCTGGCGCACCGCGCCCGGGATGTCCAGCCGCGCCAGCGACCAGTCGCTGGCGCTGTAGGGCGTGCCCAGGTCGTAGCGGCCGCTGGCGGCGAGCACCTTCAGGTGCGGGTTGCGGCGCATCGCGCGCGCCAGATCGGGGCTCGTCGAGGCAAAGCCCATGCGGTCGAAGCCGCCGGCGGCGTCGCGGCTCCAGTTCCAGCCGCGGTTCACGTCGACGTTGAGGACCTGGTAGCGCGCTTCGATGTCCAGGCCCAGCTGTTCGCGGAAGTACGCCATCGCCGCCATCGTGTAAGGCGAGGCGATCGCCTCGATGCCGGGGTCGAACTCCCACTCGCGGGTGCGGCTGGCGGCCATCGGGCCGGTGGCGCGCGCTTCGAGGCGGCCGACGATCAGCCCGCGATCGCGCAGCGCCTCGAAGAAGAAGGTCTGGTCGCTGATGCGCAGGTCCTTCTCCTCGACGAGCGCGCGCGGCAGGCCGGTCACCTCGGCCAAGCGCCTGGCGATGCGGCTGCGCTCCTTCTCGCTCAGCCGCGAGCCGGCGTGCAGCGCCGCCGCGTAGTCCTGCTGCACGAACTCCTCGGCCGCGGCGCGCGCCGCCGCGGGCGAGGCGCCCAGGCTGCCGCGCAGCAGGCCGTGGAACTGCGCCGCGTTGGCGAAACCGGGCACGAACAGCGCATACGGCAGGTCGTTGGCGGGGGCGAAGACCAGGCTTTGCAGGTCGAGCGCGCACGAGACGAGCACCAGGCCCGACAGCGCCACGCCGAGCGTCTGCAGCCGGTCGGCGATCGCCGCGCCGCGCGTCGTGCCGTAGCTCTCGCCGGCCAGGTACACCGCCGAGCCCCAGCGCTTGTGCCGCGTCAGCCACAGGCGGATGACCTCGGCCAGCGCCTCGGCGTCGCCGTCCACCGAAAGCAGCTTCTTGCGCGCTGCCTCGCTGGCCGAGGCCGACCAGCCGGTGTGCGGCGGGTCGATGAAGACGAGGTCGAAGTGCTCGAACCAGGTCAGCGGGTTGTCCTCCACCGCGTAGGGCGGCAGCGGCATCGAGCCGTCGTCGGGGACGACGACACGCTTGGGACCCAGCGCGCCCAGGTGCAGCCAGATCGAGGCCGACCCCGGCCCGCCGTTGAACGCGAAGCACACCGGGCGCTGCGCCGCCGCGACGCCCTTGAGCAGGTAGGCGGTGGTCAGCACCGCCGCCTGCGGCTCGCCGCCGGCACCGGCGAGGCCCTCGGCCCCGACGGCGATGAAGGCCGCCGAGGCGGTGTAGTCGAATGGGCGGGCGCCGATCTGCACGCTGCCGCTCGTCTCGGCGGCCGGGCGCGCCACCAGCCTCTCGACGTGCTCCTTCAGGCGCTTGGCGGCGTCGGGGTCGGGGGCGGCGGGTGCCGCGGCGGAAGCGTCGCTCACGGTGTCTCCTTCGCGGACGTTCTTCTTCGTGATCTTCCGGGGGGCCCGCCGCTCGGCGCCTCAGGCTGGCTTGCCGCTGGCGAGCATCGCGCCGTAGGCGGCGAGGTCGACGTTGCCGCCGCTGACGATGATGCCCACGCGCTGGCCGCGCGCTTCGACGGCGCCCTCCAGCACCGCCGCGGCAGCCAGGCAGCCGGTGGGCTCGACGACCATCTTCATGCGCTCGGCGAAGAAGCGCATCGTCTTGACGAGCTGCATGTCGCTCACGGTCACGACGCGCTTCACGAGGCGCTGGATGACGGGGAACGTCAACGCGCCGGCGGCCTGCGTCT